>JAGQWL010000424.1 GCA_020437385.1 Bacteroidota bacterium
AAGTCGATTGACTTCGTCGAAGGCGAACCAGGCGGGTTGCTCCTCACCGAGTACTACGGCGATACGGATGCGGACGTGGCCGACGGGCTTGCGCGCCTTCGCGACGCCGTAGCCGCCTTGCCCTGGGGTTACGCCGTGATCGAGCGAACGACGCCGCGCGACATTGCCGCTGTCTGGTCCGTGCGCAAGGAAGCACTCGGACTGATCATGGGTACCCGAGGACGGCGTCGACCGATGGCCTTTATCGAGGACGCGGCCGTTCCCGTCGAGCATCTTGCGGATTACATCGAAAGGCTGGACCGTTTCCTGGTCGCGACCGAGACTCCGGTTGCCTACTACGCCCACGCGTCCGGCGGCTGCCTTCACGTGCGTCCGTTCGTCGACACCAAGGACGCCAGCGAAATCGCCAAAATGCGACGGATCAGCCTCGAGTCGATGAGGCTCGTTCGTTCGTTCGGCGGGTCGGTGTCGAGTGAGCACGGTGACGGCATCGCCCGCAGCTGGCTGAATCGCGAGATTCTCGGTCCCCAGCTTTACGCATTGAATCAGCGACTCAAGCAGATCTTTGACCCCAATGGGATTCTGAATCCGGGCAAGATCGTCGACGCGCCCGATATGACCGAGCACCTGCGCTACGGGGTCGGCTACACTTTTGAAGTTCCACAAACGAATCTCGACTTTTCCGCAAACGATGGGTTCGATGCGGCGGTCGAGCTGTGCTCCGGCGTTGGCTCGTGTCGAAAGGTGAACGTCGGGACAATGTGTCCGAGCTTTATGGTGACGCTCGACGAGGAGCACACAACCCGCGGACGCGCCAACGCACTTCGAAATGCCCTGTCAGGTCAACTCGCCCCGGGCTCGCTTACCAGCCGACGGATGTACGAGGTGATGGAGCTTTGCATCCAGTGCAAATCCTGCAAGACCGAATGTCCGTCCAACGTCGATATGGCGAAGATCAAGACGGAGTGGCTGAATGAATACTGGCGCGAGAACGGACTACCGCTGCGCACAAGGTTGTTCGGCATCCTTCCAGACATTTCGAGTCGCGTTTCCGGACGGATCGCACCGCTTGTAAATGCAGTAAACCGATCAGCAGTGGGGAAACGGATTATCGGACGCGTGCTCAACGTGAGTCGCGATCGAACGCTTCCCGAATTTGCCCGCCATCCGTTTCGCCCGCCATCGGCCGCTGCGGATCCCGATCCATCCAGACCGACCGTCATTCTGTTTGTTGACACGTTTGCTCGCTATCACGAGACGGACGTCGCGGCCGATGCGTTTGAGGTACTCACCCGTGTTGGCTACAACGTTGTTGTCCCTACGGAACGCGTCTGTTGCGGACGCACGCGACTTTCGAAGGGAATGCTGGATTCCGCGCGCCACACCATGAGTAACACGGTATCGGTGCTTTCGGCCCTTCGCACCGATGTCCCGATTGTCGGGCTCGAACCAAGCTGCGTGTCGGCCTTGTCTGATGACCTCCGCTCGATCCTGCCCGGCGTTGGAGCTGCCGCCTCAATTGCGGATCGCGTGATCAGCTTTGAACGACTCGTCGCGGAGGATGCAGACGGCTTGTTTGCGGAGGCGCGTTTCGACGCAGAGGGAAGGTCAGTGCTGTTACACGGTCACTGTCATCAGAAGTCCCTGGAGGGGATGGCGCCAGTGGTTTCGGCGCTCGCACGTACCGGCGCTTCGATCACGGCGCTCGATTCCGGGTGTTGCGGAATGGCGGGTTCGTTCGGTTACGAAGCGGAGCATGACGCGATATCGCGAAAGATGGCCGAATTACGACTTGCACCGGCGGTACGGTCTGTGTCAACCGAGACAACAATTGTCGCGCCGGGTACTTCCTGCCGTTCACAGATACACGATGTTGCCTCTCGCGAGGCTGTTCATCCAGCGACGTACCTCAGGAGTGTGTTGCGCTGATCGCTACTGGGTGTAGCCGGTCCAGCCGTGATAACGCGCGAGCGCCTCTGCTTCAGGCCACAGCTCCATCGCCTTGTTGACCTCGGGGTCAAACTGACGCGTCAGCGGATACCAGGCCTCCGTGCCGTACAACTGCTGTGCGACACGCGCCTTGATGAAAGCGCCGATGGTTGGATTCGCGGCACGACGATCCGCTTCCGAGAATCGCTTTCCCGGACCGATCTCAATTCCACGCGCTTCCAGCGATTTCCAGAACTCCGCCACGAGCGGGCCCGGATCAAAGCTGGATTCAAATTCAGATCGACGCTCTCCCCACTTCTTCATCCATTCGTCTCGATCATTGTCAAAAAGGTCGCGAACGAATCGGACGTCGTGGCCCGGGTCGAGGACCGTGCGCACCAACGGTTGATACAACGGCGACGTGCTGTCCGGCCGGACAACTTCGTCAGGGTAGACGCCACCTGAACCGACAACCGTTCGGTCGTGCAGCGTTTGAAACTTTACCGAATCGGGGAGGGAGGTGATGTCGTTTGAAACCTCCAGTTTGCCTTCAAGGTAGTCGCGCATGTCGGCTCCGTGGTAAGGCGTTTGGATAAGCCGTCCTGCCGGGGTGTAGTATCGCGCCACCGTGAGATGCAGGACGCTTCCGTCGTCAAGCGGGAACTGCTGCTGGACGAGCGCCTTTCCGAAGGTGCGCTGCCCGACGATCAACGCTCGGTCATTGTCCTGCAGCGCACCGGCGACGATTTCGGATGACGACGCCGAGTTCTGATCAACCAGCACGATTGCAGGCATGGATTCGAGCGTGTCACCGCCGTCCGCCGTGTCCTTCTGCTGGACAGCGGGGATTCTACCGCGCGTTTCCACAATGGTATAGTCAGCCCCCAGGAACTCGTCCGAAATCCGAATGGCCGGGTCCATGACGCCTCCCGGGTTCGATCGGAAGTCGACGATGATTCGTTGCATGCCCCTCTCCTTGAGCATGCGAACCTTCTCCATGAACTCGTTATAGGTCGTGGCCGCAAAACGGTTGATCCTGACGTATCCCGTTCGATCCGAGATCATGTACGCCGTGTCGATCGAATACAATGGAATCCGCCCGCGCGTAATTTCAAAGTCGATTGGTTCCGGGACGTTGTGGCGCTGGACCGTGATCTTGACGTCGGACCCGATCGGGCCCTTTAGCCGGTACTGAATCCTGCGCGATGCAGGACCTACGGCCGTTGAGTCGTCGACGAGCACGATTCGATCGCCTGCCCGGATTCCCGCTGCCTCACTCGGGCCGTCGCTGATGACAGACGACACGCGCGGGGTGTCGCTCACGACCTCGAACCAGACGCCGATTCCGCCGAAGGAGCCCTGGAAGCCTTCGCGGATTTCCTTCAACTCGCTCGCATCGATGTAGGTCGAGTGCGGATCCAGGTCCGTAAGCATGCCCTTGATGGCTGTTTCGGTGAGCTGCTCGGCCGGGACCTCTTCTACGTACTGGGTAACGAGGATCCCGTAGGCACGCTCCAGTTTGCGGAGCTGTTCGGTAAGATCACGCTTGCTGAATCCGGATTCGATCGTCGACCCGAGAAGCGCACCGCCGAAGAAGATTACGACTGCGCCGAAGAGGTGATATTTAGTGAGTCGAAACCGCATTCGGCAGAAAAATTATTCGGTGATACCTGGAATCGATGCCGGCCAACGGACATACGCTTGACTCGTAGAAGGGGTCCGAACGGGCTGGTCACATCATATATCGGCAATTTACTGCGGCAGCCAAGGAAATTCCGCCTGTACCTGTAACACTGGGACCGGCCTGTGCGTTTTGAAGGCAGAAAGCGATAATGTGGCGAACTTGGCGGCGGAAGCGCAGGGCTTGCGGCGAGGCAACTCGTTCTCAAGCGATTCGCCAGGCAGCAGCGCATGGAGACCTAGAGTGAACCTGAAAGATTTCGAGACAGCGGTCGTTCAGCACCGGGACAGGGTGTTCGGATTTGCACTGCACTTTCTCGGCAATCGGCAGGAGGCCGAAGACATTACGCAGGACGTGCTCATACGGCTCTGGTCTAATCGGGATTCCGTTGACCAGAGTACGCTCGCCGCGTGGCTTCTCCGCGTCGCTCGAAACGCCTGCGTAGACCAGTATCGAAAACGCAAGATCCGAAGCCAGGGCGTTGATCCGATCAGCCCTGACCACGACACAATCGCGGCAGCCGGAGAGATCATGCCCGACACGGAGATCGATAATCGAATGCTGACCGACCAGGTGATGAAGTCGGTCGATGCGCTCCGCGAACCGTACAAGAGCATTGTGATTCTGCGCGAGATGCAGGACCTGACTTACGAGGAGATCAGCGCGGCCCTCGAGTTGCCGCTAAGTACCGTTAAGGTATACCTGCATCGCGGCAGGAGGGCCGTTCGCGAATCGATCAGACAGATTTACGGCGACCTGGAGCTGGCCGCCGATGGTGCCGGACGCTAGACATTTGCAAGGTAGACGTAATGACCGACAGTAATCATGATTCCGCCTGGTTCGAGGAGCGCGTTGAGGCGTTCGTCGATGGTGAGCTTTCAGCCGATGAGCTGAAAGTGTTCGAGACAAGGCTTGCCGCGGATGCGACGCTGCAGCAAAGTGTGAATGACGCGCGTACCGTCATCTCGGTGCTGCGAACGGCGTCTCGTGCACACTGTCCGGATGTCATTTCGGATCGGGTACTGCAACTCGCACGTGGAGGGTCGCTTCCCGATACCGGATTGGAACGTCGCGATCGACAGGCACTTCGCCGCGTGCCGATCCTCCGGCGGGTTACGGTTCGAACGGTCGCAATCGCGGCAGCGGCCTGCCTGGCAGTTCTGCTTTTCCTGAAGCAGCCGGCTCCACCGGAAAACTATTCGGAAGCTGAGGTCCAACAGGCACTGCGGGAGGCCAAGTATGCCCTTGCCATCGTGTCGAACGCAAGCAAGGAGACCGCGAAGACCATCCGAATGGATGCCATGCCGGCCGTAAACGATGCGTTTGATCGCGTCCTGAACGAAGGGCAGGAGGCACGGCGGGTTGGGCACCGGCAGGACGATTCAGAAACAGATAAGAAGGATAACTAGCGGGTTTTTCCGCGAGGAGAGTCAAGATGAAAAAAGTAGTAGACACAAAGAGTGCCGCACGCGCGCGTTTCAGCGGAAGCGCCCGTTCATTCACGCGGGCGGCGGGCTGGATGTTGGGCCTCTTTCTTGTCGTCGCACAGGTGGGATCTGCCCACGGACAGGACTCGGACCTCCGAAAGGATCCGGGCTATGTCGATGTCGAGAAGATGGGTTCCTGGTTCGAAAGTGAGGCGAACGTGGAGGTCAACGTGAAGGGGGCGCTGCTCAACATGATCGCCGAAGCATCCCGATTCGAGGACCCGGACCTCTCGGTGATGCTGCATCGCCTCAAAGCCATCCAGGTGCGCGCCTACGAACTGTCCTACGACGATTTCGGCCGCGCCTCCGGCAAGCTGAAGGATTTCGGACGGGTACTCGAACGAGATGGCTGGGAGACCGTCGTTCGGGCACGAGAGGATGACGAACACGTTGAGATGTATCTGAGGACCAACGGAATGCGAATCGCCGGACTCGTTGTTCTTGCGCTCGACATGGATGAGGGCGAGGCGGTGATGGTGAACATTGTCGGCGAGATCGATCCCGACGAGATCGGCCGGCTGAGCAGACGATTCAACTTTGGAGTTCTCGACTAAGCACCGTCATGCCAGCATTATCCAAGACGCCCCGTCCCGTTCGTATTGGCAGCGCCGTGCTTGCCGGGCTCCTGCTCGTGACGTCACTGTCCGGTTGTTTCTACTCTCGCGAGATGGCTCGAACACGCCACGACATCGAACGTGTCAATCCCGGGCTGGACTTCAAGCGCGGGATGAGCATGAACCTCGGACCGTTTTCGTTGCGGCTTGCGCGCTGGATCCTGCGACGAGTAGACGATGAGGATGCATGGGAAGCCACCGAATACCTCTCGGAGGTCCGGCGTGTGAAGGTGGGCATCTATCCCCGTAGAGACAGCCGAGGCGAGCTCAGCCGGATGCCGACGCTCCGGCGATTTGAGAGCCGGGGCTGGGAACTGGCAGTGAGAGCGAACGAAGAGGGTGAGTCCGTCATGATCTACTATCGCGAACGTCACGATACCGTCAGCGATATGTTCGCTGTTGTCGTGTCGGACGATGAACTGGTCGTTGCCCGTATCGAAGGGCGCCTCAATCGCCTGTTGGAGAAGGCGATGTCAGACCACAGCGCGATCCACGACCTTACGGGATTCGACTTCGAGTAGTTCTCACTCGTATCGGAGCGCCTCGATCGGGTTCAGCGCTGCCGCCTTTCTCGCTGGATAGAAGCCGAAGAAGATTCCGACGCACGCCGAAAAGACCAGTGCAACCATCACGGTTGTAGGCGAGATCGCGGTGTTCCATCCGGTGAAATGAGCGACGGCCTTCGCACCGGAGAATCCGATGAAAACACCAATCGCACCGCCGATCAGGCTCATGACAATGCTCTCGACGAGGAACTGCGTCAAGACATCGCCGCCCCTGGCGCCGATCGCCATCCGGATGCCGATTTCGCGCGTTCGTTCCGTTACCGACACGAGCATGATGTTCATGATTCCGATGCCGCCCACCAGCAGCGAGATGCCGGCGATTGCGGCCAGGAGAAGCGTCATCACTTCAGTCGTACCCTGCGCCGCGTCGGCAAGGTCCGTCTGATTCCGGATCGTGAAATCGTCCTCGTCGTACTGCGCGATCTTGTGTGATTCACGCATGATCAAACGGATTTCCTCCTGCGCCGCCGGAATGTCTGCCGGGGAGCCGGTACTGGCAAGGATCTGAGCGATAAACGTCCAGCCGCTCAGTCGATTCTGAACGGTCGTGTAAGGAGCAAGCACGACGTCGTCCTGGTCTGCACCGTCGGCTGTCTGGCCTTTCTTTTCAAGCACGCCGATGATCTGGAACGGCACATTCCGCAGGCGGATGGTCTGCCCGACGGCGTCCTGGCCCTGGAAGAGATTTTCGGCAACGGTCGCGCCGAGCACCGCCACCTTCTTGATTCCGCGGATGTCCGACTGGTCAAAGAACACACCCGACGCCATGTTCCAATCCCGGATGAGCGGATAGGACGTCGCAACGCCGTTGATCGTCGTGCGCCAGTTTCCGGAGCCGCCCACCGCCTGCGTGCGCGTGATGATAACGGGGGAGACGCCCGAAAGGAGCTGTCCCTCACGTTGTAGTTTCTCCCAGTCCTCGATCTTCAGCCGATTGAACGTGCCGGCACCGCGACTGACGCCACCCTGATTGGATGAGCCCGGCGTGATGACGATCAGGTTGGTTCCGAGTTGGTTGATCTGCTGCTGGATCTGCTGTTGCGCACCGAGGCCGATCGCAACCATGACGATGACCGCGCCGACGCCGATGATGATACCGAGCATCGTCAGCAGGCTGCGCATCTTGTTCTTCGTGATGCTCTTCCCAGCGATCTTTATCAGGGTGGTTGGCTTCATACAAGTACGGACTGCTGGTCCACAAATTTCTTCAAGGCGAGCTTGGCGTCGTGTCGGTCGACGACCGGCTCGTCGCGGATGATCCTGCCGTCGCGCAGCTCAACAATGCGCTTCGCAAACTCGGCAACGTCGTTTTCGTGAGTGACGATCAACACCGTCATCCCTGCATCGTTCAGCTCCTGGAAGAGCGCCATCACTTCGATGGTGGTACGGCTGTCGAGATTGCCGGTCGGTTCGTCGGCGAGCAGGAGGGCCGGATCCGTGACTAACGCACGGGCGATGGCGACTCGCTGCTGCTGGCCGCCTGACAGTTCACTCGGCTCGTGATCGATCCGCTCTCCCAGGCCAACGCGTTTCAGGGACTCGATCGCCTTCTGCTTCGTGTTCTGCTTTTTTCCGGAGCGATCGTACAACATCGGGAGTTCGACGTTTTCGAGCGCAGAGGTGCGAGCAAGCAGGTTGAACCCCTGGAAGATGAAGCCAATCTTCTGATTTCGGACGACCGCGAGATCGGACTTTGACATTTTGTCTACCCGCAGGCCGTCGAGGTAGTACTCGCCGGACGTAGGGTAGTCGAGGCATCCGAGGATGTTCATCAGGGTCGATTTCCCGGACCCGGATGCGCCCATGATGGCAACCATCTCGCCGTCGGTAACGGTGAAGTCGACACCGGCGAGCGCCTTGACCTCGGTCGTACCCATGGTATAGACCTTCTGCAGCCCCGAGGTTTGTATGACGATGTTGCTGTCCTTCATTAAATCTGCCGATGGTTCATGTTGGGATCGCGTGCTAAAACGCGCCACGTGGCCCGCGCGAGCCGCCGCTATTCTGCTGGAACGGATTATTCGCTACCTGGGCACTCGAAGATGCGATGCCCGAAATCACCTTCATGCCCTCTTCGATGTTACGTCCAGTTATCTCAGTCGATTGGCCGTCGGTAACGCCCGTGCGCACCATCGTCATTGCCAACTCGTTCGTTTCAGGGTCGACATACCAGAGCGTTGCCCGGTCGGTGCTTCTTCGCGCTCCCGGCGCACCGAAGCCTGCAAATCCGCCGGCTCCACCGGCTCCACCGTTCCGTCCGGAAACACCAGCTGCTCCACCATTGCCGCGCCGAGTCGTATCGCGGCCTGCCGCGTTCTGTTCAAAACGTGCGCGCATCCTCTCCATCGCGGCAGCCATCATGTCCTGCGGGGGCGTGAAGCGCAACGCGGCGTTCGGAACCTTCAATACGTCGATAGACTTTTCAACGCGGAAGTCGACGGTGGCAGTCATTCCTGGCAACAGTCGACCGTCGGAGTTGTCTACGTCGACCACTACGCTGTAGTTCACGACGTTCTCCTGCATGGTGGACTGCATGCGCACCTGTCGAACCGTCCCCTCAAACTTGTCATCCGGGTAGGCCTGCACCGTGAAATTCGCGATGCCGTCCTCCTTGATCTGGCCGATGTCGCTCTCATCGACGTTCGCGAGAATTTGCATCTGTCGCAGGTCGTTGGCGATGAGGAACAGCTGCGGGGCCGAGAGGCTCGCCGCCACCGTCTGACCGACATCCACATTCCGCTCAATGACGGTTCCGGAAATCGGGGCGTAGATCGTCGCGTACGACAGGTTCTGCCGCGAGCGCTGAAGGTTGATTTCAGCAGACTTCGTTGCGGCCTGGGCGGACTCGAGACTGAAGAGGGCGGCATTGTACTCCTGCTCGGAGACAAATTTCTGGTCGAAGAGGTTCTTGACCCGCTCGAACTCCCGTTCCGCCTGCCGAAGCTGCGCCTTGTTTCGTTCGAGGTTCGCCTCCGAATCGCGCACGGAGGACGCAAGCAGTGTGGTGTCAATTTTCGCAACAACCTGGCCCTTCTTGACCTTGTCGTTGAAGTCGACGTAGATCGCCGAAACGATCCCGCTTACCTGCGTTCCGACCTGAACGGTAGTGACCGCCTCAAGCGTGCCGGTCGATGCGACGACCGATTCAACGTCACCGCGTTCGACGTCGACGAACCGGAAAGAGACACCTTCGTCGGTATTCCGGTTGGTGTAATACCAGTAGCCGGCGCCACCGAGTACCACAAGTACGACAAGGGCCGTAATCCACTTCTTCATTTCTGATTCTTGAGCTTCTTTGTCTCTATTCTGAGTTCGTACCGACCCGCCTGATGCCATCCGATCGGCCATTTTGTGCGTCTCGCGGTCGATTTGCAGCTGTTGGCACCCGCCTCCGCCTGCTATCCGCTTTTCGCAACCTACAGACGAACACGGCTGGGGCTGGATTCCATCGAGTCTGAAAGATTTGCCGGCAGTCTTATCTTGAACGAGCCAATCCCGGGAGATGTGATATGCGAAGCAAAGGTTTTATTGGTCTGGTCCTTCTACTCGTCGTCGTACTTGCTGCCGGGTGCGTCGGCTGCGGCGTGCGCAATTCCCTCACGGAGCAGCAGGAGGAGGTAAGCCGCGCATGGGCCGATGTGCAGGCCCAGTACCAGCGGAGGGCCAATCTGATTCCCAACCTGGTCACCACGGTGCGTCGGGCGGAGTCATTTGACCGTGACCTCATCGACGCCGTTTCGACTGCCGAGGATCGGGTGAAACAGTTCGGGGACGATCTCGATGCCTCTCGGACTGAGCAGTACCTGGATGCGCAACGGTCCCTCGGCCGCTCGCTCGAACGTCTGCTTGCGGAAACCGAAAACGTCCCCCAACTCGCGTCGGTCGAGGCATTTCGATCGCTGCAGGACCAGATTGAGGGGACCGAAAACCGAATCGCCGTGGCACACCGTGACTACAACGGGGCCGTCTCGAAATTCAATGCCCGTGTGCGAAAGTTTCCGGTCAATATCGTCGCGTTCCTTACAGGGTTTCACAAGATCACTCCCTTCCAGGCGGAGGCCGGAGCCGAGAACGCGCCAGAGGTGAATCTCTGACATGATTCGACCACGGCTCATTTCAGGCTGCGCTTTCGTACTCGTCCTGCTCTCCGGGCTCGTGCACGACGTTTCTGCGCAGAACTTGCCAATCCCGCGTCCAAGTGGAAAATGGGTCACGGACAATGCCGAAATGCTGTCCGATGCCGACGAAGGTCGACTGTCCCAGAGACTGTCGCGCTTCGCACAGGAGTCCTCAACGCAGATCATCGTTGTCACGGTGCCGAACCTCGGCGGGGCTGACATTTCGCAGTATGCCGTCGAGCTGGGTCGGGCATGGGGGGTGGGCCAGGAAGAGCACGACAACGGCGCCGTTATTCTTGTTGCTCGCGACGAACGCAAGGTCTTCATTGCGACCGGATACGGGTTGGAAGGCGCAATACCGGACGCACTTGCCGGACGGATCGTCCGAACGGTCATTACCCCCGCGTTCAAGCAGGGCAGGTTTTATGACGGACTCGCGGGAGCCGTCGATGCGATGATAGCCGCCTCCTCCGGGGAATATCAGGCGGACTCGATCGCGCGCGACGACGGAAGTGCGAGGGCAATCGTGATTGTGGTGCTTCTCGTACTGCTGTTGTGGGTGATCATTCTCGTCGCGTTGATCAGAGCGTGGATTCGTCGCAACCGAGATGACGGGGGCGATGATCACGGAAGCGGATCATCCTATGACAGGCGGCGACGGGATCGGGAGCGTCGCCGTCGAGAGCGGCGGCGGCGGCGGGGCGGATTCGGCTCTGGATGGAGCGGACCACCGATCATCATCTGGGGTGGCGGTAGCGGAGGAGGTCGGCGTCGCGGCGGTGGCGGCTTCGGGGGAGGCGGATTTGGCGGCGGCGGCTTTTCTGGTGGTGGTTTTTCCGGAGGCGGATTCTCCGGCGGTGGCGGCAGCTTCGGCGGTGGTGGTGCCGGTGGCAGCTGGTGACCGCTCATCGGCAGAGACTGCCCGTCTTAATTCGCTAGAACGTGTAGCGGTGTCGCAACGTGACATACCGCTCGGTGTAGCGCGCCTGCTCAATAACGGCGTCTCGATAAGCATCGACCCCTACTCGTAGCTCGACCACCATGTTTGGCTGCACTTCGTATTCTCCTGCAACGGAGAATCCGTATCGGTCGGATGCAGAGACCAGCTGTGAGCCACCTGCGTGTGTCAGTCTCACATCACCGCTGAGATCGAGCGGAAATCCTTCGAACTGATACGTTGCTCCGCCAACGCCGGTGTGCCACACCTGTCGGTCGTCCAGATTGTCATAGGAAATGCCGACACGCGTGTATCGGAGATTGGTCGTCAGCGTTCGTGACAGCTGATTCATGAACCCGATCGAAGTGGTCAAGGCGGTGTTGTCGAGCGTCGGCTGTACCGTATCCGCGCGAGTGGACAGCGACGCCGAGAACTGTACATTCTGACGGAGCCGGTTCCAGACAATCTGCTTGGAGGTTCCGAGCATAAACGTGTTCAGCCGGCTGTTGGAGAGCGGCAGCTCGTCCGTGCCACGCCGGCGCGCCTGAGTCCGATAGCCGACGGTGATGGTCGGTACCTCGTTTCGCGGCGCCACCGTGATTGAACCCGAGATCGACTCGTTGGAAAGCGGAATTGCAAACGCGTCGTCGGCGAAGTTGGAATACCGCGAATAACGGATCACGCCGAACAACCGACCATCGAGGTGACGGAATCGGTCGCTGATTGACAGGATCTTCCGGTCGTTAATCAGATACGGGTTGCCGGCGGAAAAGAAGCTGCTTCCGATCGAGCGATATTCGGCGTTCAGTCCGTGACCGAGAGCTCGTGCATGCGCTTCGCCATACCAGGCAAGCGACGAGAGCTTGTCGAGTCGGATGGGCACTGTCGTCGTGTTGAGAATGATGATGTTCCGGAAATCGGCGGGGTCGATCGGAATGTCGACATCAAAAAGTGAGTCGATCTCCGCCTTATCTGCCACTCCTCGCGAGATATCCTCCGTCGTCACACTGATGGCCGATCCGCCGGCGAATCCAAAGCGTCCCTTTAGAAAGTTGACCGACAAATCCGAACCCGCAACGATATTCTGCAGTGGCATCGAGCCAGACGATCCGGAGGTCGTGTCGTCTGCGGCTCGAAGCGCGTGCAGGCTGAACTCCACCGTCTTGGGCCCGCCCAACGCAAGCCGGGCCGCCGTGATGTTCCGTTCGTAGGCGGACAACAGTGGCGAGACGAGCGAGGAAGACGGGTCACCGATTTCAATACCGCGACGAACGGCTCCGTGGGTGAAGGACAGACGCACCGGCTTCAGGTAGACTTCGGCCATTGCACCACGGGCACGCGTGTTGGCAAGCGAAAGCGAGGAGTACCTTGGGTTCGTATCTCCGACAAAAACGGAGAGATGTTTTGATCGGGCTCCCACAACAAAGCGATTGCGCGGCTGGGCCGTGTTCGTTTCGTCGGTGGTAAGGAAAACTTTGAGCGGAAAGGTGAAGGCGCCGTACTGAGCCTCGAGGTCCGTCCGCACGGTGTACACCGCAGACGGCTCCTGCCTCAAACTCCGGTTTCCGGAAATGTCGGAGTTTCTGGTTCCGATAAACGTGGAGCCTCTGATCGGGAGGGCCGGTCTCGATGCCGCCACTGCGCCGGATGCGCGCGACCCATCCACAAGGAAGCGCCACTCAAGGTCGCCGATGTCCGTTCCATCCGGCAGTCGCGCGGTCACACGCGCGATGTGAGTTCCTGGCTTCAGGCGTCTTCCGCTTCCGTTCCTGAACAGGAAGCGAATGGACTCGGACGATGTTTTGATCTCGTCAGTGAAGTCCTCGTCATCGATAAACAGTTCGACAGATCGTGGGTCGATGGATCTGCCATCGCGGGCGCGCACGACGATGAGAAGTTCATCCTGCCCGACCATTTGTCCGGGGAGCGGACTGACGATTTCAAGAACGCTGGATTGCGCGAACGCCTGCTGCGCAGCCGTTGACGACGCGAGCCCCGCCCAGATGGCGAGTGCGATGTTCCTGAACAACCGTGCGGCGCGTCGCAAATTGGGAGGCGGGATTAATCGGATTATTGGCTGGCGGCGGATCAGATCGGGGAAATTGTCCCGCCAGGTTCTCCGTTAAATATCGGCGGGCAGGCCGCCTCGTATAGTCTAATAATATCAAAAAAGGGTGGATTCCGAGAGGAACCCACCCTTGAAAGACACGAGCCGTTCGACCAGCTATTGCTGTTCAATCTTGAAAGTATACCGGGCGACGGGCATAAGTCCACCGTTTTCAAGGGCTCCCATGACGCTGAGCGTGTAAACGTTGTCGGCCTTGAGTTCGTCCGACGCGACATCCGCTTTCGTGTCGCTGGTAGCGATCTGCTCGACAGCGGACGAACCGTCCGGACCCGTCACTAGAACGCGGTAAACATCGACCTGAGGGCTTACAACCGGTTTCCACGTGAAGGTGAGCTTCTGTCGCTTTCGGACAGGGATTACCATGTCCACGGGAATTTCGTTATCGCTGCCCGAATCGAGTCCGCTTCGAATGTGTGCGCTTTCTGTCTGAACGCCGGGCGGCGTCAGCCCCGGCACAGCAACGATAGTCTGGGCACCGGGTGACAGGACCATCATCAATACCGCGCCGACTGCGAAAGCCATTGCGGGCGCGGGCCATTTGAGCGCCAGCAGCGTCTGCAGTGACTGGGCGGCCCGTTGCAGGACAACCTCTACCGGCGTCCGCCATTCGGTGTGAACGGTTTCCGGAATTGCGACCTTTGCCCGCTCGATTGCCGCGACCGGCGGACTAAAGCCCGGGTCCGTCGGCTTGGCGAGTTCCGCCTTGAGGGCCGAGAAGCGCAAGTAGTTATCGTAGTTCGACGCAATCTGCCGCGTCACCTGGTCGTGCTCACCTTCCGGCAGCGCCCCATCCAGATAGGCGGCAAGCGTCGCGTCCGTCAGTTGATCGGAGGATTGTGCCTGATCAATCAACGGGGCAGACAGCAATTGTCCGCCCGTGCGGCGCAGCGCCTTGAAGTGCTCCAACTGCTTCTGACAGGCGTTGCAGTACTGTACGTGCGCTGCAATCGCTCGCTGAACCGGTTCGTCGAATCCACCCTGCAGATAGCGTACGGCATCGCCGAACGACATCTGCTGAGTCGGACACGTCGGTTGTGCAGTCTTTTCAGTCGCGTGTGTCATATTTCGGACGTTAGTGTCCCGGAATACCGAAAAAGGGCATTACTCTCCGGAAGCTATTATGGACGGTGGATCCAACGGTTTTGATCTCACACCCATCGTTTTGAGCAAAGTTTTCAGTCCCTTCACCGAAACGGAAGGGTCCGGAACGTCTTCCTCGAGCCAGTTCGACGCGTCACTCAGAAGACTGGGATGCTCCTCCTCGAGCCAGCCGCCAAGCTTTCCGAGGATCGAATCGACGGATTGGTAGATACTGTGTATTGTCACATTTCCGGTCCGCGGCTTCACGGGCAGATCGATGCCAAGATCTGAACAACGCTCCAGTATGGCATTTGCCTGGAGCTCCTGGTCGAACATCATGTCCAGTAGAATCTTCTCACTGTCCGGCAGCCGTCGGAACAGGGTCATCACAGACTCCCAGATGTCGTTTACGCTTCGTTTCAGCGGTATGACACGCGGAGCGGTATCCTGGTCGTTCCAGTCGAATTCGTCGATTGCGCTCTCCGGCGTGCGCAAGATCAGATGGAGGTTGCCGTTCGCCATCAGTGCATGCGTGACCCGCTCCTGGGCACGTTCGACGGCTTCGTAATCCATCTTGACCTTCCGGGCAATCGTCTCTGTCGGACGCTGCAGGACCATCTGTTCAAATACCAGTCCGTCCTGATCCGAAAGACGCTGAATTTCTGCTGGACGCGTGATCTGGTCCACGCGAACCTTCCTTTTGTGCCGAATCCAGTCGGTCCGGAGGTTACCGTGAAGAATGGTTGCAACGAACGTCTCCAGCGACGCGCGTCCGTCGTAGTGCTTCAGCTTGCCTGTGTCATTCGTCCGATTGTACAGGTAGTCGAACGTAAAGGCATAGATTTCCAGTCCTTCATCACATCCGGGTCGGTCATCGTTGGCGGGATTGACTCCGCCGCGAACGAGGGAGTGAAACACACAGTGGACGTGCGCCTTGTTGTATGGGCACGACTCGTTGCAGAGGTTCCAGCAGCGGCGCCAGACGCGATCGGAGAACGACTCGACAAATGCGTTCCATGCATTGCCGTCGCCGTCCAGGATTCGCTGAACCCATTCGAGATCGGATTGGTGGACCTTCGTTGATGCGGCCATTGGGGCTGGGAAAAAGGGGGGAATATCCTTCGTATATCGGACGGTGAACTCCTCCTGATTAAGGTTTCGACCGCTTATCCGGATGAATTAGCGGTCATTCCCGCCCGATCCTGCCAGATTCCCGATTTTTCGCTCCTATTGAGAACTCAGCGCGCCTTCAATGTTGATCGTTCCCCACCCAAGGACGTTGTTCTTATCCTCGGAATCAGGAAGGAGGGAATAGGAACGGAGGTAAGCGATGGCCTGCTTGATCGTCCATGATGGGTTCCTTGCGAGCACGTTTCCGAGCACGGCCGCTACACGCGGTGTCGCGAAGGAGGTCCCCTCGAAACGATTGTTGCCGATCTGCACTGACCCGTTTGTGGCGAAGTCCGGCCGCACACGCCCATCGTTCGTCGGACCCTGCGAACTGTGACTGAATCCTGTAGCCGCCACGGGCACCACTGCATCGGAATTGGTTGTCGCGAGTCCGGACGCCAGGCTGCTGCGTGCTTCGGGCTCCGGAGATGAGCCGGCAGGTGGCGGGTAGACGTACAACTCGAAGTTGATCCGGTCCTTTTCACGCGCCTCGGTATTTGACGTCACGCGCACCTGGTAGGACGATACACCCGGGTAGAGCGGGCTGAAAGACCGAATTCGTTCAATCGGTTCGACGAACTGCGCGTTCTTCTGCACATTTCGCGAGGCGTATTCCCGCCCGTATGCGTCATAGAGTGGCTCGCCGTTGGGTCCGAGGACCTGGAGGTCAAGGTCCATCCGCGGCTCACCCCAATCGGACCAGCTCAGCAGGAAATTGTAGTGCTGTTTCGAGTCCAGCCGCAACTCCAGATAGCTCGAATCCGGTGCGAAGTCGTGACCGCCGTCCTTGTCGGCATCAGAATACTGCGACTCCCAGTGGCTTTTGGCGAAGTTGCCTGCAGCGACAACGAGTGCCGCCTTGTCACCAAGTATTTCGGCGATCGAACGCGAGAAGGCGGAAGTGCCGTCGTAATGGTCGTAGGCGTTGGCCCAGGACACGGAACACGTGATGATTTTTACGCCGAGTTCATCAACCGCGTATCGAAGCGCCTGCTGAAATTCCGGCTCGGTGTCGAAGTTGATGAGATGGACGGTAGCGGATGGCGGAAGGTATTCCGCCAGAGCAGCAACCGTTGCGGCGCCGTGCAGGGCGTCCGTCGGACTCGATCCTTCAATTCGATTGTCCTGCCGGAACGTATGAAACCGGAGCCGATTCATGTCGATGGATGCACCGACCTGCAACCGGTCAAATCCGAACTCGAAAACTGCGATATCGATTGGGGAGAAGTCCCCCTCTGCCGCGGACCGTACTGTTGTCGAGTCAGACGGAAGCAGCTGCGTGTTGTGCCCCGCGGCCAGCTCGTCACCATTGCGGTTGAAGAGCACGTGGGGTGCCGGCACCGTCATCATCCGGATATCGGGAAGCGATGCGATTGCCTCGAGGCTTCTGAACGGAATCCGCATTTGAACCCACGGTCCCTCGGCGAGTTCGACGGTGCCGCCGATGCGCGTGATGCCTTCCCGAATTGCCGCCGACAAGCGCGGCGTTCTGATCAGGGTGAGGATCGTCACCGAACTCGTATCCCGTCCGTCGCGTATCGCCTCATCCCAGACGTTGTAGAGATCCCACGAAAGTTTTGGATTTCGCTCGAGCGCAAATTCGACAGCGTCAGACCGGGCGAGCAACGTGCCGGCACTGTCTCTTGCGGCAACCTCGAAGAGATAGCGAGAACCCTGTTCCAGCACCCGTTCATCGGTCGGGTATGGCAGCGACTCTGCGGTGAGTGTCCTTTCCCATAATTGCTGCATCGCGCCGTCTTCCGTAATCTCCTGCAGCGCAACGGTATAGTTGATCGTTCCGAGAGAGTCTGCACCTACGGCGTGCCATGCAAACAGGGGCGAGGGTTCGACAAACGTATGCGCATTCATTGGCGCATCCACGAACACATACACCGAATCAGGGTTGAGCTCCGCCGCCCGTGGCGCTTCGATCGTCAGGGTCGCATAGTCCTCCGTGTCATTGACGCGAGCGACAACTGCCGCGACTCCCTCGCGCCTGCCCGCCGTGAAGACGCCCTCGTCCGTTACACGTCCCATCCCTTCCGGTACGACGATCCACTGGATGCGCGGCGCGCGAATCATTTCTCCGTTGACGTCAAAGACATCCGCCGTCAGGCTGACCGATTCACCGAGCGCTATTGTCTGTTCCTGCGGCATGATCTCAACGGATGCGGCAACATGCGATTCCCCCGGCAGCAAGTCTGTCGTCGACTCTCCACCAATCCTGAACCACAGGAGTTCGCTCGGATACCGGACGATCCCATCCACTCCCATGACGCGAGCGAGTACCCTCCATGCGTAGGTGTGACCCGGCAGAAGCTCCTCTGCGTAGCCAGGGTAGGCGAACGTCCGGTCGCCAATTTCAGACGCGGTAAAGACCGGAAGATTGGTGGCGATGTCCTCGGCGGAGACCTGGCCGGGTTGCACCTCAAAAAGCTCGAAGTCGAAGCTGGAGGCGTCTGCCTGCCATTGGAAGATCGGGGTCCGAAACGTCAACTCATCGGGCTGCAAATCAAGGGTCGATCCCGGGGCAACGAGATCAATCTGGGAGCCGCTGTTGGTCGTTGTTGTTTCCGTCGTCTCGCCGCCGACAATCGAATTGTCGTTCCGGTCAAAGAGCGTGACCGTGAATTCGTACGTGTCCGGAGGGAGGACTCCACGTTCCAACGCGAAGTCGACAAGCGCCGTCGAGGCATCCGAAAGATCGTACGAGTCGAACTCCCGGTTCGTCACGACCGAAACCTGATTCGGAAATACAATTCCGATGTCAATAACAGCCGTTCCAACGAAACCCGTCCGAGTACCGCGAACCTCGAGCGTGGCACGCAGATTTCGTTCTACGCCATCGTTCGTGACCGTCATCGTAAAGACAACGGGTGCTGCCATCGGATCGGTCGGATCGAAGTCCGACAGCCGAAGCGTTTCGACAGGCAGCACCTGCAACGTGACATCCACCGGGAGATCCTGCGCTGATGCAGGACGTGCCAATGAAGCACATATAAGCAGCAGCAGCGCGAAAACTGGCCGGTATGAGGTGATCGGCATCATCAGGCGGGACCTGATTTGTGGTTCTGGGCTAATCCTCTGTGGGACGGATGGATTTACCGCATTGAGGAAGATTCGACGACTGCGTTGAGGCTTGGTTCGCACGAGCGATCGTGGAGCGGGACCGACAGAATACCTCTCAATACCCGTTCGCAATGTCCATATTCGGTGGATTTCGGCGAATTATGCGAATCCGCAACCGGCATGCGTACCGATTCGTCGTGCTGCGCCCGGTCTGGTACGCGGCGGCTGCGTTCGCCATCCGGCGACGAAGCCCATAATCAAGTCATCGGCCGGAATCGAATCGGCTTGAAACAAGTTTTATTCCCATTCGAACTGTCCTGACAATCAGTCCACGATGTACTAACTTGTTATGATGAATGAAGATCGGCTGATCGCCCTGCTCGACTTCCTTGAAAAAGATCCGTCCGACGAATTCACGCGCTTTGCTCTGGCTCTCGAGTATCGCAAGCTGGGCAGAACGGACGAGGCCGTCGAACAGTTGGAGTTGCTGAGATCCAGGTCGCCGGACTACGTCGGCACATACTATCATCTCGGTAGTATGTACCGGGAAGCCGGAGATGCGGAGCAGGCGCGAGCCGTCCTGAAGATGGGGGCAAAAGCAGCAGACAATCAGCGCGACCACCACGCCAAAGCTGAAATCCTGTCGCTTCTGAATGAACTGGACGACATCGATCCGTTTGCTTGAGGACACCTCGCCCGGCGTCATGGTGTTCTTCGCACAGGGATGACCACGTCGGGGAGCACAGCGGGCAGTTTCAGAACTAATCATCAGTTGACGCACGTCATGAACAACGTTCGACGATACCTCTTTGCGGTCCTCGTTGCCGCAACTTTCTATTCCTCGCAACCGGCAACCGCGCAGACCCGGCCGGAATCGCACGTCGTAGCCCCTGGTGAGACGCTGTTCGGAATTGCGCGTCAGTATGGCTTGTCAGTTGCCGACCTGAAAGCATACAACGGTCTTTCGGCTTCGCTTATTCGCCCCGGACAATCGCTGCTGCTGCACGCGGGAGGAGCGCCTGCAGGGACCTCCTACGTCGTCAAAGCGGGCGACACCCTCTGGTCGATTTCAAAACAACACGGTGTGACCGTCGAGACCCTTCGGGAACTGAATGGGCTTTCTGGATCCGGCATTCGAATCGGGCAGACCTTGGTGCTCGAGGGCGACCCGGAACTTGCTGCGGAAACACAGTCCGGGGTAGAAGCGCCGGACGTTCCGCCAACGGCAGACGACGACCATGTATTGTCGGGCGAACTAACGGATGCGGCTGAGACGGAGGTGCCGAGTGACTCCGTCGTGGCAGATCAGGCGGAAGGCGCGACGACAGATGAAGTGCTCGCCGGTGGCGGTAAGAATGCCGAGGCCAAACCTGACGTTGTCATTCGCATCGATGACGAAACGCCGGCAGCGGGAGCCGATACGTACACCGTAAAGAGCGGAGATACCTGGGACTCCATTGCGGCGCGTTACGGAATGAAGGCGGACGTCATCAAGGAAGCAAACGGCGGCCGCGAAGAGCTGCCGAAAGCCGGCGGTCGCATCCGGATCCCGGATGACCCGACTGTGTTTCGCTATACCGTGGAAGAGGGCGATACAA
>JAGQWL010000425.1 GCA_020437385.1 Bacteroidota bacterium
TCGACACGAGCGAACCTGCCGCAGGCAGGGACGCGACTGATGAACACTGCGCAGCAGTGTGAATAATCCTTCCGGGTGCACAGAGAGACACAGAGGCACAGTTGGTTGCGACCGGCTGTGCCTTTCTACCGCGCCATTCGAACGGAACCCAATTGCTGTCGAGCGGTGACACAGCCCCGGTACGTTTTTATTCGCTGATCGCCGTCTTCCCAGCGCCTTTCCACCTCTCTCGATGACATCTCAGGATTTCATAAAGCTGGTCGACGTGCGCAAGGAGTTTCGAGAGGGAAGCGTCCGCCGGGAAGTGCTGAAGGGAGTCGCACTCTCGGTCAAAGAGGGCGAATTTGTCGTTCTCGTCGGCCGCTCCGGTGCCGGCAAGAGTACGCTCTTGAACGTTATCTGTGGTATCGATTCGCCGTCGTCGGGCGAAGTCGTCATAAAGGGTGTTCCGCTTTCTTCGATGTCGGAGCGCGAACGAACGCTTTTCCGGCGCAGGCATGTCGGTTTCGTCTTTCAGTCGTTCAATCTCATTCCGACGTTGACCGTTGGCGAAAACGTTCTTCTGCCGATCCGTCTTGACGGGATGCGGGACAAGCAACGCGAGACCTACGCATTAAGCTTGCTCGATCGAGTGGGCCTCGGCGATCGAATCGACTCGCGCCCAGACGTTCTCTCCGGCGGCGAACAGCAGCGCGTTACCATTGCTCGGGCACTTGCCACAAAACCGTTTCTGCTTCTGGCGGACGAGCCGACGGGTAATCTCGACTACGAAACAGGACGCCAGGTAATGGACCTTCTGCACGATCTCGCAAGGAGTACGGGCACCACCATGTTGGTTGTTACCCATGACCGAGATTTTATCGGAACCTCCGATCAAGTCGTGACACTGCGCGACGGCAAGTTGCAGCTCCTGAGCGACACGGACGCCTGAAGCATGATGCCTTCGACGAATCCGCTAGCTGTTTCGAGTCTCCGGTACCTTGGAAGGCATCCCTGGCTCCTGATTCTATCCATGCTCGGAGTTGCACTGGGAGTTGCAGTCGTGGTGTCGATCGATATCGCAAACGGAAGTGCCGCCCGCGCATTTGAGCTGTCGACCGAAGCGGTCGCCGGGAAGGCCACGCACGAGATCCGAGGCACGTCGGCAGGAATACCAGACAGTCTGTACGCAAACCTGCGGACGACTCACGGAATCGGTGAAATAACGCCGGTAGTGGAGGGTTATGGCAGGCTCTCGCTCAATAGCGACATCACTCTTCGCATCGTCGGGATTGATCCTCTTTCCGATGCCGCATTCCGCGCCTATACGGGTTCAGGTGATGCGAACTTTGATCTTGCAGAGTTTCTGCTCAACAGCGGTGCGATCCTCTCCGAAGAGCTCGCCGGATCCATCGGAATTGCTATTGGGGATTCCTTCAATGTCGTCGTCGACGGCGTGGCTTACGAGCTGACGTTTGTTGGCAGAATGATACCGGACGATGATCGCGGCTCCACGGCCGTAAATGATCTCCTTGTAGTGGACATCAGTACGGCGCAGCGTCTACTCCGCAAGCCCGGTCGTCTGTCGCGCATCGAGGCAATCCTGCCCTCGGACTCTAGCCCGGAGGCGGACGCGTTGAGACAGCTGCTACCCGCCGGAGTCGAACTGGTCCGCACGGAATCGCGCTCCCGGATACTCGAACAGATGACGCGGGCATTCCGTTTGAACCTCACCGCACTCAGCCTGCTCGCACTGATTGTTGGGATGTTCCTCACGTACAACACGATTTCTTTCTCGGTTGTACAGCGCCGTGAACTGATTGGCCGGCTGCGTGCCATTGGAGCGACGCGCGAGGACATCTTCGGCGTGGTTGTGGGTGAGGCACTTCTGATCGGCATAGCCGGTACGGCCGTTGGACTGGTAATGGGAGTGTTCCTCGGACGCGGCCTGGTTCGATTGGTGTCGCAGACGATCAACGACCTGTACTTTGTCGTGAACGTGCGCGGTGTGTCCGTTCCGGAGATCAGTCTGCTGAAGGGAGTTGTTCTGGGCGTTGGCGCGACGGTTGTTTCGGCACTGCTACCGGCACGCTTTGCGGCGGTCACCCAGCCGGCTGTCGTTATGAGGCGATCAATCTCGGAGGCTCGGTGGCGTGAGGCGGCTGGGCCTATGGCGCTCGCCGGAGTTGTGCTTGTCATGGTATCGCTCCTCGTCCTGGCGATACCGAACGGCGGAATCGGCGGCAGTTACGCAGCCATCGGTCTGGGCATTCTCGGCTATTCGCTCTGCGTCCCGATCATGATTGTACTGATGTCACGTCCACTTCGCAGCGTTCTTGAGCGCGTCGCTGGAGTTGTCGGCGGTATGGCTGCAGGAGGAATGGTTTCAACGTTGAGCCGGACGTCCGTTGCCACAGCTGCTCTTTCCATCGCCGTAGCTGCAACCATCGGTGTTGCGATTATGGTCACGTCGTTCAGGTCAACGGTTGTAAGTTGGCTGGACTCAATCCTTCAGGCAGATATTTATGTTCAGGTCCCGGGACAGGTTCAGCGTGATCTGCAGACAACCATTGATGAAGACGTGGTTTCGCTGATTCGCTCAACACCCGGCGTCGCAAATTCCTATGGCGTGAAGCGACTGGATGTGGAGACTGCGTTCGGATTGTCCAACCTGACTGCAGTTGAATCAGGAGAGGGAATTGAAAACCGGTGCCGGCTTAAATCCGGCGATCCCCGAACGATATCTTCCTCTTTTCAAGACTTCGGAAGCGTCCTGATCTCGGAACCGTATTCGTACCGGCACAACCTGAATATCGGTGACACGTTTTGGATACTGACGGACGCTGGGCGAACGGACGTGACCGTTGCAGGCATCTACTTTGACTACGGTTCCGATCAGGGTGTGATTCTGATGGAGCGCGTAAACTACGAGCGGCTTTTTGCTGATCATTCGTGGTCGGGAGTGGCTTTGTACGCAGACAAGGGCGTAGATCTGCAGCGGTTGATCGACAGGGCGCTAGCACGAGTCGGCTCCCGACAGGAGCTGATTCTGCGGTCGAACCGGGACTTGCGACAATACTCTCTGGACGTTTTCGACCGAACGTTCACGATCACTCAGGTACTGAGACTTCTTGCTGTGTTTGTCGCGTTCGTGGGAATCCTGAGTGCGCTGATGTCCCTTCAGCTTGAGCGGGCACGCGAATTCTCGGTCCTCCGAGCGGTAGGCATGACTTCGTTGCAGCAGGCCGGGCTGATCAACCTGCAGACCGCGTTGATGGGTCTGTATGCCGGACTCTTCTCACTGCCGTTAGGAACTGCTCTCGCCGCCGCTCTGGTGTTTGTAATCAATAAACGGGCGTTTGGCTGGACGCTGCAATTTGAACTGAATGGGGCGGTGCTCGTTCAGGCGCTTACACTTGCGATGCTCGCCGCATTGGTAGCAGGATTGTATCCAGCATTCAAGTTGGCCAGGCGTTCCTATGCCTCCGTTCTTCGCGACGAATAGTTGGCGCCCAACTGGCCTGGAAAACGTCGAACCTGGCACAAGCCGATTTCATCGTAAACGAGCATTGCGTGACAAGATTCGTAATCATAGCAACCGTGATCCTCGCTGCCGTCGTCTTCCTCTTGTCTCGGGAGGCAGGCAATCGCCCAGCCGACCTGTCCGGCACGAATCTGAGGGAAGCCGTCGGACAGGATCTCCGGGCGGAGGAAGCCAGGTGGGGCTCACACTATCAGACCGCTGATCGACCGAGGGAGTTTCGTTTTCCCGATGATCACGGTCCCCATGATGCGTTCAAACTGGAGTGGTGGTACTTCACCGGTAATCTAGCGTCTGCCGACGGCCGCCACTTTGGGTATCAACTGACATTCTTTCGCAATGCGCTCGCGCCGGCTCCGACTGCGATTGACAGCACCGGCGATGAACCATGGCAAACGCGCCAGCTTTACCTCGCGCATTTTGCAGTAACGGACGTACCGAATCGCAGGCTTACGGCGTTCGAACGTACGGCGCGAGGTGCGGCCGGCCTTGCCGGTGCGTCTGCGGATCCATTCACATTGTGGGTGGACGATTGGCGGGTCGAGTCGACCGGCCGTGAGAGCTTTCCCGTACGATTGAGGGCATCCGCTAACGATGTCGAGATTGACGTCACGCTCGATCCGCAACGCCCCATCGTACTGCAGGGAGAAGACGGATTGAGTCGAAAGGGAGACGGGCCCAATCAGGCGAGCTATTACTATTCGATTACGCGACTTCAGACATCCGGAACGATCCGCACAAAAGGCATCGACGTGCCGGTCAACGGATTGTCCTGGCTGGACCGCGAATGGAGCACCAGCCTGTTGGGTCGGACGCAGGTGGGGTGGGACTGGTTCTCACTCCAACTGAACGACGGGACGGACATCATGTACTTCCGACTTCGCGAAAGCGAGGCCGACACGCCCGAGTACGCTTCGGGTGTCATACTCAATGCGGATGGTTCGCGACGCGACCTGAAGCGTGACGAGATCGTCGTCGGCGCTACGGGCACGTGGACGACTTCCGACGGAGTTTCTTATCCATCCGGGTGGACGGTTGCGACAACCGATGGTCGCACGGAACTTCGCGTCGAGCCCTACGTGGAGGACCAGGAACTCAATCTTTCGATCCGGTACTGGGAGGGGGCGGTGCGCGTTAACGGCGTCCACAACGGTGCGACGATTGAAGGCAACGGCTATGTTGAGCTGACCGGATATGCGGATGAGGCGGCGCGTGGCCGCGTCTCGCCGTGACGAACCGCTGATCTTGCCTGTCGTTTTGTGCGAAGCCGATCCAAATTGATCCCCGGCAATGTCTGACGTATTTTCCTCGCCGCCACATCTTACCAATGCGTGCTTATTGAATACCGTTGCGACCGCTCAAAATCTTACTCGCAGAACCCCTTTTCGAAACGGTAAACAAATGTTAGCCAGTCACGGCCGTCGCCACTGCATTCATTGGATCGCTGCCCGGACACTTGCTGTGCTGCTCGTGTCGAACATCTTCGCTGCGACCACCAGCGGACAGACTCGTGAAGAGTCCAATCCCTTTGCCGATGCGCTCAGTCAACTCTCCGCTCGTCAATCTGAAATCGCCGCGGCGGCGGTTAACGGGCAATCAGCATTGGAGGGTGCCGTAGACGAAGACGAGTACATCGTTGGCCCGGGTGACACGTTTACCGTGTCGAGGGGCGGCGCCATTCCGCTTTCTTCGCAGATCAAGGTGTCGGCGGAAGGCAATCTTGTGGTGCCGGACATCGGCGCCATTTCGCTCAGCGGCAAAACACTTCGCGAGGCGAAAGCCGCGACCACCGAACTGGTCAAGAAGTCGTACGTGAACGAAGTGGTCGAGGTGTCGCTCGCGGAGCCTCGAAAGTTCTTCGTGCATGTTACCGGCGCAGTCCCACTGCCCGGCCGTGTTATCGCTTCCCCGGTCATGCGCGTCGATGACGTGATGCAGAATGCGTTCGCCAGACGAAGTTATGATCTGAACATCGCGATGTCCGGGGCCCCACCTGCAAAGCAGGAGCAACTCGAACGATCGCTTCCGTTTTCTTCGGCAGAGCGTCCCTCACTGGCCGATGGTTACAGACCGTCGCTCCGAACAATTCGTATCGAGCGATCGAGCGGAGAAGTGATTCCCGTTGATCTGATCGCCTATTACTCCACTGGCGACGTGGAGTTGAATCCTTTCGTCCAGGACGGTGACGTCATCCACGTTGAGGCTTATCAGACCGAGGGCGAGACAGTGCGAATTTCCGGGCCCGTTCCGTATCCCGGCTTCTATCCCTATCGCGACGGTGACACGGTCGATGACGTTCTGCAAATCGCGTTCGGATCGGCAAGCTATTCGGTACCCGGGGATGTGCGTGTGATTTCCAGGTCCGATCGAGGCACCGAAGCGCGGCTGCTGACGCATGACGATGTTGCGGATGGCGCCCCCGGAAACATCAGACTCTCGTCCGGTGACCATGTGATGGTACTCGGGGACGAGCGTGCGAACGCTGCCGTTTACGGATGGGTGACCTACCCGGGCACGTATCCGATCGTCGCTGGAGAAACGACGGTAAGCCAGATCGTTGACGACGCAGGCGGACTCAAGAAGGAAGCGGATGTCGCGCGAGCATATATCGAGCGCCGATCGCCGACATTCTACAAGTCGAATCCAACCGTATCTGACCTCGACTTCTTCGGTCGCGTCAACTACCGAACGGCGATCTCTGCTCAGCGGGTACTCATCGATGTAGCGGAGGCACTCGAATCGGGTTCGGGGTTCACGGTGGAGAATGGCGACGTTGTTGTTTTTCCGAAGCAGGAGTCAACGGTATTTGTGGTGGGCAATGTCCCGATGCCGGGCTATATCGAGTATCGGGAAGGCTGGAACGCCGGCGACTACATTGAGAAAGCAGGTGGAATGGCCGTTCAGTCGCGCGACGCATACGTTGTTGCTGCCGTGACCGGTGATACCTACAAGGGGGTTGGTCAACCCGTGCGACCGGGCGACACCGTATTCGTCGATCGCGTTCCGACCACCGATAATCCCGAACTGCAGTCACTCCTCGTAACAGAGCGAACCTCGAGGCGGCAAATTCGACTCGCCTCGATACAGACTGTTATTACGGGCGTCTCGACCATCGCAGCCGTTATCACTACGGTCGTTGCCATTCGACGATAGCGATCAGAATTACAGCCCCGCTGGAGTCTTCCGCGACATCACACCGGGCGAACGACGACGCCATGCCCGCATTTATCGGAACGAGCGGATTCAGCTACAAGGAATGGAAGGGGCACTTCTATCCGGAGAAAATCAAAGCGAACGAAATGCTGTCCTACTACTCGCGGCAGCTGTCGGGCGTCGAGGTCAACAACACCTTCTACCGACTTCCCCGGAAAAGCGTGCTGGAGAATTGGCGCGAATCTGTCCCGCAGTCGTTTCGTTTTGCAGTCAAGGTCTCGCGCCGCATTACGCACTTCAGAAAGCTGAAACCGGAGTCGGCAAGCGAGACAGCCTACCTTCTCGATAACGTGGCGGCTCTGGGGCCGAATCTGGGCGTGCTGTTGTTCCAACTCCCGCCTGATTTCGCTGCCGATCCGGACCGACTGGATGCCTATCTGGCAGCCATGCCGCCCGATTCTCCGCTCTGCGCGTTCGAGTTTCGAAACCGATCCTGGTTTGTCGATGAAGTTTTCGACATTCTGCGACGATACAATTCAGCACTGTGCATCGCCGATTCCGATGATCGATTACAGGTCCCGATGGTTGCAACAGCGGACTGGGGTTATCTGCGCCTCCGCCGGCAACAGTATGGCGCCGATGACCTCGAACATTGGAAGGGGATTGTTGAACAGTCCAACTGGAAGCAGACATTTGCGTTCTTCAAGCACGAGGATGCCGGTACCGGTCCGCGGTTGGCCGGCGAGTTTTTGTCGATGATCGATGGACAAACAAGATCTTAAGGACCTGGCTTCGACCTGGTGGTTGTCCGTCGTTTTGTCGGCTGCGGGATTGTACTACTTCCTGACGCGTGGCCACTACACGATGATGGACAACGCGGACCTTGTGATTCACGAAGCCGGGCACTTCGTTTTTGCCTTCATGGGAGAACCGTTGCGGATGGCGGGTGGAACGCTGATGCAGATTCTACTTCCCGGCGGTCTCGCGGCGTACGCGTTCTGGTCGGATTTTCGCGTCGCCACGCAGCTGTTTCTCTTCTGGCTGGGACATAACTTGATCAACATCAGTGTTTACGCCGCCGATGCACGTTCCCAGCTGCTCCCATTGATTGGTGGTCCAAATGCGAGACACGACTGGCATTGGATGCTGGGGCAACTCGATATTCTCCAGTACGATCATGCCATCGGCACCGCCTTCTGGCTCTCAAGCCTTGTCGTATTCGTGGTGATGGCACTGGTACCCCGTCAATTGTTCTGATACAACCCTTACCCCGGTGAAATCATCCGCCCGAATACTCGTCCACGAAAGCAGGGGAGACGAGGTCATCAGTCGGCATCTGTACGGCCACTTTGCCGAGCACCTCGGCCGCGGCATCTACGACGGCATCTGGTTCCGTCGCGACGGCAAGTGGGAGTTGAGGGAGGATATTGTCGAGGCGCTTCGGCGGATACGGGTTCCCAACATCCGATGGCCCGGAGGTTGTTTCGCCGATGGATACGACTGGAAGGACGGAGTCGGACCGCTGGACTCGAGGCCGGCAATCGTCAACAGCATCTGGGCCGGCGTCACGGAAGACAATAGCTTTGGAACGCACGAGTTCATGGATCTCGTCGAGCGACTCGGGGCCGAGGCAGTTATCGTCGGAAACGTCGGCAGCGGCACGGTACGAGAAATGGCCGAGTGGTGGCGCTACATGAACCATCCCGGCCCTGGACCCATGGCGGATCTTCGGAAGAGCAATGGGAGGGAAAAGCCATGGAACGTGCGATTCTGGGGCGTTGGCAATGAGAACTGGGGCTGTGGTGGGAACATGCGCCCCGCATATTATGCCGATCTGTACAAGCGTTTCGCTTCGTTTCTGCATCCAATCGATGGGCACTGGCCATTTCGCATCGCGGCCGGGCCGGCGGGCGACAACTACGATTGGATGGAGGTCGTCCTCAGAGAGGCGGCAAAGCAGATCGACGGCATCGACCTGCATCACTATACGCTCGTCGGCAACTGGTCAAAGAAAGGAGCGGCAACAGGTTTCCCCGAATCCGAGTGGATGGAGCTTCTGGGCAAGGCCTATGACCTGGACGGGCTGCTGCGGCATCATATCGCGATTATGGATCGCTACGATCCGGAGAAGCGGATCTGGCTGATACTGGGCGAGTGGGGCACGTGGCACGAGGTGGAGGCCGGAACACATCGCGGCTTTCTGCACCAGCAGAACACGCTTCGAGATGCGATCGCAGCATCGATCTCGCTTAACATCCTTAACTGCCACGCCGGCCGGGTCAAGATGGCGAACATCGCGCAGACCGTGAACGTGCTGCAGGCAATGGTCCTCACGCGCGGCGAGGAAATGTTGTTGACCCCGACGTATCACGTCTTCGACCTTTACACGCCACACCACGACGCCCGGCTGATGTCGACAAGTGTTCGGGCGCCGTCCTATACGCTCGACGGTCAGACGATCCCGTCAGTGTCCGCTTCGGCGTCAAAAGCCGACGACGGCAGTTTCCACCTGACACTGTGCAACGTCCATCCGCATGTCAGCATCGATACGTCGGTTGAGTTTCCCTCGGAGGTGTC
This sequence comes from Bacteroidota bacterium, assembly GCA_020437385.1. Taxonomy (GTDB): domain Bacteria; phylum Bacteroidota; class Rhodothermia; order Rhodothermales; family JABDKH01; genus JAGQWL01. The sequence continues at coordinate 9,251 of JAGQWL010000425.1, forward strand.
CGACTACACTGCCCGTATTCTGACGGGTCCGGAGATGGATTCTCGCAATACGTTCGAGGATCCTGATGCCGTGCGGCTGGAGGAGTTTTCGATCGAGGCTGCCGGGACAGGGTCGGCCACGTTCCTGCTGCCGGCCAGGAGTGTGGTCGCGATCACGGCGCGCTGATCGTTTTCCGATCGCGTTGTTGGAGCGTGCAATCGAGGCCTCGGGGAACGATTCGTGTCGCCGTCCGGTATCCATTGTGGTACAGGGACTAAGGGTTCGAGCTGCTGGTTCGCCTCACCCTCGTACTGATTCGCCACCCCCTCAACAGAACGCAGTCATGAAATGCCGCAGGCAAGAATCGTTGGAATTGCGGGCAGCCTTCGGAAAGGCTCCTATAATCGTGCGCTGCTGCGTGCGGCCATTGAGTGTGCGCCTGAGGGAATGACGCTGGAGGAGCTGCCGATCGATGACGTCCCGCTTTACAACGCGGACATCGATATCGACGGCTCGAGACCTGTTGCCGTGGAGCGCCTGAAAGAGCGCATCCGCGCTGCCGATGGTGTGCTGCTGGTGTCGCCTGAGTACAGTCACGGAGTTCCCGGCGTTTTGAAGAACGCTCTGGACTGGGCGTCCCGAAAGGGCAACGGAAAGGGGTCGCCCATGGCCGGCAAGCCCGTTGGGATAATCGGCGCGTCGACGGGAGGGAGTGGCACGATGCGCGGGCAGGAGCAGTTGAAACTTGTTGTCGCCGGCATGCTCATGGCGCTGTTTCCGCATGGCGGCGTCGTCGTGCCGCGTGCGGGCGACCGGTTTGATGACCAGCTTCGACTTTCCGACGACAAGACCCGGGAGTTTCTGGGAAAGTACCTCGATGGGCTGCTCGGCTGGGTGCGTAGGTTCGAGTAGCTAATACAAGGTACAGCCTATGCAGTCGACTGTGCCTTTGCGTTGACTCTGTACGCCCGGAAGGATTATTCGCTCACTGACGTTCGCTCATCAGTCGCGGAATGGACGTGTCGCTACTCACTGTAACGAATGTGGCCGCTCGTGTCGAACCTCTTCCCGTCGGAGGTTCGAATAGCCAAAAACAAAGGCACAACCGGTCGGACCAGCTGTGCCCTTGCGTTGACTCTGTACGCCCGGAAGGATTACTTCGCTCGCGCTGCTCGCTTCGTCAGTCGCGGAATGGACGTCCCGCTAGTAGCTGTCGCGAATGTGGCCGCTCGTGTCGAACCTCCTCCCGTCGGTGGTTCGAA
>JAGQWL010000426.1 GCA_020437385.1 Bacteroidota bacterium
CTGCCGCATCGACACGCCGAGAATCGCACGATCGATTTTCCGGACGTCGCCGGTTTCCACACGCTGAAGGTCGACCTCCACATGCACACCGTGTTTTCCGACGGCGCGGTGTGGCCAAGCATCCGCGTGGAGGAGGCGGTGCGCGACGGACTCGACGCGATCGCGATGACCGAGCACCTCGAGTACCAGCCGCACAAGCAGGATATCCCGCACCCCGACCGCAATCGGGCGTTTGAGATTGCGACTGAGGCGGCAAAGGAGATGGGGCTGATCATCATTCCAGGTTCCGAGATCACGCGGAGTATGCCGCCGGGGCACTCGAATGCGATCTTCATCGAGGATGCGAATCGACTTCTGATTTCCGATTCGGTGAATGTCTTCAGGGAGGCGAAGCGCCAGGGAGCTTTCACGTTCTGGAATCATCCGAACTGGACTTCGCAGCGACCGGACGGGATTGCGACGTTGACGCCGACGCACCGATACCTCATCGACAATGACTTGCTCGACGGCATCGAGGTTGTGAACGAGATGACGTATTCGGACGAGGCGCTGCAGATCGCGCTGGACAATGATCTTGCGATTCTGGGCACGTCGGATATCCACGGGCTTGTCGACTGGCAGTTCAACGTGAATCACGGCGGCCACCGTCCGATCACGCTCGTGTTCGCGAAGGAGCGATCAGTGGATGGAATCAGGGCGGCGCTGCAGGAGCACCGCACGGCGGCGTATTTCGATAACCTGATCATCGGCCGCGAGCGTGAGCTGAAGCCGCTCGTCGAAGCGTCGATTCGGGTGAAGTCGGCGAGCTACGCGGGGAAGACGTCGCTGCTCATTGTCGAGATCGAGAACACGTCGGACGTGTCGTGGGTGCTTGACAATCTGACCGGCTACACCTTTCACAATGCCGGGGACGTCCTGATGCTGGCCCCTAATGCGACGAGCAGGCTGGAGGTGAAGACGGTGGAGCGGATGGAGCGCGTGGCGCTGGAATTCGAGGTGCTGAATGCGATCGTTGCGCCGGGGGAACACGTTGGGGTCAGGTTAGAGGTGACCGGGATATCTGATCGCGAATGAAGGAATGAAGGAATGAAGGAATGAATGGGAGAATGGGAGAATGGGAGACGCTCGCTTCGCTCGCGAAGTGAGCAGTCACGAGCAAAGTTGTCAGTTGTCAGTTGTCAGATTAACGATGTCAGTCGGGCCGTGAGTAGTGGGCATTTCCCTGTAATCTGCGAACCCGGTACAGTCGGGATGATTCCCGGGGTGGGTGCCTGCCGGGGCCCGATCCTATCTTCTTATCTTCCTATCTTCTTCGATTCCGCGATCGAAGATCGCGACCGAGTCTTCTTCGACTCCACAGAATCGCTGACGCTGCGTCACGGGTGCTGCGTCAGAGAAAGTGTGTTTCCGTCTGGATCATGAAACCAGGCGATCTTCGCGCCGTCTGGTGTTGACCAGATTCCCTGCTCGTCCTGAGGGAGGTGCGGGTACTGCTGAAAGGCGACACCGCGCGTTGCAAGGTCAGCGACGGTCTGGCTGATATCGGCAACGGCCCAGCCCATTACGGTGTATTGCGCATCGGCAACCCTATCGACTTTCTGGATTCGCAGCATGACGCCGCCGATGTCGAATACAAGCGCCCATTGTTCGTCGGAAGTCAGCCTGAGTCCGAGAACGTCGCGGTAAAACTCAATTGCTTTATCTGGATGTGCGGTTGCCAGAAGCAGAATGGGTGTATTCAGGTCGCTCATGTCTCTTTGGTCTGTTAGAGGTTGGCGCATCGCGTCTCCGCGCGGTCGCTTGTCTACGTACGTCACGTCTCGTCGCCGAGGGAAAAAATCTCTTCGACGGGCACGTTGAAATGTCGCGCAATCTGCAGGGCGATGATGGTCGAGGGCGTGAAGCGGCCGACCTCAATCGTGCTGATGGTCTTTCGTGACACGCCGATTGCGTTTGCCAGATCTTCCTGACTCATCTGGTGTTCGGCGCGAAATACACGAATACGGTTCTTCAGAGTTGACTTGGCCATGGGTCACGTACTGGCAACGTCACCGGCCTCTTGATCCACTTCTTCGTCGGTGAATGTTTTGAACAGAAAGAGAATACTAACGGACGCCAGCATGACAGCTAGCACGATTTCGAGAAGCACCGGACCCGGAACGTTGGAAAGTGTTCGGTCCAGCGCTTCTAGCATTGTCAGAGCGAAGAACGTGAGTATCCATGATCGTTTCTGCGCGAATACGAGGGCGTGCGCCGCGAACCCGTCTTCGTTGAAGTAGTCGACGAGATCTGCCGAGGCGGCGTGCCGAATCTTCCATAGAACGACCGGGATGAATAGGCCGATGACCAGGACGACCATTGCAATCTGCACGATCTCAAAGTACAGTTTCAGGTCGGTGCCGGTTAGATTCTCGGCGGCCTTGGCACCGTAGATCGCGCTGACGGCCAGAAGCGCGAGCGCCATGTTACGTCTGTGACGATCGGCCACTTCGGCGGGGGGAAGTTCGTTTGGGGCGTTCATTTCAGGGCAATTGCTCGTGTAACGTGTAGTATCCATATGGACACCTGTACTACACGTAATGATACCCTAAGGTTTCATTATTTGCAAATGGAACGAGCGGGAATCGTCCAGGACCCGGTCTCACGCAGACGCAACGTCGGTTTTGCTGAAGTCGCTGCCAACGAACAGGAGCGGCTCGTTCAGTGCAACGGCGGCGGCGTATGAGAAACAGTCGCCGTAGTTGAGTCCGGCGTGGTGCCGTCCCTTGCCGAACCGCCGATAAGCAGACCTGGCGTATTCGACGTGCTCTTCCGTTACCGGCAGCACGTCCACGCGTAGCCGATTCAACAGGAGATCGAGTTCTCTTTCGCCCGCATCACCGTAGCGCGCCTGCATGATCAAACCCGCTTCGACGACGCTTCCCGCTGACATTCGACGGACCGGATCGGCCGCGATTGCATCGATGAGCCTGTCGCTTTCTTCTTCCTTCTGCAGTATCGCAATGACTGCCGAGGTATCGAGCACCATGTGCGCGCTTTACGGAATAGGGTTCGCCTGGTTGGACGGAAGGCCGCTTTCGTCGTAGCCAAGGAGTTCTTCGTCGGTCCGGTCGTCAACTCGTTTCATGGCCGCCACTCGCTGCTGAATCCGTACAATATCTTCCTTGATTCCGCGGTCACGGCGGGACCCCGTTACGCGCTCCAGTCGCTCCCTCAGGGCGGTCAGGATCGCGACGGTCAGTGTTTCCCCGGTCTTGTCGGCGAGTTCTCTTGCGAGCCTATCCGCCTCCGGGTGCTTGATACTCAAGGCCATGGTACCTCGAATCACACTAGTGTAGAAAGCGCTTAGTCGTATAGAAAGCACTAAGTTGTATAGATTCAACCAACGAATCGGAATCGGTTCCTCGCGGTCACGATGGCGCTGCAGCCCACTATTTCGACCCCGGCCGATGAAATTCATAACGCCGAGTGGTCCGCGGTCGATAACAACTCCAACCGACCTCGCCCGCCATGCATCCTCCGATCCGTCCACTTATCATCTTCCTCGCCGCTCTTGGTGCCATCGCCTTCGGTACCGCGTGTCAGCCGGCGGAAAGCGATTCGACGGCGGAGCAGGTAGGACCTCGACCGCCGCTGCCTGAGGACTACATTGACTATGGACTGCTCAACATTGACGGCGAGCTGCTGCATCCGCGCCCGCAGGACACCCGTGAACGAAGCTGGGAGGAACGCGCAACGTTTGTCAAGCAGATGGGCGGGTCACCGGACTCGGACGTACAGGAGCAGGAAATGCTGTACACGCCACTCGGGCTCGTCGTGTCAGATGACGAGCAGTTCGCCTACGTTGTCGACAGGGGCCGCCTACAGGTACGCGTGTTCGATCTTGCTCGTGGGGGATTTGTCAGATCAGTAGGAAAGGGCGAGGGCGAGGGGCCCGGAGAGTTCCGAGACATCCGGAAGATTTCCGTTGACCGAGACGGTGGAGTCACTGTGCTGGACACTCGCCGCCGCCTCACGCGCTTCGCCAGCGACGGCTCTA
>JAGQWL010000427.1 GCA_020437385.1 Bacteroidota bacterium
CCGCCTTGAGGTAGCGTTGGGCGGACGCGTAGAGTTTGACGGGCCCGTTGATGTTACTGGAGCAGACGTGCAGGACGCGGCAGTTCATGCTGTTGGCGGAGACGACGCGAACGTCGTGACATGGATGGGACCCCTGCATCTCGGTCGCAGTTCTCGGCTCGAGGTGGGGTTGGGCGGGACGTCTCCTGGGCCCGGCGGATTTGATCAGGTGACCGTATCGGAGATCGCCATCGCGAACAAATCCGAAGACGGAGCGAGTGCAAGCGAAACATCGGCTCAAGACGGTGTTGCTTCCCTTGACGGTGCCCTGGATATTCAACTGATCGACGCATTCCAGCCGTCGAATGGCCAATCGTTCGACATCATTTTCGCCACAGGTTTCGAAGGTGGTTTTCGCGACCTGTCGTCGCTCACGATTGAAGATCTGACGATGTCATTGTATCCGTCGATCACTGACGGCTACTATCGACTGACGGCCCGGTCCGGGATTGAGACCCTGTCGGCACTCGATTCTGTGACGCCGACCACTGCGCAGAATGGTCAGATCGTGCTGGTCGACCTTGTCGGAGCCGGATTCAGTCCGGACGCCACGATGCGCCTGGAGTGCGTCGAGTGTGTTGACCCACTCAACAGCGGCGTTGTCGTCGGACAGATTCAGTCGCTGTCGCCGACGAACGGTACGGTAGCGTTCGACCTCACGAAGGGCGACATCTTCGGTTCTTACAAGCTCGTGATTGCGGATCCCCGGGGTGGATCCGCCGACGTCGCCTTTGAGGTTACGGATGGACCGCCGATTCTGAAGATCGAGGCCGTCGATCCAATCGCTTCGGAAGTCAAGCGAGACCAGGGACTGTTTCTCGTAACAGCGTCCAGGCCGGCACGTACGGCATTTGAGATTCCCTTCAGCCTTTCTGGAACAGCGACGCTCTTCAAGGACTTCGTTACGGACGTCCTCGGCGGCACCTTGAAGATTGACCCCGGTCGGGACTCAGTTTACGTCAGCGTCTTCCCGCTCAACGACGACGAGGCCGAGTCGGCCGAGTCGGTCGCGATGCAGCTCGACTCTGCGGGGCCGTTTGATGGAAGTTCGTCTGCGATCGTCACGATTTCAGACGGACCGCCGTCCGATGAATTCGCAGTTTTAGGATCCACGCCGGAGAGCGGAGGGTCAGCCGGTGTGGTGACCGTTTCTGTTTACGGGCAGGGCTTTGCACCCGACGCGACGTTCGAGCTCATCGGAGCCGGTCCGGCAATCAAGCCTCTTGCAGCCGCCATATCGGACCCTTCAGGCAAAGCAATCACTGCCGTGTTCGCGCTACGCGGTCAACCGAATGGTCCGCGGTCAATAAAGGTTACGAGCGGTTCGAACACCGCGACACTTTTTGATGCTTTCGAAATCGTCGCGCCGGTGTACCCGGATGTGTTCGTCCAGGTGCTTGCACCCCCACGTGTGCCGCGCACCCGGTTGCGTACGTACACCGTAATTCTCAAGAATCGCGGTAACGTCGACGTCACGGGATATGCGTCGCTTGCAGGGTTGCCCCCGGACGTCGAGTGGGAGCTGGACGAAGACAGCTACAACATCATCGGCGGCAACGGACTCACCTGGCGTGACGTTGCGGCAAGGTATCAGGATGACGACACGTACGCATTTGCGCTGCCTCAGGTGACGCTGCGGCCAGGTGAGACGAGACGGATGAATATCTACACGGCCGTCGGGACACCGCAGACGCTGACGCTTGTCGCAGCGTGGAATTACAAGCGATGGTAAATCCGATAGGGAAAAACACATCCGCGACCCCAACACTACTTCATCGGAATACAATGGTCTTCCCGATAATGCAAATCAAGCTCAATCCCGGACTACGCGCCCTCGCCGTTGCGAGCCTGTCCGTCGCCGTGCTTCTGACGTTCATCCCGATCACGGCAGTCGCCCAGAAAGTCGTCGTTAATGGCGTGTCCGGAGAACAGATGATTATGGACGAATCGTTCTTCGGCGCGGAGTTGTACTCGATGGACGAGTACTATGGACCGAATGCCGACGTGATGCAGGACGTGATCAACGTTGCCATCGAGCGATCGCCGCAGGACCGGTTCCAATGGAGCAAGAAGAACCCTTTCAACTCTACGGCGAACGCCTGCGAGCTCGCTGCCGAGAACATGAACACCGAACTGGTGACTCGCGGCACCCTGCCGGAAGGCTATGACGTGCGCCAGATCGGCACCCTCGGCTTTCTGACGACAGCGGAAAATGCGGCCTACAACCAGTACATCGACTGGGGCAATCCGAACGAGTTCAACGCGCTGGATCCGCCGTCCTATGCGCACAGCCTGTCGGTCATTAAGACGCCGGACGGCAAGTACTACACGATCGATACCTGGAGCTCGGACATCAAGACCAAGCAGATCTATCCGCTTGATGCGGATGCCATGTTCTTTTCGGACGACCCCAACGAAACCGACATCAACAACTCCAACTACCGACTTGCTGGACTGAACGCCAACGGGCGACGGTGGGATCAGACCCCCCAGGAGTACCTCGACGAAAAAGCCGAAGAACAGCGGAAGGCGAACGAGGGGAAATTCAAGTCGCATCCGCCGAAGACAAGCGAGCCGGTCGAGGTGGAAGTGTTGACCTCGGCGGACCCGAATGACAAGACCGGATTGTTGGGCGTTGGCGAGGAGCGATTTGTAACTCCGGATGAACGTGTCCAATATGTCATCCGCTTCGAGAATATGGCGACAGCATCTGCGCCCGCTCAGGAGGTGCTGGTGCGTGACACGCTGGATGCCACCAAACTGAACCTTGACAGCTTCGAGTTGGGTGACATTGCGTTCGGGGAGCAACTAGTCCGGGTGCCGCCGGCCCAGACGAGTTTTTCAACGCGTGTCCCGATCGCGGATCCGTTCGAAGTGCTGGTCGAAGCCAGTCTGGCGCGAAGGACCGGCATCGTCACGTGGCGCTTTACAACGATCGATACGGGGACCGGGGATCTGCCATTTGACCCGCTTGATGGTTTCCTTCCGCCGAACAACGTCTCTCCGGAAGGCGAAGGTTCGGTTTCTTTCTCGATCTCCATGCGGGACAATCTGCCCAACAGTGCGGTCGTCACGAATCAGGCGAGAATCATCTTCGACCTCAACGAACCGATCGACACGCCGCCGTGGTCGAACACCATCGACCTGATGCCGCCGGCCAGCTCCGTGATGCAATTGACAAACGTTCAGCGGGACAGTGTATTTACCGTGCGTTGGGGAGGCTCGGACAATCAGTCTGGTGTGCGTACCTATGATGTGTTCGCGAGCGTCGATGGCGGCGAGTTTTTCAGATGGCTGAGCGGGACGCGTGACACAACCGGTACGTGGGTCGGATCCAACAACAGCTCGTACGAGTTCTTCTCGCTTGCAACAGACGCGACCGGAAACCGCGAGGCGATGAAGTTCGATGCCGATGCTTCGACGGATGTGCTTGTATCCAATGAACCCGATGCCGTGAGCGAGGTGCCGACGGAGGTGTCGCTTGAGGCCGCCTATCCGAATCCGTTTACAGGTTCGACAAACATTGGCTATTCCGTTGTCGAGTCGGGCCCGGTCCTGCTTGCGGTATTCGACCTGCAGGGACGGGAGGTTCGCCGCCTGGTGAACGGTGAGTCGCGATCACCCGGACGTTATGAAGTCGTGCTTGCGGCAGACGGTCTCGCATCGGGGCTGTATTTCTACCGACTCACTACGGGCGGAAGGTCGCTCGTGGGGAAGGTGATTCTGGTTCGGTGATCCGGGTACGGTAAGACGCGTTGTCTGATCCAAGTCCCGCGATGCGGATACGGTGATCCGAGTACGGTGATGCGAGTACGGTGATGCGGGTACGATGATGCGGGTACGGTGATTCCGAAAGGTGCCGCACAACTTCGCCGTACGTACCGGTTAGGATGCCGGCATGAACACCTCAAGGCGTCATTGCCCCGTGGTAGTCAGTCCCTCGATCCGCTCATTTA
>JAGQWL010000428.1 GCA_020437385.1 Bacteroidota bacterium
AGAGGCCAATCCCAGCATGTACGCGGTGAATTTCCCAAGCGTGTGCTGGTGCTTCATAAACGCCTGCTGCGGATCGACACCCCCCTTCAGATCACTGCTCAAGTCACGAATGACTTGCCGGAGCGATCTGCTGGTCGTATCCGTGATCAGCAGGTTTAGAATTTCGTCAAACGGGAGTTTGCGTCGCAGCATGTTCGCAGCGAGGCGCACAAACATTACCAGATCCGTGGAGGATGGCTTACTCCTCGACTCGATAATCTTCCGACGAACGGCTACGACCTCAAGCCCCAATCTTTCCAACGCATCGGTGACTTCGTGATGCGAGAATGCCTTCTGCTCGCCAACAGCGATGCCGCCGTTTGCATGACGGACTTTGTATCGGTAGGTATGCCGTTCTTCGAGGAGTTCCGGCTCGAAGCGGTGTTTGTCCGACAGCACCTCCACGCGCTTGGACGCACTGCGCCGCGTGGGCGCATAGATGCTGCCGCGAATAGGCTCTCCAGTCGCTGAAACCCCTATGAACCGAAATTCCTTCATTGGCGGTGGCCTTCTGAATCTGCGCGTAGCAAAAGGATGCAATCGGCGGCCCGGCAATCCTGCCGAGCCGCCGTGCACCACATGTCGTACTAGTCGCCGTTCTCCGGATTGGCAGCTGTACAGGCCGTATTCGTCCCGAGATCAACCTGTGAGTTGATGATGTTCGTATCCGACAGACCTGTGACTTGGAGCTTGACGTAGTTGTCTTTTACATCATTGCAGCCGTGAAGCGTCAATTCGGATGTCGTGTATTCAAGCGTGAACGAACCATTAAGATTCTCATAGACGCCGTCGCCTCCAGTGGAGTATCCAAGGGAGTCCATCGTGGCACCCGTGAAGTCGGCTACGACGTTCTTGTGAGCGCCTTCAGCCTGTCCGCCGAAAGGAGCCGGCTTCTGCTTCCACGCCTGCGCGTCGTTGGCCATGCGAACCATGTCCTGGACGAGCGCGTCGGAATTAGCCTTGATTGAGTTCTCGTTGAACGCCCGGATACCGACAACAATCGCGATGCCGACAATAACCGTGGCGAGCACGAGGAGAATAAGTTGCTGCTGTCCCATGTGGGAACCTCCATTGTGATGAGTTACTCATGTGTGTCCGCTACGCGCCGCTTCAGATCTGCCGCACACATCGGGCGCGCCGGGAGGACACTGTTATTAACGTACCGACAACACGGGATTGGCGAAGGCCGCCGGTACTTCACTTACAAAAACGTGGAATCAGTCGAAAAGAGTTGACGGTCTACTCCACGCTAAGTCAGATTCCGTAATAAACTGGGAGAATCGCCGGAATAACAGGTGACAAAAACGCTTTGTATACAAGCCGTTGGATACAGACTATCATCCAAAGGCGCATACGCCTGTGTCGAATCGACCACGGCGCGTCGACAAAATGCAACGTGATTTTGCAGTTCGTCCCTGGCAACGCGAACACGCGGCCGGCAAACGACTGAGCGCGACCGGATCGGGCGTCACCAGGTCATGCGCCATTGGCGTACGAGGCCGATCCGCCTCAGCGTCGCCTGCGTCGATCGAGGAGGCGCTCCGTTTTCACCCGTGCCTCTACATAGGCCTCCAGGAGCTCTCCGGCGTCACGATACCGAAACTTCGGGTTCACTTCGAGGCAGATTCGGATCACCGTCTCCATCTCGGGATGCACCTTCCGGCGCAGTTTCCGATACTCCGGAAACGGCCATTCGAACGGCCACTCCGGGTAAACACCGGCAAACATCCGGTACAGGAGGAGTCCGAGCGAAAAGACATCCGAACGCGGGGAGGGCTTGCCCATCGCCTGTTCCGGCGCCATGTAGCCGACGGTCCCCGTGCCCGCGGCCTTCAGGGTGTTCTGCGCGACCTTCGCGATACCGAAATCCCCAAGCCGCGCGCGGTCATCCGCAAAAAGAATCACGTTCTCGGGCTTGATGTCGCAGTGCACGATGCCCATCTCGTGAGCGTACGCGACGGCCTCGATAAGCTGCTGCCCGTAGTCCAGCGCGCGCTCGGTCGAGATGCGCCGCTGCAGTCGGTCCGCAAGGGATCCTTCTCCCAGGGGCGACGTGATCACGAGTTGCCCGTCGATGATCGACGCGTCCTTCAGCGGCAGGATGTTCGGATGTTCAAGACGCGCCGTGATCCGGCACTCCTTGCGAAAGCTCTCGAACATCTCCTTCGTCATCATCGTCGAGTGGGGCACCTTCAGCGCGACCCTGATACCCTCGAGCGAATCCATCGCGCGATACACCGACGCAAAGCCTCCCCGGCCAACACGAGACTCGATCTTGTACTTGCCCAGCGTCTGCCGCGCGCGAAGCGATTTGCGCGCAGGCTGAAACGTAATTTCCATTTTGTGGGAGGACTTCGACATCATCAAAAAGGCGTCCTGAAGATAGGAGTGTCTACACTCCAAAGCGTCACGTCGTTTCGACAATTTTATTTTTTTGTGTCGAGGTTGACGGGCGGGTCGGTTACGAATGGGGGAATGGGAGAATGGGGGCGCTCGCTTCGCTCGCGAAGTGAGCAGTGTGCAGACGAAGTTGTCAGAAGTCAGTTGTCAGTTGTCAGAATACCGGTCTGGGTCTCGGTCGAGGGTTCGTGACCGCTACCCTCAACGCGGCAGGGCGCGTCCGCGACGGCCACGGTTCCACGAATCGACGACTCCACGATTCTTGAAATGCCGAATCGAAACCGCCGCGCCTCGCGACAAC
>JAGQWL010000429.1 GCA_020437385.1 Bacteroidota bacterium
ATCCGCCGTTAACGGCGCGCTCTGGACGCTGAAGGTGGAGGTGATGTTTTATCTGCTCGTTCCCCTCGTTGTTTTCCTGTTCAGAAAGCTCGGAACGATGCGAGTACTCGTTGTGCTGTACGTGCTGTCCGTTTTCTATGCGTGGGGGTTTTCGTACGCGGCAGAATCGACGGAACGCGGACTCTACGCAATACTCGGGCGCCAGCTCCCCGGTCAGCTCTCGTACTTCATGGCGGGTGCCTTCTTCTTCTACGAGCTCGCATTCTTTGAACGCCATGCGCAGCGCTTCCTCGGCGTGGCGATCATTTTTCTATTCGTTAATGCATTCTGGCCGGTGCCGCTGCTCGAGCCGTTTGCACTGGCGACCGTTGTCGTCTACTTCGGGCTCTTCGGCTTCCTCGGAAACTTCGGGCGATACGGAGACTTTTCGTACGGCACCTACATTCTGCACTTCCCGATTATCCAGATTCTACTATACCTCGGCTGGCAAGCAAATTCTCCGTTCCTGTTCCTCGGTTCGGTTGTGCTGTTGACGCTTGCGGGGGCCTTCCTCCTCTGGCATCTGGTTGAAAAGCGATTTCTCTCCCGGCGCAGTCACTATGTTGAGGCTGCCCGATCCGAGGGGCATTCGGCCGAGTAGAAGCCGCCTGCATCAGGCAGGATCACACGATCGAGTGCACCGCACCACTACGCGGTCGCCAAACGATTCTTTGCTACCAGTTTTTTACGAACGTCCGGTGTCGGATCTTAGCGTATTCAGTGACCTGAGTGCATCCCATCGACTCCATGGCATCTCGTAGATCCTTCATTCGCTCGACTGCCGCGCTCCTCTCTGCCGCTGGATGGTTGCATCAGCGATCAGGGCTGCTCGGATTTGTCACCGGCCCAGATAAAAGTCGACTCGGCGGCAGTCTGTTTTTTGACGGTGAAGCCGTCGACCGATTTCGCGGACTGTATCAGAGCGACCGTTATGCGTCGCTGCGTACCAGAATTGAGTCGGTCGATCGAGCGGTCGAGAGGCGCTTTCTGAAGAGCGAAATCCGCTACAATGATCAGCTTTATGATATCGCCCGTGTGTCGGATCGTGCGACCGACATGGCGTTCCACTTTCTGATGACAGGCGACGAGGATGCGGCTTCGTTGGCAGTCGAGTATATGGATGCCCTGATGAAATTTGGGCGATGGGACTACTTCCTCGAGGACGGTGACAAGGTGTTCGGGCTTCAGCGAGCGCCGGGCGCCACCGTCGCGGTCAGTCTCTGCTGGGATTGGCTCGATGGTTTTGCGGATGAGGCGGCCCGCAACGAGTGGGTTCGCATTATGGGCGAACGCGGGTGTGAGCCAAGCTGGCTCGCGCTGTACGGCATGCGCTTTCCGGATCGCGTAGTCGGATGGACGATGGATGAGACGAGCACGTACTTCGAGCACCGGCCGAATGATCGCGTCGACCTTTCGAACTGGCCGCACATTCTGAATCGAACAAATCTGAAGGCGGTGCCCGCGTCCGCTCTCGCGATCGGGTCCGTGGCGTATGCCCGCGCGTTCGGCGAAGACGAGCGCGTCGCAAAGTGGGTCGAACAGTCGATCTACAGTATCCGCACGTTTCGCGATCTGTATGCCGTCGACGGATCGTATGACGAAGGTGTATCCTACGCGAACTACACGTCTTCAAACATCGCACAGGCCACCGTGGCTCTTGAACGATACAATGGCGTCAGCCTTTATGACGAGATCAACTGGGCCGGTTATGTTGACTACCTGATCGGGATGTCGATGGCGACCGAATCGAACCCGGCGCAGATTGTGAACTTCGGCGATGCAAGCGGTGCGGCTACGGCCGCAGTGCCGTACTGGGTCGCCGGACGTACCGGCGATCGACGTTCCCGCTGGTACGGCGACGCGCTTTCGCAGGAACGAGACATGTGGTCGTTGCTGTGGGACCCCGACGGTGTCGAGCCCGCGTCGGGCAAGCAAGGTCTTTCCGTCTGGCATTCGGCCCTCGATCTGGTTGTGGCCCGAACGGGTTATCGGGCCGAAGATCTCGTCGTCGCGATGCGGAGCGGCGGACCGTCAAACCACGAACACGCGGATCGCAACAGCATCGTCGTCAAGTGGGGCGGGGAAGTGCTCATCGTCGATCCGTCGCGGCCGCCGTACAGCTATGCAGATCCGTCATGGATGATGCGGACGACCGCAGGTCACTCCGCGATCTTGATCGATGGAATGGGGCATCAGTACCACGATGGCCGGCAGGGGACGAACGCATCCGACGCGGTTGCGAAGATCATTCGTTTCGGTGAACGAGACGGTTACGTCTACTGGACGAGTAATGCCACGCCGGCATACAAACTCGTCGATGACGACATCGAATCCGTGACGCGAACGGTGTTCGTATTTGAAGAGCTCGAATCGGCGCTGGTACTCGACAAGGTGCGCAAGCGAAGTCAGCCGTCCGTTATTGAAGCACGTTTCTTCGGTGACAATCGCAAATCCGTGGACGGTCATTTTTCGACACAGAGTGGGGGAGAGAAGCCGCTTGTTGCGCCTTCGGGCGGATGCACAATCGACGTATCGGACCGATCCGAGAAGCATGCCCTGGTCACGGCCGACATCAGGCGACCGCTGGCGGCGGCGCACATCGCATCGACATCGGTATCAGGTCTCGATGTTTCGGTCGGGAAGCTCCCGATCCCGGAGGAGCACGCGGTTTTGCATCCGTTTGCCCGGATCGCCACGGAAGAATCGTCGTTGGCGCCGATGATCACGACGGTGGTTGTTCCTTACGTGGGCGAGCGGATTCCGGATGTCCGCTTCGATGTCGGGCCATTCGGCGCGACGGACGTTTACGTGTCGCGGGGTATCACGCGCCTGCGGTGCAGGGTCGTTGACTCGGGCGATGTGCCCGAGGTGACCGTGTTGGAATGGTAGTCGCGCGAGCTTCGCTCGCGCGGAATCGAAGAAGATAGGAAGATAAGAAGATAGGATTCCTGACAACGGACAGAGAATAGTCGGTCATGCCCTCAAGGATTCTGGTTCCCGCGCTTTCATTGATCATTACGTTGAGTTGGTCGTGTGCACCGAAGATCTCCGTTACTGGCGAAGTATCTGGTCGCCGACCTTTCGAAGTAGATCATGCAGGCATTCTGGTCATGATACCAGATACCGAATAGATGGAACGAAAAGCGCGACCGGCGTGGATCGCAATAATAATCCTCTTCGTCATTCACAACCTTGAGGAGATTGTCTTCGACCTTCCGGAGTGGGGCCGCGAACACATCGCTTTCCTTTCCGACCTTTCAGTCGGTCGATTCGGGTTCGCCCTCGTCGTCGCCCTGTTAGTCCTGATCGTTTCGGCGATTGCCTGGATGTATCGAAGCGACGCTCAGCGTACCCGACGTCTAAAGATGCTCTTTCTGTCGATCATGATAGTCGTGTTCCTGTGGCACATCGGAGTTAGCCTGGCTACGCATTCAATCCAGCCCGGCGTCGTCACTGCTGCAGCGTTTCTGCCAATTCACATAATCTGGTGGCGACGATGTCGTAGTCTAGACGGGAATTCATAAGTTTGTCGCCTCGAATGGGTGAGCTGGGACACACGTCTCCTGCAAGGAGCAACACACGTCTCCTGCAAGGAGCAACACACGGAGCCGAGTTAGATGAATCTTCGATCCGCTATCCTGGTGGCTTGTCTCCTCCAGTTTTCTGTTGTGGCCGCCGTCGACGGACAAAGTCGACCGCTAAGTGTTTCCGCAGGTATCGAACTCGACGCGCTCCCGTACATCACCGGCGGGTACTTCGGGGCGGCATGGGTAGGCACGGGTCACATCCGCGGCCGCGCACTCATCGCGAAGGTGAACATGCCTGAGTTCTTTGTCGCGGACGGCTTCACCAACAACGACGTGCTTTCGTTCGCCGTCCTCGCGGACTATTACCTGGCGGATGACTGGACGGGTCCGTGGATTGCAGCCGGCGTTGTACTCTGGGACTCCAGCATCCAGTCCGATGCTCGCGTCGAGACGGCGAAGTATCGCAGCTACCTGCTCAATGGAAGCATCGGTTATGCGTTGCAGCTTCATCGTTCGATCTACGTGAGTCCGTGGGCCGGTCTCTCGCTCCGCGTCGCGGGTGACTCGGATATTCGCGTTGATGGCCTGAGTTTCGAGCCGCGAGTGCTCAACCCTGAGGCGTCGGTCAAGTTCGGATGGGTGTTCCGTTAGGGCGTTAGCGGACCTTCGCAAACGTCGCGTGAGATACTCCGTCCTCGTCTACTATCGACACGAGGTGGATGCCGGCCGGCAACAGTGAGATATCCAGCCTGATCAATCCGGCCTCACTTCGACCTTTATCGCGGGCGATCGCCTCGACCCGCCCAATCAGGTCGCGGATGGATACGGTGGTGCCTCGTCGGGAAGTCTCGCACGTCAAGATCGTCAGCGTATTCTGTGCAGGATTCGGATATAGTGCTGGAACGCAGGGCGCAGCCTGCGTGACGGCGTTTTCTACGTCGATCCCCACGATCGATTCCATGCCGGCCACGAAGAGATCCTCGACGGAATAGATCTCTGGGACCGAGATTCCGGCGAACGAAATTGGATCGTCGTAATCGCCGCCAATGAAAACTTCGCCGGACAGGTTTACCGCGACGCCGTAGGTCCGCGTCATCCCGGTTCCACCCCCTGTGCGCGCCCAGCGCAAGACCCCATCGGTATCATACGAGGCCACGAACAGGTCGTCGCTGCCATCTGAAAGAAAGTGTTGCGTCTCGAAGTCGATCGAGACCTGGAAGTCGCCGGCGATTATTACGTGTCCCGGTAACGCGGAATCGATCGAGCGAGCCGTGCCACGGCCGTTGCCACCTGCGCCGTTCAACCAGAGTGGATCGCCTGCGGGCGAAAGGGCAAGTGTAAACACGTAGTCGTTCGCGAACGGATTGTCGAGCCGCAGCGAACCGACCTCGAGCGTGTGCCCGAATCCGCCCGCGACAAAGATGCGATCCGCCGAGTCGACGGCCACCGCCTCGGCCCGCTCATCGTCGTCGCCCGAAATCTGGACCACCCACTCGATGCTTCCGCTCGGCGAATACCTCGCCACGAATGC
>JAGQWL010000430.1 GCA_020437385.1 Bacteroidota bacterium
ATCTTCGTCGGCGCGTCGCGTTATGACGCAGGTGCCGGTGCCGCGTTCGTTTTCCGACAGGGTGACAACGGCGGATGGAACTTCGAAGGTCAGCTTCCCCGCGGCGACGCGGGCGACAGCGGTTTCTTCGGCTCCGCGATCGAAACGGATGGGCACCACGTCTACGTTGGCGCCCCGAGAGCAAACGACGGCTCCGGCCTTGTTGTCACGCTGATGATGAACGAAGGCGAATGGCAGGCTCACGAATCGATACTCGCACCGGCTGACAGTGAGAAGGCCCTCTTTGGCACTGCTGTCGCACTTTCCGGAAACACGGTTGTTGTCGGCGCGCCGGGCACTAACTCCAACCTCGGTTCCGTCCGAACCTATGTCATGGACCACATGGCTCACGGCTGGAAAGAGACGGGTGAGCTGACGTTCGACGGACTGGAAGGCCGAGCGTTTTACGGCTCTCGCCTGGTTGCGAACGGCAACATGATCGTCGTCGGCGTGCCGAGTGCTGATCACGGTGCCGGCAGCGGCGCAATCTTCGTCTCCAACGGAGACGTGTGGTCGCTCGATGCGCGGCTCGAAGGTGAAATCACAAACTACGGTGCAGTTCTCGGTGAGCAGGTAAACTGCGACGAAGGGGCGGCTTCAGACTTCTCGTGCAGCCGCGTCGACCTCGTGTCCTTCCTGCCCGTGGGTGAGCTCGGCGGCGAACGCGGCGTTCGGCTGAATGATGTTTGGGGCTGGACCGATCCGGTCACCGGTCACGAATACGCCCTTGTCGGCCGGATCGATGGAACCTCGTTCGTCGACATCACGAATGCCACAAATCCAGTGTTTGTCGGCAACCTTCCCCGCACCGAGGGAACGCCCGCGAGCACCTGGCGCGATATCAAGACGTACAAGGATCACGCGTTCATCGTCGCCGATAACGCCGGCGAACACGGCGTACAGATTTTCGACCTGACGAAACTTCGAGACGCGAAGAACCTGCCGGTCACCTTCGCGGAGACCGCGCACTACGACGGTATCCACAGCGCACACAACATTGTGATCAATGAGGACACCGGATTTGCCTACAGCGTCGGCAGCAGTTCGGGCGGCGAAACGTGTGGCGGCGGTCTCCACATGATCAATATCCAGGCTCCGTCCAATCCGCAGTTCGCGGGTTGCTTCGCGGATCCGACCACCGGACGCGCCAGCACCGGCTATTCGCACGATGCGCAGTGCATCACCTACCACGGCCCGGACACCGAGCACGACGGCAAGGAGATCTGCTTTGGCGCGAATGAAACCGCCCTGTCTATCGCAGACGTAACAGATAAAGACAATCCGGTATCGCTCTCGGTTGGCAAATATCCCAACGTTGGGTACGCCCATCAGGGATGGATCACCGAGGATCATCGCTACTTCCTGCTCGACGACGAGCTCGACGAACTGCAGGGAAATACCGACGGCACACGGACCCTCATCTGGGATGTGACGGATCTCGACGATCCGAAGCTGCTGAAAGAGTACATTTCGGAGAACAAGTCGAGCGACCACAACCTTTACATCAAAGGCAACTACGCCTACATGTCGAACTACCAGAGCGGATTGCGGATTCTCGACATCACGGACATCCAGAATCCGGTTGAGTTCGGCTTTTTCGATACGGTCCCGTATGGCACTGACACTCCCGGATTTGGCGGATCGTGGAGTAACTATCCGTTCTTCAAAAGCGGAAACGTGATCGTTACCAGCGGTTACGAGGGACTGTTCGTGGTTCGTAAACGCGACATCGGATTGTAGTTACACCCCAAAACTGACTATCGAGGCCCATCAATGTCTGGCTTTCTTAATCGCATCTCGCTGTTACTGCTCGTGATCGCTGCCGTCGGCTGCGCGTCAACGAAGCAGCCTGCGGGGTCCATGATGCCCGAGCTTCTCTACGTCGCGAATCAGGGCGAAGCGACAGTTTCAATCATCGACATGTCGACGAATGAAGTCGTCGGCAAGGTCGACCTGCAGAAGCTCGGCTTCTCCGCGAATGCAAAGCCACACCACATTGCTGTCGAACCGGACGGTTCGTTCTGGTACCTTTCGATGATCGGCGAAAACAAGGTGCTGAAGTTCAACACAAAGAACGAACTCGTCGGGTCCGCGGAATTTGAGGTCCCCGGAATGCTCGCGGTGAATCCGGCTAACGAGGAGCTTTTCGTTGCCCGCTCGATGAGTGCAGTCAACCCGCCGAAGCGAATCGGGATCATCGACCGGTCCTCGATGGACATCGACGAAGTCGACGTCTTTTTCCCGCGGCCGCATGCCCTGGCAGTCGAGTCGAACGGCAAGTACGCCTTCACGGGCAGTCTGGCCGAGAACAGCATGATGACCGTCGACGCCTCGACGCTCGAAACGAAGATGACAAAACTTCCGGGCGACACGCAGACGTTTGTGCAGTTCGCAATCTCGCCGGACAATAAGACGATGGTCACGGGTGGTCAGGTATCCGGCAAGGTCCTGATTTTCGATATTTCGGACGCCGACAATCCGAAGGTCATCAAGACCCTCGATGTCAATTCGCAGCCCTGGCACCCGGTCTTTACGCCGGATGGGCGCTTCGTCTATCTCGGTAACAAGAAGGCAAACACGATCACGGTCGTGGACGTACCCAACCAGCGGATCGCCGCCGTGATCGAGGACAGTCGGATCGCGCAGCCGCACGGCAGTGCGGTTTCCGCCGACGGCAAGCGAGTGTACATCTCCAATCAACATGCTGATATGTCGTCGATGTCGGGCGGCGCGATGCACCACGACATGAACGGAACCGTGCTCGTGATCGACACGGCCACCAACAAGGTCATCAAGGAGATCGAGGTCGGTGCAATGCCATCCGGCATCGGCACCCGTACCCACAAGTAATCGAACCAGCGAAGTATGATCCGACGGACGCTTGCGGCAGTCTCACTTGTAACAGCCTTCGCCGGATGCAGCGGCAGCGGTGAGTTGGCACCGACGGACGGCGGAAAGAACGCCTCTACTTCGGTTTCAAACGGCACCACGACAGCGTCAAATTCGCTGCAGAAGCGTTGGGTCCGTTCGGTTGACGGCATTCCGGTCCTCGACACGGATGGTCGTGCCTACGATTTTCCGTTTCTTGGCGGACTCAATGTGCCGCGGCCGTCGTTCGTCGATATCGATGGCGACGGCGACAAGGATCTCTTCGTTCAGGAGGTTACGGATGAGTTGATCCACTTCGAGAATGTCGGCTCGCCGACCACGCCTGTATTTTCGTGGCGAACCGATTTCTACGATTCACTGCACGTTGGTGAATGGCATCGCTTCGTCGACATGGAAGGTGATGGCGACAAGGACCTGCTTGTCGAGAAACCGTACAGTTACATGGCCCTGATTCGGAATGAGGGAACTGCCAGTTCTCCGAAATGGGTCACGCCGAAAGACACGCTTCGTGATGTCGCGGGGGTTCCGATTTTTGCGGACCGACAGAACATCCCGAACCTCAACGATCTCGACTGCGACGGCAGGCTCGATCTGTTTATTGGAAGAGTGGATGGAACCGTCCGGCACATGGAGGCGAACTCGACGGGAGGAGCGACGCTGCCGCGCTTCGTCTTCGAGTCCGATCGATTCGAGAACATCGAGATCGTTGGCGAGCTGCAGGGCAGCCGCCACGGCGCCAACACGATGACGTTCCACGACTACGATGGAGACGGGGATCTCGATCTTTTCTGGGGTGACTTTTTCGAACCGGGTGTGCTGTTGATTCCGAATACCGGGACGTGTTCGAAGCCTGTCTTGCAGAACACACCCGTGCCGTTTCCGAGGGGCACACCGACCAAGACCAGCGGATACAATGATGTTGTGTTCGCCGACCTGGACGCGGATGGGCGTGACGAAATGTACATGGGTGTTCTCGGGGGCGCGTTCAATCCGAACACAACGGCATCGGATAACTTCTACAAATTCACCTACACGGATAACCCCAATAATTACGAGCTCGAGACCCGCCGATTCCTTTATGGCATCGATCTCGGCACCGAAACGTATCCCGCGTTTGCAGATCTCGATGGCGATGGGGACCAGGAGCTGATTCTTGCCAACAAGATCAACACGGACAGCAACGAGCGATCGAGTGTTGTAGTCTTCACAAATACCGGTGATGCCAGGCACCCTTCGTTTCAGCAGTCGGACACGCTCGCACTTCATGACGTGTACCATCTGGTGCCAACCTTCGGTGATCTCGACGCGGATGGTGACCTCGACATGATCGTCGGATCGTGGTCAAAAGGAATCGCCTACTACCGGAACGACGGAAGCGCGCGGTCCTACCGCTTCACTCCCGTCAATCTCGAATATCTGAAGCTCACCCGTGGCAGCAACGCCGCACCCACGCTCGTCGATATTGACGATGATGGAGATCTTGACCTGTTCGTGGGTGAGTCCTCCGGCGACATCAATTTCTACCGCAACACCGGCACGCCGAAGGAGGCAGCGTTCGTACTGGAGTCCGACAAGGTCGGCGGGATCGACGTCGGGCGACGAAGCGCGCCAAGCTTTGTCGACATCGACGGCGACGGAGCGCTTGAGATGGTTGCCGGCCGTGATCGCGGAGCACCGCTCGTTTTTGAGATTACATCGACGAGCCCGATGACGTTCGGTGAGCCAAAAGAGCTGCCCGTGTCGCTGCCGGAATTCAACACGCCCGTTCTTGTCGACATCGACGGGGACGGCGATCTCGACTTGTTCTCCGGCAATATCGGCGGCGGCGTGGTGTTCTATCGCGCGATCGATTGATCGCGCGGAATCGAGGAAGATAAGGTCGCGCGATCAGAGATCGCGCTCCGGAACGAGGGAATGAAAGAATGAAGGAGCCTGGTCCCTAGCGCTTGGACTCCCTGACTTCTAAGATTCCCAGGCTCTCAGACTCATAGACTCCCAGACTCCCATAGACTTCCCAGGCTCTCAGACTCAGAGACTCCCCGACATTCCCCGATTCCCAGACTCCTGGCCTCCTTGGCCTCCTGGCCGCGTGGCCTCTCGGCCGCGTTGAAAGTAGTCGCGATTCGATAACCACCAATAGTTCCAAGGGTTGTTTCTCCCTTCACCGAAACAGCGGAGACCTGGGTTGACACGGCTCGTTCCGAGCGATCCCGATCCTTCCTTCTTTAATTCTTTCATTCTTTCATTCCTTCGTTTGCGTACCTTCCAAGCTCGGCGATCGCACCGCACCACCGGTCTGCCGCCGTCTTGACCCCGTCGACCACCACTCCACCTGCGGGACATTGCGCAAACTTGATCGCTGGACGCTGGATCTCTTCCAACCGCGCGCGTCCAGCAAGTCCGCCGAAATTTCTGTCGAGCGCCGCTCGCCGCGTCCGCTGCGTTCATCGGACAAGTACGACCTCGACGAAATCGAGTCCCTGGCCCGGGGCTTGATGCGCTCGCTTGGCCAGGATCTCGTCGGTAACGGTCTGGCAGATCTCGGATGGGCGTTTCGTTTCGATCGGGCCAAGACGCGTCTCGGCTGCTGCACGTGGTCGACATCGGACGGGACGAAGGAGCTTTCGCTTTCGCGCCACTACGCCGAGATGTACGGTTGGAAGATCATGGAGGATGTCGCCCGACACGAAATCGCGCACGCGCTTGATGTTGAAACGCGCGGCCGCACGGACCACGGAAGGGCGTGGAAACGCTGGGCCCGAAAGTGCGGCGCTGACCCGGCGCGACTCTACGAAGGCGACGAGGTAAAGGCGATCAAGCCCAAATTCCTCGGCGTGTGTCCGGCCTGTGGCACCGAATATCCATACTATCGTCGACCCAAACGCGCCGTCGCCTGCGCAGGCTGTTGCAAGCGCTTTAATCGCGGCCGTTATTCGGAACAATTCCGAATTGTATTGTACGAGACCGACGAATTCACCGGAACGCAGCTCGGACTCTTCTCCGGGAAACGCGGATAACCGGCAGCCAATTCATTTGTTGTTCGGTGCGCACAAAATGGGGCACATCGGGTAATTCGGGGCAAATACAGCGATTCGCCAATTAATCACTTGGCCCCTTCGCGACGATACTGTACTAATCCCCGTCGCCCGTAAACCAACCGCCGTCCCGATGTCTCCGTCCGTTCTGAAGCGGATCAGCGCAGACCCGACGCTGTTTCCGCCGACTTCGATTCGCGAACAAGGTGTTCGCCGTTACCCGACCAGCAGGGGCGGGCTGCGCGAAATTCGATGGGTTGATCCGAACTCCGTTTCCGCTGCCCGGAAAGCCGGCACGAACGAGAATGCCAACGATCAGCTCTTTCCGCTGGAGGTCAAGGCCGGACTCGAGCCGTACTCCGGCACTCTCGATTCCCGAACTGCAAGGCATCTGCTTCGCCGGACCGGCTTTGGGGCCTCAAAGAACGAAGTTGATGCGATCGTTGGAAGCCTGGCGTCCGATGCTGTCGACGCAATCGTTGACGCGGCCATCAACAATCCGCATCCCGCAACACCGGCCTGGGTTGCCACCCCGATGCCGCCGGAAAACGCGACTCCTGCCGAGTGGGACGCCTACAACACGTGGACGTTCGAGCGACTTGACGAGTTCAGGATCGACTGGTACAAGTTGATGTCCCAGGAGGGCCTCCGCGAGAAGCTCACGCTCTTCTGGCATGACCACTTTGCCACAAGCGAGGATAAGTATTATCACGCCCAGATCGCTCAACGATACATCGAGCTCCTTCGGACCCACGCCCTCGGTAACTTCAAGGACTTCGTTCGTGCGATCGGACTCGATGTCGCGATGCTCGTATTCCTCGACGGTGTTGAAAACAGGAAGGGCGCCCCGAACGAGAATTACGCGCGTGAACTCTGTGAGCTGTTCACAATGGGCATCCTCGACAAGAATGGGAACGCGAATTATTCGCAGCAGGATATCACGGAGATTGCCCGGAGCCTCACCGGGTACATCGTTAATCGCGACTTCGAAGTTTTGTACTTCGACGTGATTCACGATAACGACAACAAGGATGTCTTCGGTCAGGTCGGCAATTGGGGCTACGACGACGTGGTCGACCTCGTCTTCACCGAACGCGACCAGCAGACTGCATGGTACATCTGCAAAAAGCTGTATCAGGAGTTCGTGTACGAGGTCGCAGATGAGGCGATCGTACAAGACCTGGCAGATCTCTTCATCGCCAACAACTTCGAAATTGCACCCGTGATTCGGACACTCCTGAAGAGTGCCCACTTTTTTGACGCACAGGTTATCGGGGCAAGGATCACCTCACCCGCAGAGATGATGGTCCGGTTCCTCAAGGAGGCCGGTGTTGCCGCAGATGAGCATTTCAAGCTTGCTTTCTGGGCAAGTTGGGGCCTCGAGCAGGTACTGACGGTCGTACCGAGCGTTAACGGATGGCCCCGACATCGAAACTGGATATCAACAACCACGCTGCCGGAGCGCTGGGCGATCTGTGGGTGGATGCTCTGGGAGAGTAACGAGGCACCGCAGCTGGATTTGATCGGAATGCTGTCGCAACTGACGGATATATCCAATCCGCATATTGCCTTCAAGGTTGCTCCGGCATTTGTCGAGCATCTGTTTGCGATACCGATCGAAGAGCTCGACATCGAAGAGGTGTCCGCCGGTTTCGCCGGCGATCTGACGACGCACCCGATTCCACAGGAGATTCTTGACGGTCCCCCGTACGTGTTGAATCTCACGAAGCTGTTTCTGAACGGCGTGCCGTGGTACGAATGGAGCCCGTACAACACGGATCTGGATTGGGTGCTGAGGCTGTTTCTGATGCAGATCGCCCAGATTCCTGAATTCCAGCTCACCTAGTTTTCCAAACCGATTTGCAACGAAGCCATGTGCGACCAGCATAAGCACCGAGCCGCTCGTCTTCCCCACGGCAGCAGTCTGGCAGACGGGCGGGCACACGCCACTGACCATGCCTGGAGCAGACGAAGCTTTCTTTCTACCATGGGGCTGGCGACGGTCGGCGGAACGTTCATGCTCGCCGGGAGACCCGTACACGCACTTGCCAACACGCCGCTCACGTCGATGTTGAGACGCGGTCTTTCCGGCCGCATTCTTGTGCTTGTCCAACTTGAGGGTGGTAACGACGGACTCAACACCGTCGTGCCGGTACGGAACGACATCTACTACTCGTCGCGCCCGAATGTGTCGATTGCTCCGGGTGAAACATTGGCGTTGGATGCCGACCATGGACTGCACCCTGCACTGACGGGCTTCCGCGATCTTTTCGATGACGGCAAGCTCGCGATCGTCAACAACGTCGGATACGAAGATTCCAATCTTTCGCATTTTCGCTCGACCGATATCTGGATGAGTGGAAGCGACGAAAACGTGATTCTCGAGACCGGATGGCTTGGTCGGTATCTCGATGAGGTGAATCCCGATTTCGTCAACACCGAACCGGAAGAACCGCTCGCCGTCCAGGTCGGCGGTTCGGGGCTGATTTTTAAAGGCCCCGATGTCGACATGGGCATGTCGGTTCGCGACCTCAATCGATTCGACGATTTCCTCGATAGTGGTCGATTCTACACGCTCGACGGCTTGCCGCAGACCACTTATGGTACGGAGATGCAATTCCTCCGGACGACGGTCAACTCGGCATTTCGATATGGCGCCGCAATTCAGGCGGCCGCCGCGCGCAGTACGACAACAGCAAGCTATCCGGAAGGACCGCTCGGGCAGGGACTCGCCGCGATCGCGCGACTTATCAACGGACAGCTTTCTACGAATATCTACGTCGTGACACTCGGCGGATTTGACACACACGCGCTTCAGATTGAAGAACACGCTGCGCTACTGACGAATCTTTCTGCCGGTATCACCGCGTTTCTTTCGGATATCGTCGACCCCACGGTTCGTGAGAACATTGTGTTGGCAACGTTCTCCGAATTTGGCCGCCGAATCGAAGAAAATGGATCCGAAGGGACGGACCATGGAACGTCCGCACCGATGTTTATCATTGGCGATCGCGTCGCCGGCGGCTTCTACGGCACCGAAGCAGATCTCGCCAACCCGGACCCTAACGGCAACATGCAGTATGATGTCGACTATCGGCAGGTGTATGCCACGCTGCTGGAAGACTGGCTCGGCGTCGAGGCAGGTATCAGTGCGGGGGTCCTGCAGCGCCCGTTCGACACGCTGCCTTTCATCACACCGTCCGGGGTTGCGACCGAACCGGATGCGACACCGGCTGCGATGACGCTCAGGTCGAACTATCCGAATCCATTCAGTGAAAGGACGACGCTCGGATATTCACTCGATCGACCGGCGCACGTCAGGATGGAGCTGTTCGATGTTCGGGGACAACGCGTACGGGTGCTTGCGGACGACACGCGCGGCCCGGGTGAACACGAAGTCACGCTGGACGGCTTCGGTCTCGCGTCTGGAACGTACTTCGTCCGCATGCAGTCAGGTGATGGCGTGGTGACGCGGAAGGTTGTTAAGGAGTGATTGAAGGAAGGGGAGAATGGGGGAATGGGGGAATGGGGGAATAGGGGAATGGGAGAATAGGGGAATGAAGGAATGAAGGATCGCTCGGGACGAGCCGAGTCATC
>JAGQWL010000431.1 GCA_020437385.1 Bacteroidota bacterium
GTCTGGTTGGACGGCTTCGCCATTCTTCCGGGCAGGTTCTTTTGGTCCAGTGTGGTGCCATCCGGGCTTGAGAGCAGAATGGCGGATCGACCCTCCGGGGCACCCAGGAGGCCGTGCGAGATGATCTCGCCGACACCGTCGTGATCGAGGTCGTAAACAGCCGGCTCACTCGCCGGAAGAGCGGCCTCGCGCTCGATTCTGTAGGGGAAGTTGGCGGGGTCCGCGCGATCGAAGTTGCATCCCGCGAAAGACAGTGCAGCGACGAACAGTGTCCCCACGGCACCGCCCTGATTGCCAGGCCCGAGGCGGCAATCACGATTGCTGCGGTGTGAAAAGGGAGGGTGCCGCATTCTGTTGGGTGAAAGAATCTTGCACAACAACAAACGAAGTGCCGACGCGGACTCCGGTCAAGATAGGTGCACCGGAGTCGTCGAAACCCAACAAACCGCGAACAGCGATGTGGTATTATTGCAACATGGAGGAGGGTACTCTGTGGCGCAGCCTTCGAGCATCCGACTCGCCCAAAACAAAAAGGGAAAGCCTCTTTCGGAAGCTTTCCCTTTCAGTCGAACGCACGCGTGTACCCGGGGTGGGACTCGAACCCACACGATATTGCTATCAACGGTGTTTGAGACCGTAGCGTCTACCAATTCCGCCACCCGGGCAGGGGACCGCAAAAATACGGGCCGTGCGCCCCGCAATCAATCACGTCCAGCGCAGGCTGCCCGTTCGCCCGAACCCGAACGATCGTCCAACCGCCCGAGCGAGTATATTCTGACCCCGGAACACAAAAACGGATCCCTGGCGGCGAAACCGCATGCGCACAACTGAAGCAGACCTCGTCGTCGTTGGCGCCGGTGCCGCCGGACTGATGTGCGCCATCCGGGCGGCCCGGACGCGGCCCGACGCGCGCGTCGTGCTCGTCGATGGCGCGCGAAAACTCGGCGCCAAGATTCTCGTGGCAGGCGGCGGACGGTGCAACGTCACCCACCACGCCGTTTCTGCAGACGACTATGCGGGGTCGTCGCGGAACGCCATTCGCAAGGTGCTCCGCCGGTTCGACGTTGCCGACACCGTCACCTTCTTCGAAGCACTCGGCGTCACCTTGAAGCGCGAGGAAACCGGCAAACTTTTTCCGGTCACTGATCGCGCGCAGTCCGTCCTTGATGCCTTGGTCAATGCCGCCCATGACGCCGGCGTGCAGATCCTCAACCCGTGGCGCGTGAAGTCCGTCATGCGCCGCCCCGTGCTGGAGTCTGCGCTGGAGCCGGCGCTGGAATCTGTGCTGGAGCCCGCGCACGGTGCTCGTTTCCAAGTCGTGAGCGCCGATGGTGAACGACTGTCTGCCCGCTCAATCGTCCTGGCAACCGGCGGCCTGAGTCTGCCAAAGAGCGGATCCGACGGAAGTGGATACGGATTCGCGAGACACCTCGGCCATACGATCACCGAACCGGTTCTACCCGCGCTGGTGCCGCTCAACCTGGAAGCCGGACACTTCCTCACGAAGCTGAGCGGCATCACGCTGGATGCCGCATTCGACGTTCTCAGTTCATCCGGAAAACGCCTTGTTCGGATGGGCGGGTCGACGTTGCTCACGCACTTCGGCTTGTCGGGTCCAGCCGTGCTCGACGTCAGCAGACATTACCTCATGGCGCAACACGATGAACCGGACGCGGTACTCACGGTCAACTGGCTGCCATCCGAAAGCCCCGAGTCCTTCGAGGCACGTCTCGTCTCCGAGGCTTCGACCCTTAAACTTGCTCATACGCTGTTGAAGCGGCAGCTTCCGGACAGGTTGGCGGCGGCGCTGATCGATCAGGTCGAGTCGAACGGCCGGGAGTTGAGTCGCGCCGCGCGGAGAAGCCTGGTTGACCTGACAACCCGATACGCGCTGCCGATAATCGGCAATCGCGGCTTCAAGTATGCCGAAGTCACCGCCGGAGGCGTTCCGCTGGCGGAACTCAACCTGAAAACGATGGAGTCGCGCCTTTGTCCGGGTCTCTACATCGTCGGCGAGCTGTGCGACGTTGACGGACGCATCGGCGGATTCAACTTCCAATGGGCGTGGGCATCCGGCCACGTGTGCGGCAGTGTCGCTGCACTGCCGCCAGACGCGTGATGGCAGACGCGTGACGCGTGACGGCAGACGCGTGACGGCGTGACGGCAGACGCGTGACAGCAGACGGCCTGCTGCCGGACGCCTGACGCACGATGCGACCGGCCGTACTCCCCGATTAAACACTCAGCCGTGCTTGCCGCCGCCCTGCATGGTTGATCCATGCGACGTTCAGTCTGCGTCTACTGCTCCCACGCGCCGCGATCGTATCCAGCACCCTGCGGACGAGCGGTTCCAGCGTGGTCAACCGACGGCACGCCGGCGTACTGCGTAGGCGTCGCGCCGGAGTCAATCGCCGGACTGCCCGACTGCGGCACATGATCGGCACCAGTAAGCTGCGCATCGGATGTCAGATCGTTGCCTCCGGTCCGATTCGTTCCCGCAGACAGAATGTGTGCGTAGTTACTGAAGATGTTGAAGTCGGAATCGATCGACACGCCGGCAGGCAGCAGGATCGCAGTGGTTCCGTCACCCACCATGACATTGTTCACAAACGTTAGTGGGAGGTCACCGGTGAACTGGTTGTCGCGGACGCTCACATCGATTGTTGGGACGGTCTCAATCCAGTTGCCGGAATCGTCAGGTGCCACCGTGTTGTTAGCGAAAAGGAGGCTGCCATACTGTTCAGCGTACCAGAGCTTGATGTCCGCACCCGAGAAGAGCGGTCCGTCGATGATGTTGTTCGTGATTTCGACTGTCCCGCCCGTTTCGTTGAACTGATGCGTGACTTCGAGCTTGCGGGCAGTTGCCGTTATGCGGTTCTGCCGGAATATCACGGTGCTTCCGTCACCCGCAATGAGCGAAACCATTCGGGCCATCGTGTTGCGTTCGATCAAGGCGCTTCCAGCCTTCTGGAGGTTGAGCGAGTTGACGCTGAGGCCGGAATCTTCCGTGAACACGTTGTCGGCAATCGTGATGTCGTCGCTGAGTGTAATCGTTAACGATCCGTCGATCGTCGAATTGCGGACTTCACCGCCATTTGCGTTGCTGACCTCCATCGTCGTGCCCGTTACGGTTATGCCGTCCACGATGATCGGGATGTCAGTCGTGCCGACGCCGCGCAGATACACCGGCGCGGAGAAGGCCGAGTTCTCCACGTCAATCGACTCAGTGGCACGAACATCGAGGCCGAGACTAACGAGGCCCGGTCCGCGGATGTGCTCAACGTTTCTGATGGCCACCGTTACGAACGAACCGTAGATCGCGGCGCTGACATAGCCCGTCGGCTCAAACGGTCTTACGGTCATGTCGTGGTAGACGATCGCGTTCGTGCTGTTCGACGAATAGATTCCGTACGACGTGGCACCAAAGGGCGGCGTCACTGGGCCGGTCTCGAGCGTCATGTTGCCGATATCGATGCCGACGCCGTTCACGTCCAGAACCGATCCGGGCGATCGATTGGCGTCAACAAACCGTATGATCGTTCCGTCCCGGCTTTCGCCCAGGAACGTAACCCCGTCCTTCCGAAGGTTCATTCGTGATGGTGACTCATACAACCCGTCGCAAACGGTGACACTGCCGTTATCCTCGACTGCCAGCAGCGCGGCGGCGACCGAAGACGTCATGGCGCCGGTGCACGACAGGTCGTCGTCGACGACAATTGAAGCGGATGGACTGATGCGGGCCATGTGGAGCGTGAATCCGCCCGTCGAGGCTGCCTGTGTATCATTCACGAGCAGCGTGTAGGTGCCCGTGTCCGTCATAGTGCCGGACCAACCCGAAATCAGACGGTCGGTCCATCCGGAAACGGGGCTGACGCTTGCCACGCCGCCCTTGTTGTCGGGTCGGAAGAGCTTGAACGTCGCGAATTCCGGGTTGCCGTCTTCGATGTCGCGATAGAATGCCAGCTCGACGGCGTCGCCGGCCGCGACGTCGAACTGGAAGTAGCGATACTGCCCGTGATAAGCGAAGCTGGACGCGTATTCAGCTATCCCGTAGTCACCAAATTCGAGCGCGATCGGGGCATCAGGGAAAACCTCCGACAGGCCGAAAAGTACCGGACCGCTGACGTTCTGTGTCGCCTGAATAACAGCGTAGTGCCTTCCGAGTCCGGCCTCGAAGACGCCCGTGTCGTTCGTTGTTCCGGCGCCGACCAGTTGGAACGAAGAGTCGTAGACGAGTTGACGCGTTTGAATTCTTGTTCCGCGGGCATAAGCACCGATCACAAGCTGCTGGCCTTCGACCGGGTCGAACTGGTAGATGCGGAATTCACCCGCATTCAGGTCGACCTCGTTGTTCGAATTCACCTGTATCGCGCCGCTGACAGAACGCACCTGAAGTCTGTAAGTCGCATTGGTCGCAGACTGTGGCGTGACGATCACGTTGTAGGTGCCGGTTTCGGTCAGCTGCACGACGCTGGCGATGCCATCGGAATCTCGAGTGCCGATGATTGATCCTGACGGCGCCTCCAGTTCCACCTTGGCACTCAGGAAGCCGCCGGTCCGTTCACTCGCGAATCCGACAATCTGACCGATCGTGCCCTCGAACGAATAGATGTCGAACGTTGAGATGTCAACAAACGAACCCGTCGTGTCGAGGGGCAGGGTAACGTTAGTTGCTTCCGCAACATAGACGGTATCAAGGGTCAGTTCGAAGTGGGAGTTTCCACCGGCAACCGCGGTAAACGTCGTGTCCGACTGCAGCACGACGTTGTCGATGCGTGTGGTGCCTCGAATCGTCACCTCTCGTCCGCCGGGAAGGACGACCTCGCCGCCGTCGGCAGGGAAGAAGGTTCGCGCCGTGAATACTGGTGGCTCAAGGCCACGCCGCTTGCCGTTCGTCTCCTTCTGCGCGCCCTCGACCCAGCAGTAGACCTTGACCTTCTGGCAAAGGCCTCCCGTGCAATCCCATTTGAAGCACAACCCGTCCGAATTGTCCGGGTCGTTGTCGAACTTATCGCAATTCCACCAGGAGAAGTGCCCGACTGTTGCCGCCAAAGCGAGCCCGCTCGGCGAGCTGGAGGATTCGACTACGGTTCCTTCGCCTTCCTGAACCCACGATCCGGTCGCCTCATCCATTGACCACAGCGGTATGGTCTGGCCGGGCTCGGCTCCCGAAGTGTAAATCGGAATCTCGACCCGAGCAGATTTTCCGGGGGCAAGCTGCAGCCTTTCACCATCCTGTTCAAATGCGAACTCCGCGGTTCCAAGACTCAGCAACAACGCATCATCGCCAGTCGGCAGCATCCCCTCGAAACGCCCCGGAAATCCGCCCACCTCATCGGCGTCGCTAACGTCAATCGGTGTCATCGACATGCTGACCGTACCGGAGGCCGGACTTCCATCGGGCATCATCAATGCGTCGACTGGCATATCCACCATGACGCCGTCTCGCGATCGTTTTTGGAATCCATTCTCGGCGTCGGCAATTTCGATCGCCGCGTCTCTGACGCGCATCAAGGATTCGAAATACAGGTTCGACGTGGTATCTGCGGTGACACCGACCGACACATACTGGTTGGCGTATCCCGAACGATGCAACGACAGGGTCAGCTCTTTTCCGACATCGACGCCTTCGATGGCGACGAGGCCGAAGGCGTCAGTCGTTCCTGACAGCTCGGAGCCGACGACCGAAACGGTGACATCCGGGAGCGCAAATCCCGATACGTCGGACACCTTCCCGAGCAGACGTCCATCGGAACTTACCGGCGGGTCACCCGCCGTTATCGTGACTTGCCTGGTGACCGTGTGGCGCGCACCATAGGC
The DNA here is from genome assembly GCA_020437385.1 of Bacteroidota bacterium. Lineage (GTDB taxonomy): Bacteria > Bacteroidota > Rhodothermia > Rhodothermales > JABDKH01 > JAGQWL01. The sequence continues at coordinate 5,821 of JAGQWL010000431.1, forward strand.
GCCCGTCACAGTCAGCGCCACATCAAACGTTCCAGCGCTCGTGTAGACGTGCGCGATCTGCTCGCTCCCGCCCATGCGGGCGTCTCCGAAGTCCCACGAGTAGGTAAGGTCTTCTCCGGATCCGCCAACGGAGGCAGATGCATCGAACAGCGTGGCCGATCCCTCGGTCGTCGAGCCCGCTATACTGAAGTCGGCCGTCGGCGCGGCTGCAGTCGAAAGCGCGAAGTCCAGCGTGGCGGGATTCGTGGGCAACAGGTCGACGGACTGTTCGCCGGTGACGAATCCGTCCTTTTCCGCACGAACGGTTGCCGCCAAGGCGGAGGAATGGTTCGCGGTACCAAGCTGTTTTCCGGCAACCGGCGCGGATCGGGATGATAGCGACGGCGCAAGCTCGGACTGTGCGGTCTCTAGGGAAAACCTGACCTCGCCGGATTTCGCGATCACCAGGGATTGGGCTTCGGAGACAACGCCGTCGCTGAATTCGAGGCGGACGAAATAGACACCGCTTGCCAGCGAACCGTCGGGGTCAACGCGTCGTCCGAGAACATCATACAAGCGAAGTTGAGGCGTGGTCGCATCGGTACTGCTACCTGAATAGCGAACGTGTACCGTTGCGCCTTCGCCCACGGGGTTAGGGAACGGGGCAAGCAACCGAAACTCACCGGTCGGAATCGAGGGATCAGGGTCGATCGCCACATTGGTAGCTACTCGGCTCGAATAGCGCCCCGACTCGTCCGTGAACATCGTCGCCAACGTATCAGATTCGTCGGCCGTGAGCACCATCACGCGGGCACGATGGATAGGAGAGCCGATAGTGGTCGTGATGGTGCCTGAAATTTCAGACGTGTCCTGGGCGGCGACAGACGGTGTGAGAACGACGAGCAGCGCGATAACTGTCGCGAGGGGCCGGCAAACGGAGTTCATGGTGCCGATTGGGCTGATAGTGATGTGGGGGCGAGGCATCTTATTGAGGTACTGCGCAAAATAGCCGGTTCTCCTGCCAAAAAGGCGCTTCCTGTCCATAAAGAAATCGAATGTCACGGGGCTATGGCATGTGTTGTCTTTATTGCTATTATGGGCTCAATCACCTCCCCTTGATCGTGAAATCTGCATTTGCACTCGGTGTCTCGCTGTTCCTGGCGAGCGTGTCCGCGGGTGCCCAGGAAGTTCTGCCGCAAACGACCGTCCGCTCGGACGCTGTGCGATTTCGGCAGCTTGGGCCGGTAGGCGGCA
>JAGQWL010000432.1 GCA_020437385.1 Bacteroidota bacterium
AAACCGCCGCGGATTGCCGTCCAGGTTGTTGGCTCCGCGTCTCCACTGATGTAGGCATCGCCGATCAGGGTCGTGGAGTCGTTCTTCAGTGTCCAGCCCGATCCTTCGAGTCGGGTGCCGATGGCGCCCCAGTCCTCAACATAGAACTTGGAGAAAGGCTTTTCGGGAATCTCGATCGGTGCTCCCATCGAGACCGTGACATCAGTGAGGTTAATAGACGTGAGACCTTCCTGACCTTCTGTCCCCCCTTGTACCGAAAAGGTAAAGCCGTTGAAGTCCGTCTTCTGAGCCGTTGTGTCGATGTGCACGCCGCCTTGCCAGTAGCTGACACCGTCTGCGCTGACAAGGTACCAGCGCACTTCAGTGGTGCCGTCGGCCAGAGGCATTGCCGACATTCCGAAATCAAACATGCCCTCCGGCATCGTTGCGCGGCGCGGTGCCTGCTCGACGTTGCCCAGGCCTCTGGAATCAGCGCCGAACGTGCTGATCCAGCTCGCGTTGTTGACTGCCCAGACGCTTCCGCTGGTCCCCGCAGAACCACCGATAACCTCATTCGCGCCCGTTCGGTTTGAGATGAGGTATCCGTAGGCATTCGCCTCGTTGGAGAAGAATGCAGCAGAATCGGTACTTGGGTATCGGATGTAGCCCCACTGCGCGGAGTCCGTGTTTGGATACGTGAGCGTGCCGATGTCCTGATGGTCAAAGAACCCGTAGCGAAGCGGGCTCCAGCGGTCGATGCCGCTGCCAACAAGTTCCATCTTGCCGGTAACCACAACGGCATCGGTCAACGTCGCCGTCATCGTTGTCGGAAAGCCGCCGCGGATCGCCGTCCAGGTTGTCGGCTCCGCCGTGCCGCCAATGTGCGCTTCACCCGCCGGCGTATTGGCATCATTCATCAGGGTCCAGCCGGATCCCGCCAGGCGCGTACCCACAGCACCCCATTGGTCGACAAGGGTCTGGGCGTACACGGCGCTCGTACCAACAAACAGCATCGCGAGCAGCGCAACCACCTTGATTGTCGCAGTTCTCATATCTAAGCCTCCTAGGTTAATCGCAGAGAGGAGCGCGGACTGGCCGCCGCGCTCCTCGTGATGTTCTTCTCTATTTAACCAGCGTCAGTGTTCTCGTGATCGCCGTCTGATTTTCTGCCTCGAGTCGATAGTAGTACATACCGCTCGACAGCCCGCGGGCGTCAAACGTGACTTCGAACGTACCCGCAGTGCTTTCACCGTCGACGAGAGTCGCCACTTCCTGACCGAGTGCGTTGAAGACCTTCAGCGACACATGGCTCGGGTTCGGGAGTGAATACTGGAACTTCGTCGTTCCGTTGAACGGGTTCGGGTAATTCTGCTCGAGTTTGAATCCGGACGGGACGTTGTCAACAACTTCAATCGATGATGGCCCGAGCCCGTTGGCCAACCAATCATTGATCTGCGTCCATTCCGCGTCACGCTGCGCCGTCCATGCTCCAATCTGGTCGGGGAACCAGTTCAGGTCACCCAACGGGAAGTCGCCCATCGCCGCCGTCAGCAGCTCGGTGTTCGTGTATGCCATGTTTTCGGGAAGCGGCCAGACCTGATTGAATCCCGCAGCCGGCATGTACGACCAGTCGATATCCGCGTTGTCGTCCCACTTGTTCTCCATGAAGATCAGGAGCGAATCCTGGTTGATCGCGGGCTCAATGAATTCGGGGTCGACGTACCACATCTTCGTCGAATCGAAGTTCATGGTCGTGAAGACCTTGTTGCCACTGACATCCATCGAGTCCATGAACGCGATGTTTCCGTCACCGATCGGGGGATAGGGATTGCGGAGCTCGTCAGAGCGCCGGTTGCGTACGCGCTCCTGACAGATGTTGTCGCAGTTCTCCATCCAGTCGACAAACCACGGGTAGTAGTAGTAGTCGTTGTAGCCGACGTAGATCTGCCGATCCACATCTGTGAAATCGACGTCAAAGCCGAATGAATCGACGGGCGTAACGTTCAGCAGTGACCCGCCCGGCGGATCACACAACCCATCCAGAAAATCATTGTAGTCCTGGGTCGCGTCACAGACGTCAACCGCCCGGTAGCCCAACATGTAGGGGTTGATGATCAGCGAGTTTGTAATCGAGAGTTTGTTGATCCAGCCAGACTGAATGACGTTCTCAACCGTGTTGAGAATCGTGACGTGGTTCAGGTGGATATTGTCACCATACTCGTTGCCCTCCATCATGACGATGCGGCTGATGTTCGTGAACGTCGAATTCTCGAACAGCAGGTAGTCGTAGTGCCATCCCGTGCTTTCGAACGGGAAGGAAACGGCACGACCGTAATACTGGAAGTGGTTGTCCGAGTTGTTGCGGAAGTGGCAATTTGTGAAGGTGCCCTCGAAGTGATCGGCCTTCACCGTGACCGAGCCGCCAGCCTCAGCGCCTATTCCGGCGTAGTCGAACAGCACGCCGTCAAAGAAACCAACCTCTGGATCGTTTGCGGCTTCCTGGTTTTCGAATGTAACGGAAGACGAGACCTTGTTGCCGAGGATGTCCGCGTAGCGGAGCCAGACATTCTGCAGCCGCACGTCGCCATACGACTGAATGATATAGGCGCGCTCGATCTCTTCTTCCGTCCAGACAATCTGCGGAGGCGCGTCGTCTTGAATCGTTCCCGCCTTCGGTGCATAGATGTCAAGTGATTCACCGTGGTCGATGAAGATCGCAGCGCTCAGAACGTACAGTTCGTACGGCGTCAGCTTGAAAACCGTGTTGTTGATGGTACCGCCGGTCCTCGCCGCCTCGATCGCATCGTTGAGCGTACCGTACGTACCGCCTGATTCAAAATATCCCTGGACAGCCACTGTGTCCTTCTGTGCGTATGCGACCGTGCACGTGAAGGCCATGAAGACCATCGACAGTATCAGTCTTTTCATTGTGCTCGTACCTCGTGTTACGTTGATGCTCTTGACGACGTATCGTTATCCGTTCGGGCCGGAAATCCCGCCTTCGATCAGTAGCGAAGCCGAACTCCCAGGTTCGCGGTAAGTCCGTAATTCTGAATACCGCTGAAGCCGCCTGTCGTCCGCTGGGCAGATTCGTTGTTCACGTCATTCAGATTCTGCACATCCAGGAATACTTCTGCGTTTGCCACCGGAAGCTTCTGTCGGGCGGACAGGTCGATTCGGAAGTAGTCTCGCGTGAAGTAGTCTCGTTCCGGGAATTCTCCGTTCACATTCGACGCGGAGTTGCCCTGGAACGTGAAGGACAGGCGCGTTGAGAAACCCTTGAAGTCGTAGCCGATGTAGCTGTTAAAAATGTCGTTCGGCTGATCGATCAGGCGTCCCGTTCGCACGCTGTCCACGAGCACGGCGATTCGGTCGCGCCCCACAAGCTCAACCTCGACGTTGTAGAACGGGTACAGCGTCTCGGACTTGATGTGTGTATAGTTTGCTCCGAGTACAACGCCGTTCAACGGTTTGGGGAGATACCAGAAGCTGGTCTGAAACTCGAGTTCCACCCCATTGATCGTCGCCTCGTTCGGGTTGTTCAGCGGCCGAACGATCTGCGCGTTTGTCTGCGGAATCACCACATTGTTGCCGTTGCGAACGATGGTGTACCGATCGATTCCGTCGATGCCGGCACGTTCCGCGGCATCGAGTTGGTACACTGCGGTGTACACAAACCCATCGATCTTCTTGCGGAAAGCCCCGATCGAAAGCAGACCCAGCTTGTTCGCGTGGAAGGTCAGATTCACATCATGGTTGTATGCCTGCGCCGGCTTCAGATCCGGATTGCCGGTGTAGACAAAATTGCCCTGCGTGACCGTAAACTTCGGCGAAATCTGACTGTAGTCCGGTCGCGCAAGCGTCTGCGTGTAAGCATACCGAACGTCAAGCCAGCTCAGCGGCGAATACTTGATCTGGCCCATCGGCAGTAGATACTGGTTCGACGTGACCGATGTTGTATCGTACATGATCTGCGCCTGGGCGTTGCGCTGGTCACGAGCGTTGTAGGCGAAGTAGTCCGATTCAACTCTTTCGAAACGCGCACCACCGATGACCATGAAGTTCAGAAAATTGAGCTTGGTCATCCCGTACGTCGCGTAGTAATCCTCCTTGTACGAGTAGTCATTCGTGAGCTGCTGGTACGGTCCGTCGTACCATCCCCCTTCCGAACCCGTGCTGGCCTGACTATTCGAGGCGTCAAACGCAGGGTTTCCGATGATGTAGTCAAGGATGTTCGTAAGTATGGCCGGGTTCGACGCATAGTAGATGTCGCCGAATCGATCCTTCAGGAATGAGTTGAACAGGTCACTGTCGCCCGACACAAAATTGACACCCGCCAGGTTGCCCTGTGCGTCGATGGGAATTCCGAACTCCGACTCGACCGCCTGAATCATCAGTCCCTGAATTCCGGTTCCGTCACCTTGGCCGAATCCGAGATACGGTGTTTCCTGATCCGTCCGGTTCTTCTGATTGTACATCTGACCGCCGACCTTGAGAAAACCCGTCAGCCCGGTGCCTACGTTGAACGGAAACTCGAAATCCGCCTTGTACGTGAATTTCTCTTCCTTGTAGTCGTTGCTGAACAGGTCGGCGCTTCGAAGGATGACATTGTCATTTCCGCGAAAGTCGATCGCGTACGTCAGATCCTCCGGGACCACATTATCTCGCTCGACGATGTTCAGCGCGTCGGTCTGGTTGAAGTTGAACGACGGCGACTGATCAAGAACGTTGGTCGACGTCGAGTAACTTGCCGAAAGGTCGATCGTGACGAAGCCCAGATCAGAGTCTACCTTGAAGGAGTGCAATCGCTGGTCGATCGTGTTCTCACCCTTCCTGAGGTTCCAGTTGATCCGTCCCTGATCGTACACAATCACCTGCCGATGCTCCGTGTAGTCCGAGTTCAACCTCGTGAACATGTTGATCAGCTTGAACGACGTCCGCGGCAGGCGATAGTCGAGGATCAGGTTGCCGCCGTAGCGCTTCCGGTTTTCGAGATGCCGGTTAAACGTCACGTTATTGACGACGACGGGCCGATAACCAGTGATTGAGTCAGCCTGAACCGAGCCGGCGCGAATGCCGTAAGCCGCCCCCAGGTTGTCCGCATCGCGGTCGTAGGACTCGGCATTCAACAGACCGTAAACGCCGAGTTTGTCGTTCAACAGTCGCGTACTCCCGGAGGCAACCGCACGAAAGTTGCCGATGGTGCTGCTCTTCGCCGTATAGCCCTGCTGCCACAGGAGACTTCCGTGCGGCTGAGACGGGGCCTCGCGCAGCTCCATATTCACCGTGCCGCCGATCGAGTTCGCGTTCATGTCCGGCGTCAACGACTTGTACACCGAGATCATGCGGATCATGTACGGAGATACAGTTGTGAGGTCGACGCTTCGATCATTGCTGATGCCGGTGTTGCCCGAGCCCGGATTGGAGGACAAGCCGATCTGCGAACTGCCCGTTGACGACAATCGCACACCTTCCACCTCAACGGCGTTGTACTTCGGCGAAAGACCACGAATGACAATCTTGTTGTCTTCGCCCGAGCTCTTCTGAGTGGAAATACCGGGAAGTCGACTGATAGCGGCAGCAGCGTTGAAGTCGGGCAGCTCCTGAATGCGCTGCTCCGAGACCACGTTCACGATGTTGTCGGAACTGATCTGCTGGTTGATCGCCTGCTGCTGGCCGGCCCGCTGGGCAAGAACTACGACCTCATCTCCTTCGAGCACCTCCTGTTCGAGCTCGGCGTCGACGGTGATCGTCTGACCCGCAACAACCTCGACCGTCTTGCGAAGCGACTGGTAGCCGAGGTAGTTGAATTCGAGTATCTGGGTGCCGGCCGGGATGCGCCGGAGAACGTACCGCCCATCGAGATCCGTAGCCGCACCGACGCTGGTCCCGGGAATGCTAACGGTGGCCCCGAGAAGGGTCTCACCCGTCACACTGTCCGTGATTCGACCCTCGACCTGGCCTGAACCGGACGACTGCGTGTTCTGCGCAGACGCCGAAGCCACCACTGAAAACAGGATGAATGCCGAGATCAGGAACCGGTTAACATTCAACATGATGCCTCGGTACGAAACAAGTTGATAAAACGTGTGATTGCCGGACTGGCCGTCGAAAAAGCGCTTTGCATCTTATCCGACGATTTAACAATATCGCAACTTGGCAGCCAGCTACGCAAAAGGAAGATAACACGACTTGAGAATGTTTCAAGCGATCTGAGAATGTTTCAAGCGACGAAACGGTTTTCTCCATACTTTGGCGAAAACAGCTTCAAATCGCGTATTTGGCGAGCCGGGCACCGTACGGCAACCGTCGGACCGTCGCTGAAAACGCTTTCTGAACGCGATTTTTGCTGGTTCAATTTCAGTTCAATTCAATTTTTCGAAATCGCGAAACTGCCGAAAAGGGGCTCCTTTCTACCCGAAAACGCAGATAACCCAGAACCTGACCACGCAGATGCCCGGCCTTTGCCTACCAGATATGCCGCGTTGGCACTACACGGTCATCTGCTCAAGTGACTCGCTACAATCGCGCCGACGCTAACCAGAAGACCGACCGACCTATCGTGCAACCTCCCTACAAAGACCCATCCGTTCCAATTGAGGAACGCGTCAGCGACCTCCTCTCGCGGATGTCGATCGAAGAGAAGGCCGCCCAGATGATGTGCGTCTGGCAGAAGAAGTCCGAATACCTCGTCAACGACGACGGCGCGTTCGATGCCGACAAAGCGCGCAAATCGTTTGCGCATGGAAACGGTATCGGGCAAATCGGACGACCGAGCGACGCCGGCGGCAACGGTCACCAGCTTGAACTCGGCCGCGACGCCCGCCAGCTCGCGGAACTCACCAATGCCATACAGAAGTTCTTCGTGGAGGAGAGCCGTCTCGGCATCCCCGTCTTCTTCCACGAAGAGTGTCTGCACGGCCTCGCCGCGAAAGACGCAACGAGTTATCCGCAGCCAATCGCGATGGCGTCTTCCTTCGACCCGGACCTCGTTCAGCGCGTCTACGACGCAACGGCACGCGACGCGCGCACTCGCGGTATTCACCACGCACTCACTCCCGTCGTCGACGTGGCCCGTGACCCGCGATGGGGACGTGTCGAAGAAACGTTCGGGGAAGATCCGTTCCTGGTCGCGACGCTAGGTGTGTCGGCTGTCCGCGGACTGCAGGGCGACGCCGGCTTCTCGAAGCAGGATCACGTCGTGGCAACACTCAAACATTTCGCCGCACACGGTCAGCCGGAAGCGGGAATGAACTGTGGTCCCGTCGACGTTTCGGAACGCACGCTGCGCGACGTCTTCCTCTACCCGTTCAAGGAAGCGATCGACAAGGGCGGCGCCATCAGCGTCATGGCCTCCTACAACGAAATCGACGGCGTTCCGTCGCATGCCAACCGCTGGCTCCTGCGCGACGTGCTCCGGAAGGAATGGGGGTTCGATGGCTTCATCGTGTCCGACTACTACGCGATCTGGGAGCTCTACGACCGGCCCGACACCCACGCGCACAGCGTTGCGGGCTCGCACAAAGAAGCTGCCCGGCTTGCCGTCAAGGCCGGTGTCAACATCGACCTGCCCGAACCGGACTGCTACCTGAACGTCGTCGAGCTCGTGAAAGAGGGAACGCTGACCGAAGAAGAGATCGACGACCTGGTCGCCCCGTTGCTGCGCTGGAAGTTTCGGATGGGCCTCTTCGAAAGTCCGTTTGTTGATCCGGATGAAGCGGACCGAACGGCGAAAAATCCAGCGAACGTCACACTCGCCCGCGAGGCCGCCGGTAAGTCCGCCGTACTCCTCCAGAACAACAACAGCATCCTTCCGCTCGACCCTTCGGCGCGCTCTCGAATCGCCGTCATCGGGCCGAACGCCAATCGAACCGTACTCGGCGGATACAGCGGGATTACCGACAAGTTCGTGACGGTTCTTGATGGAATCCGTAACCATGTGGGCGACTCGACAACCGTGGAGTACGCCGAGGGATGCAAGATCACGATCGGCGGATCGTGGTTTCAGGACGAGGTTGTGGCGCAAGATCCGGAAGAGTCGAAAACGCAGATCGCGGAAGCGGTCGCCGTCGCGCAACGGTCGGATCTCGTGGTCCTGGCAATCGGCGGAAACGAGCAGACCTCCCGCGAAGCCTGGGGCCGTAACCACATGGGCGATCGAACAAGTCTCGAGCTGTTCGGCGCACAACTCGAGCTACTCGAGGCCATCGCCGCGACAGGAAAGCCAATTGTCGCCGTGCTCTTCAACGGTCGGCCGCTTGCCCTCGGCAATGTC
>JAGQWL010000433.1 GCA_020437385.1 Bacteroidota bacterium
AATCCGCAGTACCGTTCCGGAGCGCCGTGTGTTTACGTTGGTTGTACGGCAAAGGCTCCTGACCTGCGGTATGAACAGCACATGCGCGGATACCGATCCGCACGCTTTGTACGGAAATACGGCGAGCGGCTGCTTCCGCATTTGTACGAGAAATACAATCCGATTCCAAACAGGGAGGATGCGGAGGAACTGGAGCGGTATCTGGCCGAACGGTTGCGATCCCAGGGCTTCGGCGTCTGGACAAATTAGGGCGATTCGTCACATGCACTGTAACCTGGTCGGGAAGGGCTCGTCAAGATGCCTTTAATCCCGCTTCCTGATTCATCGAAATCGCAGGTATCATGCACACACACCAGATTTCTGCCCCAGGATTTAACTCCTTCACGGGGACCTGCCTCCTGATCCTGGCAGCCGTTTTTTCCCTGTTTCCACAACGCGCCAGCGCCCAACGATTCGTAGACGACAGACTGGTCCAGACATTCGACGTTAAACCCGGTGGAGAGCTGTACGTTGATACAGATCGGGGTTCGATTGAGGTCGAAACGGCTCGCACGGATGAGGTTCGTGTTGTCGTAGAGCGTGAATCGTACGGGGCGTCGGACGCGGATATGGACCAGCTTCGGTTTGAGTTCGACAAGAGCGGACGGAAGGTTTCGGTCATCGGTAGGCAGCCGGAACGCATGCGCGGCCGGGAGAACAAATTCCGCGTGCGTATCAAGATCCAGCTTCCGGAGAAGTTTGATGTCGATTTGAATACCTCCGGCGGTTCGGTGAGCGTCGAAGACCTTGACGGAAGTGTGACCGCGCAGACTTCCGGTGGGAGCATGTCGTTTGGTCGGATCTCGGGTCCCGTCGATGCGCGAACCTCAGGCGGGAGTATCACTCTCGAGGAGAGCGCTTCAGACGCGCATCTCAGGACTTCCGGCGGCAGTATCTCACTCGGTCGCGTGGCTGGAACCGTCGATGCCCACACGTCCGGTGGATCGATCAAGATTGATGAGGCTGGCGCTGACGTCGTGGCCAGGACTTCCGGAGGAAGAATCAGCGTAAACGAAGTCCGAGGAGCGATCGACGCGTCAACCTCGGGTGGAAGTATCAGTGCCTACATTTCACGACAGCCGAAGGCCGACTGCCGACTGTCGACGGGTGGCGGCAGCATCGAGGTTAAACTCGATCCGTCCGTCAAGCTCTCGATCGACGCGCGTGCGAGTGGCGGAGGCGTGCGGACGGACTTGCCGGTCTCCGTTCGTGGCAAGGTTGAGCGCGGCCGGCTCGCTGGCGAGCTCAATGGCGGTGGTCCCATGCTGGAGCTTGAAACTTCGGGCGGCGGCATTCGAATTGAGTCGATCCGATAGCGTCGACTGGCATCAAGTCTTTGGACGTCGGGGCATCGGGCCATTGCGAGCTTGAAGAACTACGATGTTTGAAACGAGTTCACCTGTCGATGGTAACGTCGACAGGTGAATTTTTTTATGCGGATCATCCGTTCAATCGAGGTAGTCGTCGGGGTGCTCGCGGTCCTGGCAATGGCTCCAGGCACGTTGGCGCAGTCGGTTACCGGGACAGTTGTGGACGAGCAAAATTCGAGGGTGTCGGTACCGGTGCTCGTTGAATTGCGGGATGCTGCGACCGATTCTGTGATTGCGTCTACCTGGACCGGGGCCGATGGGCGGTTTTCCCTCGTTCGCGAAACGGAAGGCCAACGGCTGCGTCTTGTTGCGACGCGCTTCGGTTCGATGGCTACCTATTCCGTCCAGTCGATCCTCGAGCTCACACGCGACCGAAGTGTGAACGTCGTCCTTCCGGAGCCGCAAGCGGAGGCAGTGCCGATCCCCGAAAGCAGCCGCTATCACGACAAGAACCGTGCACTGGCTGAAGGCATGCTCACGAATCCGCGGATGGAGGCGCTTGACAGCGGGCCCGTGTCGTACTCCGTCTTCGAGGCAACGAACGCGACAGGCGCGGCTCGATTCGAGATTGCCGAGTTGGATCAGCCGATTGAAATCAATCTGCATCCTCTGGATGATGGGATTGAAGCGACCAACGGACGTTGGTGGGCGATCGTGTGCAAGCCGGACAGGGCCTGTTTCGCGACGGTTGATCCAGGCCAGCGGTATGAGCTGATAGTTGAGGGTCGACCGGTCGGGCTTCCGCCGGATACCTTGCAGGTATCGTTACCGGCGGGCCTTACGACAATTCGGATGGGTCCGCGCTAGCGACTACTGGGCGCCGTTACCCATTACAACCGTTCGAACGGTCTTGGCGAGGATAACCAGATCCATTTTCCGCGTACGGTTGCGAACGTAGTGCGACTCGATCCGCACGCGGCGGTCGAAGGGTAGATCGTTCCTGCCGGAAACCTGCCACAGCCCTGTGATTCCGGGCTTACGACTCAGAATTGTGTCCTTATGATCGGACATTTTCGGCGATTCGGATGGCAGATAGGCGCGCGGCCCCACGAGGTTGATGTCACCCGTTACGACGTTCAGCAGCTGCGGCAACTCGTCAAGACTCGTCCGGCGTAGCAGTCGGCCGACCGGCGTTACTCGCGGGTCATTGCGGAGTTTGTGGAAGATGTCGTATTCCTTCTTTAACTCGGCATCCTGCATGAGGATGTGTTCGAGCCGTTGATCCGCATCCACGTACATACTGCGGAATTTGTAAAGCGTGAAGGAGTTGCCGTGCAGCCCGAGTCGCTCCTGTTTGTAAAAGATGGGTCCCCGCGACGTCAGTTTGATGAGAATCGCGATCAGAAACAGCACAGGGGCTGCCATTAACAATAGGAGGGAGGCCGCCACCACGTTCATCGCGCTGCTATGCTGCCTCCGCGACTTGTCGACGGACGTGCGCGACCGGACCGACTTCTGCCAGCCGGTCGGTCGAAGCGGCCGTGACATTGTGGCGGATGGTCCGCCTGGAGTCGATGGATGTTCGATTAGCACGTTATCTAATTCGCCGAAATTGGTGGAGTGTTGGGTGGATTCCGGTCCAGGTCTTGATAGAAGCACCGTGTCGGTTCGGTTTCGCTTCATGGCTTCGTACCCGTTGTATGCGGTACATACGAGACCTTTCCTACAATAGCGTAAAAACAATCCCGTTAGTGTCGCAACAGAAGGATCCTGCTAAACTTTTTTTATCGCAGTCATCAGTCCGGTTTTCGGACCCTGCAGGCCACGTCGTTGGCGCAGCCTGATGATGCTTGGGGGGTTGTGCTTTTATGTTTCGCGCAGCGAAGAGCAATCGCCCTGCGATTGAAACCTCCTCTGACTCACACTGGACGATGGCACGCGCTGGATTCGTGCCGAATTGAATTGCACCTGAAAGATCCTTCCGGATCACTCGGAAAAACTGCAGAATCGCCCGACAGTCCTTCTCGGTGTGAATCGTACCTGTCAACACAGGACGGCGGCTTTAGGCCACGTCTTTCTGCGTAACGTTCAAAGGTACGAAACAATTGCGAACAACAAGGCTCAATTCGTTTCGAAAGCGCTTTCCTTCAATGGATATTTCCACTTTGAAGGCTCAGGCGCCGCTCCAAGCTCAACAATGCCTTTCATTTCCAGCTGAAGCAAGCTATCAGCGGCCGACGTAACTACTGTAAACAGATTGTTGTTAAAGAGTTACCGTTTACTCGACAGCCGCTTGTTCGCGTGGTGTCTGACGGCCGGCGCTCAGGGAAGGAGGCGCATGCGCGCACCACTACTTTCCGGCGGCAAACAGCGCTTTGGCATCGGCCAGTCCGAGTGACCGGTCGTAGTAGCGCACTTCGTCGATTCGACCGTTGAAGTAGCGCGCGGCACTGGCGTTCTCTGTTACCCTTCCGAGTAGAAGCGGTGCCGAATTGCGCGCGAACCCACCTGTGTTCTCGACGTGCGACTCCTGGCGCCCGTCTACGAAGAGGGTGACTTCGATCGGGGAGACGACTGCCAGCACGTGGTGCCATTCACCAGCCTCGATGATGTCACCGGTTGAGGCACTCACAACACCGTCCGCGCCGTCTCCAGCCGAGAGCGTCAGTCGGAAGGGAGGACTTGTGTTCTCGAGTGCCAACCCGAACGCAACGTCTGCTCCTGTCTCCGGTCCTTTCCAGGCAATCGCTTCGTAACCTGCCGTAATCGATGAGGTGGCCTTGTAAATCCACACGGAGAATGATCGGTCGTACGATCCGAATGCGCCATCGTCCGGAATTTCCAGATAACCGGATCCCTTCAGATTCGCCGCTCTGCCGATGATGCCGTCGTCGGCTTCTGCACCGTGGGAGATGGCATCATTTCCGTTACCGGAGTTGTCGACGGTAAACTCGTCGTTGAAACTCCAGTAACCGGACAATCCGTTTTCTCGAGGTTCAATTGATTGATCGCAAGCCGAGATGATCAGGGATGCGAAGAGCGTCGCTAGGAGTTGTTTCATGGGAATGACCGACTTCGGGGAATGGTCCTTGGGAGATATCGGTCATTTCGGACCCACACTTTACGCAGCACGGCGAAACTGCCGCGGAATGCATGCTTGCACGTGCCGGTTGACTATCTGCCACGGAGCGGCTACCATCACACGTCATCAGACCTGAGGCCATGTTCGTCGCCCCATCAGCCCTGGAAGCATTTCAGTCCGTTCATCCGACGGATCCCGACGCGCTAGGTGGTGCCGGACGCGTCCTGTGGATTCCGAAGGCTCGCCCGGATCGGAGCGGAATCGAAGTGAGCGGTCCTGTCTATTATTTTCATGTAGACGCGGGTATCGCGATTCGCGTCGGGGTCTACGAGCAAGGCGCGTCGCCAACAGGCGATGTGTCGATGGACCTCGAAGTGTCGCCGTGGAGCCGGACGAACATCGTCGATTTTGCCGGACTGGCCATTCGGGTTGATCAATTTGTGCTGCCATCGGACGTACTTGTATGCCGGATTGCGATCCGGAACGCGGACTCCAGGCCGCGTCAGTGCAAGATCGAACTCGAGGTTGTCGAATCGACGGGCGAGCCGTCGAAACACCTGCGGTCAACGTGGTCCGATAGCGCAAGCGGAATCGAGGCCGCGATCCCGGTTTGTGATGGCAGCGGTACGGCCCAGACGGTGCACGTACGATCGGAAATTCGGGAGGCGTTTGCGTCAGGCTCTGTCGGGGCGCGACAGTCCTTCGTAGCTGCGGGCGAAAGGTCTCTTCGAAATCACGGTGACGGTGGGGTTCACGCCAGTCAGTGTCGTGTCGATCCCGGTGAAGAGCGGGAACTGGTTGCTTGTGTCGCTATCTCGGATTCTGTTGATCGTGTTCGTCTTGCAACAAGGCTCGCGGGATCAGCGTCAGCGCCGCTGGAGTCGGCACGACACTGGTTGGCATTTCTCGGCAAGTGTCCGCAATTCGACTGTTCCCAGCAGGACCTTCAGCAGAAGTTCCTGTCCGACTGTGTTGACCTGCACTTATCGACGTGCTCGGCAGTGGGCAGTGCCAGTCCGTATAAGTCTGGTTTCGCCGGAAGTCGCGAAGCGCGAATTGCGGATGCAGATGCGGCGTGCGTCCGAACGATGTCAGCACGGTGGCTGCGGTCGTCGGCCGCAGACCGGCGAGGACTGCTGAACTTCCTGCACCTTCAGCGCTCAGACGGAGCGGTGCCGACGGCTATCAAGTTCGGACGCGTTCCCGTCTTTGGTGTCGACGTTCCGAATTTCGCTGTGTTCTGGAGTTCCTATCTCGTAAATCCGGACGCCAACTATCTTCGCCAATGTTACTACGGCCTCGCGGACTACGCGAGTTTTGTATTGCAGAACGGCGACCGATCGGCGTCGGGTCTCATCGATGCGAGGATTGTCCCGTTCGCTCCGGAAACGACATTTGCGCGCGGTTCGGAGAAGAGCCAGATGAAGGGTCTTCGGTCCTCTGTAAACTACTATCGACTCGTGTCGGCGCTGGCGTCCGCTGCCCACTATCTGGGGTTGCGTCACGACTCTGACTCCTGGCGTGAGCGGGCGGATCAGGTGCGATCGGCGATCTGTGAGCAACTGTGGGACGACGACAAGAAGCAGTTTGGCAACCTGACTACAGACGATGGCACGTGGGTTTCCGCGACCAGGTCCGACGCGCTGATTCCTTACCTGACCGATGTCGCCGACATCCGGCATCGAGACGGACTCGATTCGTCTGCCAATTGGGGTGAGGTCGACGAATCCGTTGAGCTCACCGAGCCGGCCGAACCGATCGGGTATGCGCACCTCATCGCGGATGCGCTCCTGCGTTTCGGATTGCAATACGATGATGGACTGCTGGCGGACAGAGGCTCAGCTGCCTTCATGAGACTCGTTCGCAGGGCGAGCCTGTCCGAGTCGCCTGTCTCGCTCTCCACCGACGCTCCGTCGCAATTCGTCCATCATCCCTTGCTGGACCAGATCGTTCGGTATGCCTGCGGAATCAATCTGCACGTTGACGGCATCCGAATAAAGCCATGTCCGTTTCCGGTTGACTCGTTCGTCATGGACTGGCTGGTGATCCGGAACAATCATGTAACCGTCTGGAGGCGCGGGGATCGGTTCGGCGTCCGCCTCGACGGGGAGGAGATCGCTTCCGCGTTTCTCGATGATCCGATCGAACTCGACATCCCGCTGGCATAAACGACGTCTTTATGGAACTCCCGATGGTCGATTTGACAGACGCCGACGAGGCCGCCCTCGCAGGAGAGCGGGGCCCTGCCGTTCGTTTCGCGATGTCCGTCGTCGCCCGAATGGCGCCCTTCTTCGGAGCCGACGAGCTGCTTGACATCACGGCGGCCCACATCGACAGTACCGTGTACATGGGAGAGTCGACATTGGAGTTTGCTGAACGACTGGTGGACCTGGGTGCGCGAGTTGCAGTCCCCTCTACACTTAACGTCAGTGGTGTCGATGAGCATGGCTGGAGGCAGTGGAGCGTCCCGCCTGACTGGGCAATGAAGGCGCAGCGACAGATGCGTGCGTACGAGGCGATGGGCTGTATCCCAACCTGGACCTGCGCGCCGTACCAGACGGACTACTCGCCGTCGTTCGGGCAGCAGATCGCGTCAGGTGAATCAAACGCCATTGTGTATTTCAATTCGGTCGTCGGCGCGCGCACAGAGCGGTATCCCGATCTGCTCGACATCTGCGCGGCAATTGTGGGCCGTGTACCGAAAGCGGGGCTGCACCTTCGAGAGAACAGGGCGGGCACTATCGTTCTCAACCTGGATAAGGTGCCAACCGCTCTTGCGTGTGACGACTCCCTCTATCCGGTGCTCGGGCATTTCATGGGCAGCCGGTTTGCCGGCCACGTACCGGTTGTCGACGGATTGGTCAATCGGCCGACGGATGATCAGTTCAAGGCGCTCGGTGCCGGTGCCGCTTCCTCAGGTGCAACGGCGATGTTTCATGTCGTCGGGCACACGCCCGAGGCACCGGACCTTCAGGAAGCATTGCAGGGGGGAGAGGTTCCCGTACACACGGTGTCGATGTCGGAGCTTCGCACGGCGCGAGAGGAGTTGACGACAACATCCGACACCTTGGTGGACGTGGTGCTGCTGGGCAGTCCGCACTTTTCAGTGGAAGAGTTTTCCCGATTGCGCGATCTCGTTTCCGGCCGACGCTGCCACGAGTCGGTCCAGCTTGTTGTTACGAGCAGTCGAATTGTACGCGAGATCGCTGCTCGAAATGGTACCCTTGACGAGGTGCTTCGCTTTGGCGGCAAGGTGACGGTGGATACCTGTCCTCTGACGACGCCGATGTTTGGCTCGAGGGAGACGCGTCTCATGACGAACTCTGCCAAGTACGCCTACTATGCACCCGGGCTGTTGAAGGCTTCGGTTGTGTACGGGAGTCTGAGTGATTGCGTCGAGACCGCCGTAAGTGGCAGCATCCGGATTGACGACTCACTTTGGAGGTAGCAGAAATGGTGTGGAAGGGTGACGGGATCGTGGCCGTTCCCGGCAGCGCGTCGGGGGTACTCCTGGCTTCCGATCAGCCGCTCAGTTTCTGGGGTGGCTACGATCCGACCTCCGGCGAGATCATAGACAGGCGGCATCCATTGTCGGGGCGTTTCGGCGCGAATGCGATCCTGGCACTGCCTGCCACGCGTGGCTCCAGTACGACAACAGCCGTACTGCTTGAATCCATCCGGTCCGGTTTTGCACCATCGGCATTCGTCACGACGTCGATGGACACCTTTCTTGCGCTCGCCTCGGTCGTTGGTGCCGAGTTGTACCGCAAGCCGATCCCAATGGTTGTCGTGGCGGACGGTCACCTGGCGGAATTGGTCGCCTGTTACCGCGATAGCTCCGACGGTTCGTTGATAGCGAGGCTTGAAACGAACGGGGCCATCACCGTCGGTCGACAGTAATGGCCCCCGGATCGAATCGGTCACGGACTCGAGCGTTGCTAACGTATTGAAAACAGGCGCGTTAGTTCTTGTGGTGCGCCAGTTCGTCGTTGTTCTCGTCCGTGATGACGAGAGCGCTCTTGCCGACCAGTCGCATGGCAGCGGCGTTGCGGATCTTGTCGTTGTTGCCGTAGTCAACAGAGAGGAAGGTGAAGGGCACAAGCTGGTCGGGATCTTCAGCGAAGCGGATTGACGTGTCGCTGGGGTCGGTTTCGGTTGTGCAACCCAGGAAGTCACATCTTGTGTGTGATGTCCCTGCCCATGCCTGGTTCACGGACTCCACGGTGCCGATCCTGATTTCCTCGCCGACAGCGGGCACAACGAATTCCGCCGTCAACTCGTTTTCGTGATACGTTGCGAAGCGAACCTTCGAAAGGTCGAGTTCTTCGGAGAGGGTGAGGTAGACATTCGTTTCGTTCGTTGAGATCTGTTCGAAACGCGTCGAGGCGAGCGTGCTGCCGTCCGCTGCTACGAGTTCGCTGTAGTAGGAGTCGCCGACGGCAATGAGGATCGGTTCGTGAATGACGTTCAGGGTCGTCCTCGATCCGTTCGCAATTTCAGTGAGCGGAATCATCACTCCTGCCTCGGTGCCGTTCAGCGGCGAGATCACGAGCGCGCCGGCTTTCTCGGCGACGAACGGATTGCCGACAACGACGTGGTCGCGTCCGAAGAAGGAGACTTCGTTGTTCTTCGTCACGAGTCTTGAGTCGCTCGTCATGGCGACGGAAAAGAAGGAGACGATCAGGATGGAGATGGCAAGGAACTGCTGCTGTGATTTTCGCATGGCTTTCAGGTAATCGGTGGGTTATCGATGCTCCCGCCCACGACGAGCGGCTGGCGGGCAGATGAGATACAGACAATAACCCGGCCCGAAAACGCCCACGATTCCTCAATTGGGTAGCCCTGCGGTACCTTTTGTTTAGTCGATTTTGACTATATTTTTTGGTAATGACGCACTGGGTCTGTTGCGTTGGTCGGCTGAACGTGGTTCAATGGCGTGTGCGCGCCACATCTTCGCCGTCCACTCCAAGACGGTCTCACGCCCCTTCACGGATCGTGTTGGGGATCCCTGTTTCAATTCCAAAACTCAGTGCCCAATATGACGTCGCTTTCTGCTGCTCTACCATTGCATCGCGCGGTGGCCGGTATTCTGCTTCTGGTGGCCGTCTCGCTCGTGGGGTTTGGGTGTTTTGATTCGCCAACGCCAGCCGGACAAGCCTCTGCGTCCAGCGATATGCTGGATCTGTTCGTCGATACGCAAACGCCGGTTACATCTCTCATTGACGGCCGGGAGTACACCGTTATCGTCGAGGACCGGTACGTGACCTTTGAACTCGACGGGAAGCGTGTCGATCGCGTGCCTGCTGATGTGTATGCGAAGGCCGGCTCCATGTATTATGAGCGGATCAAGCCTGAGGGTTCGCCCGAAACGTCGCTCAAGTATGACACCGAGGCGGGGACCTTCGAGGCATCCGCCAGTTTTGGCGGAAGGTTCGTCGACATCGTTCTGTTTGCGGTGTCTTTCATTTTTGCACTAGCCTTCATCACGACCGGCGTCTTTCTCCTCCGTCTCACCCGCCAGCGTCGCATACTTTCCGAATCGCGGATCCGGCAGATGCGTGCGCGTGAAGCAGAGCGAACGCATCTCGCGGCGGAGCTTCACGACGGGCCGGTGCAGGAGTTGCAGCACGTCCTTCGGTCGTACATGGGAAGTGGGTCAAACGAAGCCAGCTTCGGCATGTCTTCGATTCGCGACATGCAGACACGCCTCGAGTCGGTGACAGCCGCGCTCCGCAACATCTGCACAGAACTGCGTCCGCCGGTGCTGGCCCACTTCGGTCTTGCATACGCCGTCAGGAGCTACGCCGACAAGTTCGAACAGCGATTGCCCGAGACGACGATCCACGTCGAAATCTCGGAAGACGCATCGCTGGATAATGACGAGATGAGCCTTGCGCTCTTCCGGATCTTTCAGGAATCGTTGTCCAACATCGAAAAACACGCGCACGCGTCGAACGTCTGGGTCAAACTTCAGATCGACGAGCAATGGGTTGAACTGGTCGTTCGCGACGATGGCCAAGGCTTCCAGGTACCACGCCGACTCGATGAGCTCGAGCAAGGCGGCCACCTTGGCCTGTCCGGGCTTTCGCAGCGCGCCGAAGCGGTCGGCGGTGTTCTGGAGGTACGATCCACGCCGGGTAGCGGTGCGACCATCCGCACGGTCGCTCGTCGGCCCCAGGATGACAGCGAACCGGAATCGAGTGAAGTCCTCGAAATGGCATGACCGGCACCTCGGTACCGATTCGCGTCGTCGTGGCGGATGATCACCACATGACGCGATCCGGAGTCAAGACGGCCCTTTCGCAGTCATCGGGCATTGAGGTGGTCGGCGAGGCGTCTGACGGTGTTGAGGCGCTCGACGCCGTTTCCAGGCTGAAGCCGGACGTCCTCGTTCTGGATATCGAAATGCCGCGTATGTCCGGGGTCGAAGTGGCGCGCCGACTGAAGAAAGCGGATTCTCCCGTCGCGATCCTGGCGCTCAGCGCCTTCGACGATCGCGACTACGTTTACGGGCTGCTCGATTGTGGAGCAAGCGGTTACCTCATGAAGGAAGAAGCTGACGCATTGATGCTCGAGGACGCCGTTCGCAGTATTGCTCATGACCGCACCGAGATGTGGATGAGCCCGAGCTTTGCCGGGCGACTCGTCCGCAATCATCTCGCCGATCGGCGCATCAAGTCCGTCATGGAACAGTTGACGGGTCGGGAATGGGATGTGCTTCGCGAGATCGGCCAGGGAAAGAGTAACGTCGAGATCGCCGACTCGCTTTGCATTTCGGTGCACACGGTCAAGAATCACGTTGATCGCTGCAAGAGCAAGCTCAAGTTGAAATCTCGAGCGGAACTCGTCGCCTGGTGCTGGCAGAATAACATCGTTCGGACCATGGCCGACGACCCGGAAATCGACGGTCCCGGGCAGAGTTGACATAGTGCCCGTTGTTTCGTTTTCGCAACGGCACACGCCTTCTCCGGTGCGTCAGTATGGCGTTTCGCCTTGAAAACTGACCGACGGCTCTCTATCCTCTGCGGACGAATATGACGAGAGCGGCCGCAAGCGATAACAAGCGGACGCATTGACACACGTAGTGGCGATCCATACAGCCGGCGGATGCTGCCTGTCGATTTGAGCTGGATCGTCGGAGTATTGGATTCATGAAGATTCACTTTTCAAGCGGTCTCATCAACCGCGTAGCGATTCATGTCGGCCTGATTTGCGTGTTGGCCTTTGTCGCCGGATGCGACTCCTTTGAAGGTGACCGTTTTCCGAACAGCGAACAGGAGCGCCGCACGGGACGCTCGCTGGAGAGGATGGACGAGAAGCCGATCGCCTACTTCCTTTCTGACATACCGGAGGTCAGTGTAAATCCGAGTGGGATTGCTCCACTGAGCGCCGAGATTTCGTTCGAGACCAACGTGTCGTCGAAAGTTATTGTCGACGTTCTCGGTGACTCGCCGCTGTCGTGGGAGGAAAATGATCCACAGACGGTCCACCGAATTCCACTGGTTGGTCTTTACGCGGGAGCGAACGTCGCGCGGCTCACATTTCTGGACGAAGGAGGGCGTGCTTACTCGGAAATGGAGATCGATGTCCAGACCGAGCCGCTGCCGGGGTTCTTTCCCAATATTGAGGTAGTGTCTGCCGACCGCGCAAAGATGGAGCCCGGCTTGAACTGGAGCGATTTCGGAGCGTCGGCCGGAAGCGAATTTGTCAGCTATCCGATCGCCTTCGACGAAGCCGGCCAAGTCAGATGGTTCTTCGATCTTTCGAAGTTTGGGGATCTGGCGGCACCGATTCAGTTTCTCCAAAATGGAAATCTGCTCGTCTCGTTTGGAAATCAGCTTGGCGAGTATGATTTGCTGGGACGCGAACTTAACAGCTGGCGGATTCCCGACTGGTTTCATCATGATATCATTGAAAAGCCGGATGGAAACTTCATCGTTTCGGTTGACAAGGTCGGTCGTGATACCGGGAAGGACCACATTATCGAGATTGATCGCCAGTCAGGTGCCGTCGTAAACGAATGGGATATCCGAGAGGTGTTGGATGTGTCGCGTCGTGACTTCGGTGGCACAGACGAGGATTGGTTTCACATGAATGCGGTCTGGTATTCCGAAGACGACGATGCCCTTATTGTGTCGGGACGGACGCAGGGCGTCATCAAGGTGACGAAGGACAACGAGCTTCTGTGGATACTTGCTCCGCACAGGGGCTGGGGCAAAGCCGGCGTCGATAGCACTGGAATCGAAACAAGTGATTATCTGCTCACGGCCGTCAATGATTTCGGTGTTCCGCTGGGCGACAATGTCCAGAATGGATCAGTGCGGACCGAGGGGTTTGATTGGTCGTGGGGGCAGCACGCGCCAATGCTTCTGCCCAACGGGAATCTGTTTGTTTTTGACAACGGAGTGAATCGCAGCTTTACCAACAGTCCCGGGTACAGCCGTGGCGTCGAATACCACATTGATGAGGCCAACATGACTGTACGACAGGTGTGGGCATTTGGACGAGAACTTGGCGTTGATTTCTACTCGTCAATAATCAGCGACGTGGACTACCTGCCACAAACCGGCAATCGACTCATTATGCCTGGAATCATCTACAACTCGTCAGACAAACGGGCAGCCATGGCGGAGGTCACGGCCTCGGGCGAACTCGTGTTCTACGCCAAGATTCATTTCAAGAACACGAACGGCACAGGGGAATTTGTCTGGGGCCAGTTCGATCTGGTGTACCGCTCTGAGCGTGCTGAATTGGTCCCCAACGGCCTGCGGATCGTCCGCCCGCCCGCTTCATAACACAAACGCGTCGAGAAAGTAGCGAAGCAGCTTGTCCGCCTCAGTCGATTCGTGAAGCGAATCGATGACGCGCTGAAAGGCTGCTTCCGACGGCAGGTCGTCCCTGTAGTGCTCTCTGTATTCGTACAGTCGCTCCCGTTCGGCCGCAGCGTCCAACTCGCTGTGAAATTGAGTACCGTAGACTGGCAGGTCCTTCATGCGGAACGCCTGATAGGGTTGCGATTCGTTGCGGGCAAGTTCAATCGCACCTTCTGGAAGCGTCAACACGCGGTCGTGGTGGCCGGCATTGGCGCAGAAGACGGGTGGCAGAAGCCTGAAGAGATCGTCATCGGATGCCGTGTCTGTGAGCTGGATCTCAACTGAACCGAGCTCCGATCTGGCAGGATCGTACGCGACCGTGCCCCCTGCCGCGCGTGCAATAATCTGATGACCCCAGCACGAACCAAAGGTGGGAACGCTCTCTGAAATGCATGTTCGAACGAATTCGAGGAGACCGTCCATCCAGTGGTAGTTCTCGGCGGCCGAATAGGCGCCCGAACCCCCAATCATGATCGCTGAATACCTGTGCGGACGAACCGAGTCGAGCGACTCGGCAAGTACGTTCAAAGGAACAATGAGCGCCGGCTCAACCTGAAGACGATCGGTAAAGCACTGATGCTCCTGCGCCAGGATATGGGCTTCGTCGCGCGCCTGGATCAGTAGGATTGGGTTCACTGCGCCGTACCAATGTGAGTCATGGCGGAAGTTACGAACAGGGGACCTTCATTGTGGTTGACTTATCGCGCCGAACATCCGGCTGTATCTTCCTTCGAACACCTTAAATTTGTCGCGACTGGAACTGCGCACGCTGTGCCCCAATGGTGCTTATGACGACACACGACGACAATACGGCTCCCGACATCGAGTCGGATTCGACCGGTCCGTCGGTCTGCCCCAACTGCGGGGCGGACTTTCAGGGGCGGTACTGTTCGTCGTGTGGCCAGCGCGACGAGCCGCTGCGTCAGTCGGTGGCTTACTTCGTCAAGGACGCGCTGGTGGAGATGTTCGGCCTCGACGGTCGAATGTGGGCGACGTCTCGTGAGCTGTTCCTGCGTCCCGGCAGCCTCACCAGCGCCTACATCGCGGGCAAGCGAAGTGCCTTTATCCGACCCTTTCGACTGTATCTGTCTACGACGCTTGTATTCTTCTTCCTCGTGTCGGTGTTTGACCCGGTCGGACGCATTGAAAGCTCGATGGGCGTTCGGGCAAGCGGAGACTCGACAGCCACGGTTCAGGAGAGACTGGACGTGATCGATGTTCGACTTGCGAACGATCGAGAGCGGCTGCGACCCCTCATCGACGGAGTCGGAACGGCGCAATCGCGGATGGACAGCCTTATGGCGACGGCCTCCGCTCCGGGCAAACAGGATTCCCTGGCAGTTCGTCGCGCAAACGCGCTGCTCAAGTCCGCCCGAAGTGAGATCGAGCTGCGCCGGGCGCGGTTCGAGTGGCAACGGAAGGTCCTGCAAGGATTCCCTCCGGATAGTACGATTCGTCCGACCGATCTTGCGACCGCTTCCGAGTATGTGTTTCCCGGACCCTCCAGCGCCGATGGTGGTGGGTTTAACATCGCGCTCGGACTTCCCGAGTGGGCCGTGCGGAATCAAGCGATCTCGCGAATGAAACAGGCTCGCACGGGGAGAGAACGTCTGCTCGCCGGAATGGACTTCGCTCGGGGGATCGTCGAACGACTACCGGCCGTCATGTTTGTGTTGCTGCCGGTTTTCGCCCTGATGCTGAAAGTGTTCTACGCCCGCGGCCGAATCCGAACCGTTGCGGCTCCAGTCCGCTATGCCGCCAACCTCGTACGCGGCGAACAGAAGTCCGTCAGGGATCAACCGGCGTGGTACTACACGGAACACCTCGTTTTCGCGCTCCACACGCATGCCTACACCTTCGCCATTTTCTCACTGTGCGCGCTCGCGCTCGGCATCGGCAACGGAGCAGGGTGGTCCAACATCGTCGTCCTCGTACTGGGCATCTCCCTTCCGGTGTACTTCGTGCTCGCGATGAAACGGGTTTACAAACAGGGCTGGCCGAAGACGATCATCAAGTTCGTCCTGATCACGGCGTGGTACGAGTTCGTCCTTGTAAGCGTTGGATTCCTGTTGGCCGTGATGCTCGCGGCCGTGCTGGGTTAACTTCCCCAGCCCAGCCTAGCCCAGCTCAGCAAGAGCAACCAGCGCAACCGACGGTCGCGCTGCCGGACCTACCTCGGCGACTCGCGCCGTGCCGGACGGCAGTCTCTCCATTCGCGCGGTTGTCCCGTTCGGGGATCCGCAGGCAGCAGAGCGGTTTCGCGTCCCACCTTCTCGGGATCTTCCGATGCCCTGTAGGCGAGCATTGCCGCGAGTGTTGCGTTGAATGCCAGATCGTCAAAGACAATCTTGTCGTATGTGTCGCGGTTCGTATGCCAGGTATACTGGCGGTATTCATCGTACGGCGACTGCAGGCGAAGGCTTGGGAGCTTCGCACAAAGGAACGACGAGTGATCGCTCCCGCCGTTGTTCTGTTCTCCGGGCAGTTCGAGTGTCACGATTTCGGCCATCTCCCGCGGCACCGCCGCCATCCAGGCGGGGAGGTGTGCGGCAACGTCCAGCATTCCCTGGCCTTCAATCTTCTCGGCACGCCACGTTCCATTATCCTGGTTGAAGGCGATTTGCAGGCCCTGCATTACTTCGGGATGGTCTTCGCGGAACGCGGTTGAACCGATCGTTCCCATTTCTTCTGCACCCCAGTGACCGACGATGATCGTACGTTTCGGATTTGGATAAGCAGTGCGAAGCAGGCGCATTGCCTCGAGCATCGTGATCGTCCCCGTGCCGTTATCCGTTGCTCCCGTCGCTCCGTGCCAGGAATCAAGGTGGGCGCCGAGGAGAACATATTCGTTTGGTTTCTCACTTCCCTCAATTCGGCCGATGACGTTGAACTGAGGAACCGTTCCGGTGAAGGTGGCTTCGGCATTCACGCGAATGCGGACAGGTGTTCCGCCTTCAATCAGACGGTAGAGTAGCCCGTAATCCTCGCAGGACAGGTCGATCGCAACTGCTCTTTCGGATGAGGTTGAGAAGATCTTGTTCACACCCCAGCCGCCGGACCAACGTGACGTCAGAATACCGGCCGCTCCTGCCGAATCGACGACTGATGTGCTTCGGCGGAATCCCCCGATCGCCCGCAGTCGCTCGGAGAAAGCGGAGCCCGTCGCCAGTCGATCCTCCTTGAGCCGTTCGATCGTCTCGGGTCGGGCGTTCGCTTCAAGCTCCTGCATCGCGCGACACATCAATTCCGGCGGCGACATCAGAACAAACTTTCCCTTGATTGACTTCAGCCACCTCGCGGCGGAAGCTGCATCCATTCCTGCCGGCGGTACAACAACATCGCCTGTGACGGGTCCATCCGTGCCCGGACTCCATGCCAGCAGCTTTGCCTCGAGGGTCGATACCCGCGGCTCCAACATGTCGACGTGCAAAATTCCCTGCTCCCAGCCAGACCACGTACCGTACTGCTCGCGCTGAGCGCTGATACCCCAGTCAGCATACTTGGCGAGGATCCAGTCCTGCGCCTCGGCCAGATTGGACGATCCTGCAAGACGAGGGCCAACGACATCGATCAACTCATGGGCGAGTTCTCGCGTTTGCGACTTGTTGATGCCTTCGTCATACAGCTTGCGAATCACGGCGTCATCCGTTGTGAACGATTGCGCTGAAAGGGGACAGGCGTAGGCGGCAAGTGCGAACAGCAAGAGTGCACTTCTTCGGATCGATCGGTTCGTCATCATTGTCGAGAACGTTCGTGCAGGAGTGAGTTCGGGAAGATCGTCAAGAATAGCTCCGCGGTTCAATGCATCACGCGCCGGTTTGTTTTCGATTCGGCGTTGATTTCGGTGCCATTCTGTTTCCGGTTCTGTTTTCGGTGCCGCCCGCAATCACCGTGATTGCTACCTTTGAAATGGCTATGGATCGAATCAATCAGATGCTGAATTCTATGTGGCGCCAACGACTCGTCGCTCCGGCACGTCGGGCAATCCCGATGCGTGCGGGGATTGCGGACGCGGTGATGCGGAGCGTTGCGCTCCTGTTCCTCACATTCTGGTCGCACGATCTCCGCGGACAGGCCCCCGCCACGGTTCGCATCGACGCCGTGCCCATCAAGACCTACCTGTTTTCGAATCCGGAATCCGTTCCAATACTGGTCCGCGACTCCCGGCTGTACCCGTACCACGCGTATAGCGGATACAGTGATTCCGGTGACGTTCGCAATTGGCGAGTGGTGACGCTGGAGAACGATTACATCAAGGTGTTCGTGCTTCCGGATGCGGGAGGAAAGGTCTGGGGGGCAATCGAGAAATCGACCGGCGAAGAGTTCATCTATCGCAACGAGGTAATGAAATTCCGAAATATCGCGTTGCGGGGCCCGTGGACGTCGGGTGGAATCGAGTTCAATTTTGGCGTCATCGGACACACGCCGTCAACGGCAGCTCCTGTCGACTTTCGGACCTTCCAGAATGATGACGGAAGTGTCAGCTGTGTTGTCGGCGCGATGGACTTTCCCTCGCGAACGGAATGGCGGGTGGAGATTCGACTTCCTTCCGATAAGGCGTACTTCGAGACACGAACGACATGGTACAATCCTACCCCGATCGAGCAGCCCTACTACAACTGGATGACGGCGGCGGCATTTGCGCGGGACGACCTCGTTATGACGATACCGGGCAACGAGTATCTGAAACACAGCGGGGAGGCGTTGCCATGGCCGGTCGACGCTGAAGGGAGAGATCTCTCAGTTTATGCGAACAATACATTCGAGGGGCACAAGTCGTATCACGTCGTTGGCGTCTACGACGACTTCTTCGGAGGTTACTATTCCGATGCCGACTACGGATTTGGGCATTGGTCGCCGTATGGCGACATGCCCGGACAAAAGCTGTGGTTGTGGGCGCTCTCGCGACAGGGCGGTATCTGGGAAGACCTGCTGACCGATACGGATGGGCAGTACGTCGAGTATCAGGCGGGGCGACTGTTCGTCCAGTACTCTCCGGGCGATCACGCCAATCCAATCACGCAAGTCGGCTTTGAGCCGTACCGGACCGATCGATGGACCGAACGCTGGTTTCCGCTGAAGGAAATCGGCGGGCTTTCGGATGCGTCCGGGGACGGCGCGATGCACGTTACCCTGGATTCGGACCTCCTTTCCATCCGCCTGAATCCATTTGGAAGAGGGTCGGCCCGCGTAATTGCCAGACAACGCGAAAGCGTCGTTCTCGACAGTACCGTGTCGTTCATGCCGATGGATCTTGTTTCGCTTTCCGCGAAAGTAGACGCGTCATTGCCTGTTGTTGTCGAAGTACCCGAGCTGGACCTCTCGTACGCCACTTCGGGAACGACGGAGCAGCTAAAGCGCCCGTTTGCGCAGGACCCGGAAGCGTTCAGGTCGCTTCGCCCTGCGGAGCGTCAGTATTTCCATGGGCGGGAGCTGATGAAGGCTCGTCGCTATACGGAAGCGCGCACGCTGCTGGACTCGGTGCTCGTCGGGGAGCCGTGGCACGTCGGCGCGCTGCTTGCCGTCGCGGAGCTCGATTATCGCTCCGGCAACTACCTGGCGGGTCTCAGCGCGACGAATCGGGTGCTTCAGTTGGACACGTATCACCCGCAGGCCAACTATCTGGCAGGAATTCTGTATCGCGCGGCGGGAGACGCGGTCGATGCACGCGAGTCGCTCGTGCTTGCCGCACGTTCAACCGGATTCCGCGCCGCCGCGCTGACTGAAATCGCCGAACTCGATTTGCAGCAGGGATTGTTCACGGCCGCAATGACGGATGCGCGTCGGGCGCTTGACTATGATCGGTTCGGCGTAAGCGCCCTGCAGTCACTGGCGATTGCCTCCCGCCACGCAACGGATCAACGGACATGGAGCGCGACGCTTGATCGGATTTTTTCGATGGATCCAATCAATCATTTCGAGCTTGCGGAGCGTTATCTGGCTGCGCCCTCCGGCGAGCAGCGGGCGCGCAAACGAGTGGATCTGGTGACGGGCATCCGGGGCGAGCTTCGTGCCCACTCGTATCTCGAGCTTGGAATCGCGTACGCGTCTCGTGGCCGGGTTGACGACGCCATTCGCATTCTGGATGTCGGCGTTGAAGAGACGGGTAGCGCGTTGATCGGTGCCTGGCTTGCCTGGCTGACACGTGGGCAGCCGGATAACCCCAGGAAAATCCCGTCGTTCTCGACGGGGGACGCTGCCAAAGATCGGCCGTACAGAACGGAGTCAGTCGCCGTGCTTGAGTGGGTCGCCAGTAACGACAGTGCCTGGCAATGGCGGTACTTGCTGGCATTGGACTACTG
>JAGQWL010000434.1 GCA_020437385.1 Bacteroidota bacterium
CAGCTTCCAGGGAAGATGCATTCTTTGGAGTGAAACGGGCGCTCGCTTCGCTCGCGAAGTGAGCAGTGATAGGCAAAGATGTCAGATGTCCGTTGTCCGTTGTCAGAATGCCGGTCTGGTCCGGCGAGGTCTCGCCGCAACCCACGTGTCTCGCACCCCGGCGAGGAACGTACCTAGAGTCTCAGACTCCCACATTCCCGGCTTCCAAATTCCCGGATTCCACGACGAGACTCTTAGCTGCGGACTGATAACTGGTCACTGATAACTGGTCACTAATAACTGGTTACTGATAACTGGTCACTGATAACTGGTCACTGATTACTGGTCACTGATTACTGCTCACTTCGCGAGCGAAGCGAGCGCCCGTTTCACTCCAAAGAATGCATCTTCCCTGGAAGCTGCCGCCCGACGTGCGCCTCGATCCTGCGAGCAATCGCGGAAACGGCCGCACCGTCGACCTCCGTATCAATCCCCATCGACTCGAGCATGTACACCGTGTCCTCAGTGGAGATGTTGCCCGTCGCACCCGGAATAAACGGACACCCGCCGAGTCCGCCGACCGACGTGTCGAAGCGCCTCACGCCACTGATGTACGCTGCGAACACATTCGCCATCCCGAGTCCGCGCGTGTCGTGCAGGTGCAAAACGATCGGCACGTCTCCGGCGACCGCCGACACCCGGTCGATCGCGCGCCTGATGGAAACGGGATTTGCCATCCCCGTGGAGTCCGCAAGTGAAAGGGATTCGATGTCGCGTTCACAGAAGGCGGCCGCCAGATCCGCAATAAAGTCAATCGACGTATCTCCCGGAGCACCATAGCCGAAGACTGTCTGCAGTCCGAGCTGCGGACGAACGCCCGCGGTGTTGGAGCGCTCAATCATCTGCACGGCCTGCGCCACACCCTCCTCGACCGTCATGTTCGCATTGTCGCGGCTGTGCGTCTCGTTCGTCGCGATCGAGAGATCAATCGCCGTGAAGCCGGCAGCAAGGGCACGCTCGACGCCGCGAACGTTCAACGCGAGCGCCGAGTAAATCGTTGACCGGGCATCTCCCAGCAAACGTTCAGCGATGCTCTCCGCGTCTGCCATCTGCGGCACCCACTTCGGGTGGACGAACGACGTCGCCTGGATCCGCGGTATGCCGGCCGCTGCGAGCGCCTGGATGAGCTCAATCTTCAGCTCCGTATCAAAGGGACGCGATTCGAACTGAATCCCGTCGCGGGGCCCTACCTCACATAATTCGACCGTCAAAACTGTTACCTTTACGTTTTTCGGGTTTTGCCCGTAGCCGCACATCGATTACCGATCGTGCAAGATACATACGGCGAGGGTACCCCAATCGTTCTCATGCCTGCAGTGCCCATGCAGTTACTACCAACGATCCGCCCATTCGTAGCAACAGCGACGCGCCGGTTCCAAGCGGCGGCATCCCTGTTGGCGCTCACGGCGCTCGTAACCATACCGAACGCGCTTGGCCAATCAGCCACCACGTCGGCCGATCCTCTCTCCGATCGTCTCGTCTCCTACGTCATCGACGTAGAACTCGACCCGGATGCGCTGACTCTTAACGGACAGGAGCGGCTGGCCTGGCGGAACCCGTCGGAGAAGCCCGTCGATGAACTTCAGTTTCACCTGTACCTGAATGCGTTCAGGGATTCACTCTCAACCTTCATGGTCGAGAGCGGCGGCCGCCACCGCGGATTCAGCGCCGAAGGCAGAAACAAGTGGGGCGGCATCGACATCAATCGCATGGTTCGTGTCAGCAACTCAGGTGACCGGATCACTTCCGCCCTCGACGAATCCGGCGAAGACCTCACCGACGCCATCCGTTTCATTCAACCGGACGACGGCAACACGAACGACCGCACCGTCATCTCCGTGCCGCTCCAGACGCCGGTTCAACCCGGCGAAACGATTGCCCTGGACATCGACTTCACCTCCAAACTGCCGAAGGTGATGGCCCGTACCGGATGGGAAGACATGGAGGACGGGTCGCTCTTCGTCATGGCCGCCCAGTGGTTTCCCAAGATCGGGGTACTCGAAGTTCCGGGTCAGCGCTACATCCCTGAGGACGCAACCGAGGCAAAATGGAACACGCACCAGTTTCACGCGAACAGTGAGTTCTATGCCGACTTCGGGACTTTCGATGTGAGCATCACCACCCCGGATGACTTCCACGTCGGTGCGTCCGGTGTCCAGATCGAAGAGTCTTCGCAAGATGGGAAGTTAACGAGACGCTTCAAGGCGGAGGACGTGCACGACTTCGCGTGGACGGCGAGTCCGTCGTTCAGGGTGTTCACGGACACGTGGAAGCACGTGACGATCACGCTGATGATCCGCCCTGAACACGCCGGGCAGGTACGCCGACATTTTGACGCGGCAAAGGTGTCACTCGACTACTACGACCGATGGCTCGGCGAATACCCGTACACGACGCTCACGCTCGTAGACGGCGTCGGCGGTTCGAATGGAATGGAGTACCCCACTCTCATAACGCTCGGTACCGCGTACGGCATCCCATCGTGGATCCGCCCGCTGGAGTTGGTGACCATTCACGAATTCGGCCATCAATATTTCTACGGATTGCTTGCCAGCAATGAGTTCGAGGAGGCCTGGCTGGACGAAGGCATGAACTCGTTCGTGGAAGCGCGCATCATGGACGCCGAGTATGGTCCCGGATCCGTGATGGACTTCCCCGGCGCACCGATCAGTGACGGGGCGTTTGCCCGGCTCAACTACACGGAGTCGAATCCACACGCGGGCGCGCTCTTTACGAAGTCGTGGGAATACGGGCCCGGCGAATACTCCCGCAATTCCTATTCAAAGCCCGCAACCGTCATGCGGACGCTCGAGAACATCCTCGGCTCCGACGTCATGGAACGATTTCTCAAACGATATTACTCGGAGTGGCGCTTCCGTCACCCGACGACGCGAGACCTGCAGGATGTTTTCGAAGACGTCGCGGGGCAGGATCTTGACTGGTACTTCGATCAGTTTGTCTACGGTACGGCCGTCGTCGACTTCGAGGCAGGAGCGATTCAAAACGCGCAGCAAGGGGACGGATGGACTTCGGAGGTGTCGGTCTTGCGCAACGCCGATGCGGTGATTCCGGTAGACGTCCGTATTTCGTTCGCTGACGGTTCCGCGGTCGATACAACCTGGGACGCCGCCGGAACGGAGCAGACGTTCACGTTCGCGCGATCAGCGCCCGTCACCGAGGTATTCGTTGATCCCGAGAACAAGATCGTCCTCGAGATCACGCCGCTCGATAATCGCCGCACCACCGAGCCGTCGAATCTGTATCCGACAAAGGTCGTGTCCAAGTTGACGTACTGGATTCAGAGCCTGATGACCATGATACAGGCGCTCGTTTAATCGACCGCCGTCGATTCCACCGACTTTGACGAATCAACATTCAAACGTGATGGCAGAGCGAAGCACCCAACAACGCCTGAGGGATTTCATCGCCGCAGGCATCGCGATCGCAAAGCAGAAACCCGGGCTCGCGCTGTTGCTGTACCTGGTGAATGGACTCGTTTCGCTGGTCGTCGCAATGCCGGCGTTCTTTGCGCTGCAACGAGCATTGGGCGACTCCGGATGGGGAAAGGATCTTGCCGGCAGCTTCAATCTGCCAGTGTGGACGGACATCTGGAACGTTCTCTTTCAGGCCGACGCGGACGGCGGCGTTGCGCCGGAGATCAAAATCCTGACGACGCTTCTGTTCTTCGCGATTCCACTGATGTGGTTGTGGAAGGCACTCGCGTCCGTTGGCGTTGTCAACGCGGTTCGCGACAACGGCATGCGCGGATTCTGGAGTGGCGTGGGACGGTATGGCGGCCGCGCTATCCTGCTGGCGTTGCCCTGGTTTCTCATCTCCCTGATTGCCGTCGCCGGTGTAGGCTTCGCAATGTCACTGATTGCGTCGACGATTCGGACCGAGAAGGCGGTCTATTGGAGCTTCACCATCGGCATGCCGGTGCTCTCGATACTGGTGCTGGCGCTGCTCGACCTGATGCACGACTACGGCCGAATTGGCATCGTTGCGCGCGAAGAGAAGGCGTCGAAGGCGTTCTTCAACGGGATCTCGATGCCATTCAGAAATCCGGGGGCTCTGGCGGTTTATGCGATCTGGTTCTTCGCAGGATTGGTTCTGCTCGTGTTGCCGGGCTTCCTCGACACCTGGATGACGTCGGGAACCTGGATAGGGCTTATCGCGCTCATCGTGTTACAGCAGCTGCTGATGGTTCTGCGATCCGGAGTTACCGTCGGCTGGTTCGGAAGCGAGGTCGCCTACTTCGAGGCTGTGCGGTTTCATGACGAACCCCTCATTGCGGAAGGCGAACTGCAGTCCGGTGTGGAGGCGCGGACGGGGTTCGATGTTTCGGGTGTCGATGCCTCTTCACCTACAGGCTCTGATCCGGCCGCGGACAATCCGAAACAACCCGGAAACGTGGCAGATTGGCGCTCGGGCCCCGGTCATGAGCCAATCGCCTGACAAATAGCGCCTGAATTGTCGTAGGGGTGGCCGTCCGGCGCTGGCCGGCGGTCGCTCGCAAGTCTCATCAGCGGATTTCCGCTTCAACGACAAGAACATGCGCACAAAGATCCTGACGGCGTTTGCCGCCGCCGCCCTGACGTTTACTCTGGCCGGATGTGATGGCAATGGTGGTGGAAACGACACGAACGATCCCGACAGCAACGCTCCGGGGACCTACACCGGCGAGGTGACGGGGGCGGTCAGCCAGACACTGACCGGAACAGCGGCTTCTGCCGGTGGCACCGTGTCCGGAGGTTGGGGAATCGGCCTCGGATCGGTATCAAGCGGGATTGCAATCGCCTCAAACGTCGATCGCCCTGGCAAGGGTACGTATTCGTTCGTCGATATCTCCCAGGCATCATCCGCAACGTCGGGACAATACGTGGCCACAATATCGCTGGCCGGCGGTGCATCCTTCGGCTCAACGTCCGGTTCGCTCGAGATCACCTCGTCTTCGGCAACGGAGGTTAAGGGCACCTTCACGTTCAACGCGAAAGGTGTTCTCGATCCGTCGTCGACCGTTACCGTAACGGGTTCCTTCAACGCCGTTAACGTTGATGCCGGCGGCAGCGCGGCTCAATAGCGCGAACGCGCAACGTGGTTTTCGTCAGGCGGCGGCGCTGTAGGCGTCGTCGCTTGAGAATCCGGCCTCCGACAACATCGGGATGAAGATGTCGGAGTCGCGACCAAATTCGTCGAGCGCGTCCTTGAAGAAAGCAGCCAGTGCATCCCGATCGTTCGACGTGACGCGATCGCAGTCCATGAACGCCATGAAGCGGTTCCACGCGGTTTCGCGAATCGATCCGTTCATGTACTGAGCGAAGAGGAAGGTCATGTCATGGGGACGAACACTGCCGTTGCTGCTTTCCATTCTGATCACCGGATTTCGCACCCATGCCGACAGCATTCGGTGCTGTTTGTCATCGGATCCGGGTCGATCCCGGACCGATGTCGGCGGGCAAAGCGAAGTCCAGGCCACTTTTCAAAATCGAAGAAAATCGCACTGACGGTGTACCGAACGCCGTTTCAGGGGGAAATTTGTGCCCGGACGCCGGAATGCCGGGAAAAATGCGTCCCCTGCGCTGAGAAGGACGCATTTGCGTTACGACGGACCACCGTTGTAGATTTCGGCCCCAGAGGGCAGCATCCGATCCCCGCGGAACGTGTCGGATTCCTTAGTGCCCAAATCGAGCGCCTCCCCTTCGCGCTCAAGATGAGTCCGCTGAAATCACCCCCAGCAATTCGTTTTCAGCAATAGTGCGGACCCGGCAGGCTGTGCGGCCTGTCGAAGATCTGGAAGACCCGAGTGCTCGAGGTCCGCGAATACAGGAGGTAATCGTGAAAAAGATCTTCAAGTACACCGGAATTGTCGCGATTGGCGTGGTCCTGCTTCTGATCCTCGCGGGTGCGGGCCTGTACTACAAGGGTGGAAATGCCCTTGACGCCAAATACATGGTTGCGACGGCGGCAATCGAAGCTTCAACCGATTCGGCGTCACTGGCGCGCGGTGAGCACCTCGTCAACATGCTTGGCTGCTCGGACTGTCACGGTGGGAATCTCGCGGGACGCGTCATGATCGACGCGCCTCCCTTCCTCGTTGTCGCATCCAATCTGACAAAAGGAAAAGGCGGCGTCGGAAATGTGTATTCCACGCTCGACTACGATCGCGCAATGCGTAACGGTGTGCGTCCGGACGGCACACCGCTCATCATCATGCCGTCAAAGGCGGTCCACAAGCTGGCCGATGCGGACGCGGCTGCGATCATCGGCTACATTCAGTCACTTCCGCCAGTAGATAACGAGCTTCCAGAGACGATGCTCCGGCCGCTGGGTCGCGTGCTCGCCGCGTCGGGCCAGTTTGATGTCGGAATGGAAGTTTCACCGGAGAAGCCGGGCCACGGAACCGTCCCGACCCTCGATGACCCGCTCGCCTACGGCAAATACTCGGCGGACATGATCTGCGCGCATTGCCACCAGGCCAACTTCAAAGGGGGGGTGCCAATGGGACCCGGGCCCGTTCCAACAGATATTACCGCATACGGCAAGATTCCCGTTGATCAGTTCCTCGCGACGCTTCGTACGGGAAAAACGCCAGGAGGCAGGGAGCTCGATCAGGAGGCAATGCCGATCGCGATCTTCAACCACTGGAGCGACGACGAAATCAAGGCGGTTCACGCCTATCTCGCAACGCTGTAGTCGAGCCGGTTCAGGACAGCACGATTTGTTTTCGCATGCGTGCGACGGGGATACCGAGTTGCTCGCGGTACTTCGTCACGGTACGACGCGCAATCTGAAATCCTTTCTCGTCCAGCATCTGTGCGATCCGTTGATCGGACAGCGGTCGCTGCTTGTCCTCCTCCGCGATGATCCCTTCGATGATCGCCTTGACCTCCTTGTTGGAAACCTCTTCACCGCTTTCGGTCGAGAGGCCCTCGGAGAAGAAGTACTTCAACTCGTAGACGCCGAATTCCGTCTGAACATACTTGCCGTTCACGACACGGCTCACGGTTGAGATGTCCATGTTGATCTTCTCGGCGATGTCCTTGAGGATCATCGGCTTCAGGTAGCCTTCGCCGAAGCGGAAAAACTCTTCCTGGATCTCCGCGATCGCGTGCATCACCTTCAGCATGGTGTTGCGGCGCTGGTCAATCGAATTCATGAACCAGCGGGCAGACTCGAGCTTGCTCTTGAGGAAGTTGCGGGTCTCGCCATCGATCGTGCTGTCCGTCTTTCCGCTTTTCTTCTCATCGGAGAGCTGCTGGAGCATATCCCGGTACTTCTTTGAGATGCGGAGTTCGGGCGTATTGCCGCTGCTCAACGTGACGATCATCGATCCGTCCACGTACCTGGCAGCAAAATCCGGAGTGATGTAGTTCTGCTGCGCAGAGAAGTCGCCCTCGCCGGGCTTCGGGTTGAGGCGCTGCACAAGGTCGAAGGCCTCTTTCAACTCGGACTCGTCGATCTTCAGCTTCTTCATGATCTGATCGAAATGCTTCATCGTGAAGGCTTTGTAGGCCTTCTCGAGCATGTCGATTGCCGCGTCCCGGCCGGGTAAATCGGCAGGCATGGTTTCGAGCTGAACAACGAGGCATTCCTGCAGGTCGCGCGCCGCGATGCCGACGGGCTCAAGGCGCTGGACACGCTTGAGAACATCCTCGACGTCAGACTCTTCGAGCATGACGCCATAGTTGAAGACGATGTCATCGATGATGGACTCGAGGGGCCGCCGCAGGTAGCCATCTTCGTCGATCGAGCCGATGATCTGGTCGGCGATTAACTGGTCGGTATCGTTAAAATCGAGAAACAGAATCTGCTGCCGCAGGTGTTCTGCCATGGATACCTGATCAGGCAACGGGATCTCTCGCTGCTCTTCTTCCTCGCTGTTGTCGACCTGCGCCTTGTATCCATACAGATCCTCGGTGCTGTCGAGAAACTCTTCCCAGTTGTACTCATCCTCCTCGACGGTTTCGCCGTCGAGTGTTTCGCCCTCCTGCTCGGACTGCTCGGAGCTGTCAGCCACCTGGCTGTCGTCCATCTCCGACTGCTGTTCGAGCTCTTCCTCTTCCTCGTCGAGTCCCTCCTCGAGCAGAGGATTGATCTCGAGCTCAGCCTTGATTCGCTGTTCGAGTGCGAGCGTCGGAAGCTGGAGAAGCTTGATGTACTGGATCTGCTGCGGAGAGAGCTTCTGCTGCAGAGACTGACGTTGCTGAAGGTTGAGCATTGTGAACTGTGTACAACTTAATTGGCTTGATCGCAGAATCTCCGATTCTGCGGAATCGAGGAAGACGCAAAGATAAGAAGATCGGAAGGGTCGTTGCGGTTCAATGAATCGAGTCCCATGTCACGCGGTTTATTTAGCTGCATCGCCGCCCCACCAACTGATAACTGTGGCTGCAACTGGTGGCTGCACTGGTGACTGTAGCTGCTGACTGCACTGGTGACTGCAACTGCTGACTGCAACTGGTAGCTGCACTGGTGACTGTAGCTGCTGACTGCACTGGCGACTGCAACTGGTGGCTGCACTGGTGACTGTAACTGCTGACTGCAACTGGTAGCTGACAACTGCTCACTTCGCGAGCGAAGCAAGCGTCCCCCATTCTCCTATTCTCCCATTCCCCCATTCATTCTTTCATTCTCCCATTCCCCCACTCTCCCATTCATTCCTTCATTCCTTCATTCCTTCATTCCTTCATTCTCCCCTTCACTTCTCTTCTGCGCGCACGCAGCAAGAAACTCCTCGTACCACTCCTCCCCGTACTTCCTGACAAGAGGATCTCGCAGAAATTCG
>JAGQWL010000435.1 GCA_020437385.1 Bacteroidota bacterium
CCCGCACCGTGGTTGACACTGTATGCGCTGAGCTCGGCACCGGGGTCAGCAACCATCACCGCCGATCCGCCCTGCGGATTGCCGGGAAGCAGAATCGGGTGCCCGGTTTCGGCGAACGGTGTAGCAGCAAGTTCCCGGTGTCCAGCCGGAAATGCTCGAGTCGCACCCTTACGGTGAACCCATTGAGTCTTCCCGTCGACTGGCTCCTCGCGTGCGATATTGTGGCTGATGAAGTACACAAGCCGACCGGTCACGCCCGGGAAGACGGTCTGAAATGCCTCGAGAACGAGTGCGTTGATCAGGAGATGGTTCACCGTCGCGAAGTTCGCTGCCAGAGCCATGTCGTCGAGATAATCGTTGGCGAGATCGGATCCCAATTCGGCGTATACCAGATGGCGATCACCGGCGGGGTAGTCGATCCCGTGCGATTCGAAGTACGATTCCATCGTCTTGAACTGTCGGTTCGCCTGCTGGTATCCGAATCCCCTCGAACCGCAGTGAGAGAGGAAGGCGATACCGCCGTCCGACAAACCGAACGTATCCGCAACGGCACGCGCCCGATCATTGTTTGCCACCTCTACAACCTCACACTCGCCGAAGTGATTTCCGCCGCCGTACGAGCCGAGTTGACGAATCTTCTCTTCGAAGGCGGGCATGAGATTTTTGCCAAGTATCATGTCGAGTCGCGACTCCAGGGCTCCCCGAGTTCGATCGTGGCCCATGTGGTAGGCGTCCTCGCACCGTTCGGCCCAATCCACCGGAATGCCAAGTTGATCGAGCACACCTGGGTTTGCACCTTGCGTTACAACCTGTCGTCCGAGCTCCGGCGAAACGGCGCGGGACAACGGCACCGAGCGCTGGCCCTTGCCGGCGCCTGTCGGCGTGCGAAGCTCGATCTCGTTAATGACCTGTCGGCGCACCCGTTTGTCGGCAACCGCCTCTTCCGGTAGGTCGAGTTGTAGCAAACTCATCGAACACTTGATGTCGACACCTACCGGTCCCGGGTAGATATGAGTTGGCGAGACCATCGTGCATCCGACGGGAGCGCCATAGCCAAAGTGTGCATCCGGGTTAAGGATGAATGACGCTATCCCGGGAGCGGAGGCGCTGTTTACTGCCTGCTGCACGCAGCCTGGTTCAAACGTCTCGC
Source organism: Bacteroidota bacterium (assembly GCA_020437385.1). Lineage (GTDB taxonomy): Bacteria > Bacteroidota > Rhodothermia > Rhodothermales > JABDKH01 > JAGQWL01. Next base: position 1,151 of record JAGQWL010000435.1, read on the forward strand.
GGATTTTTCTGTTACCGATAACTGTGATCGGGCGGACGTTGCCGTCGACGTCGATCCGCCCCGTTGCGACTCCTGTTTCGATGATGGAGTTCTTTTGCGATACCTGGGTTGCCATTGCTTTCGGTTTTGCTGTGCTGATGGTCGGCGGCGGGACCGCGTGGGCGGGAGCGGCAATCGGCACTCAGGCCAATCTAAACCACTCCCGCCCTTCGTCTCCCACGCTCCGACCGGGTCGGTGACGAGAGCCTCGTGGCTCACCGTCGCCCGGTTGTATTTCAATCAGTGTGCCGGAACGCCTTGAATCCTGTAAAGTCACTGTAGCGCAACAGATTAGTGGGCGTCACTCGACCGTCCCTGATTTTTCAGGGACAGAAAATATAGATTCACATATAGTGTTTTATATTGCTGGATAATCGAAATTAGATGGCTGGGGGCGGCTGCCTGGCACACGCAATGAAGCGGAACGTAGTAATTGGCCAGCTCGGGACGACGCTGGATCGTGGGGCTGGCCCCAAGCGCTGGGAGCGCTGGCGTCCGACCGTCGATCTCTTTCAACACGAAGACCTGCTTGTCGATCGCATCGATCTGCTGGCTTCCGATCGCGATGCGGCTTTGGTCCGAACCGTCATCGCCGACATTCGGCAGATTTCGCCTAAAACCGAAGTTGTCTTGCATCCATTTGAGGTCCGGGATCCGTGGGACTTCGAGCAAATGTATGCGGCGCTACATGACTTCGTGTCCGAGTATGACTTCGTCGATTCTGAAGATTACCTCGTCCACATCACGACGGGGACCCACGTCTCGCAGATCTGCCTCTTTCTTCTGACGGAGGCCCGGTTCATACCAGGACGTTTGTTGCAGACCTCTCCGACGTCGCGGTCGCGTGACCACGCGTTCGCCATCATCGATCTCGACCTTTCGAGGTACGACCAGATCGCACGACGCTTCGCCACGCGGACGGAGGAGAGCTTGTCGTACCTCAAGTCGGGAATTCAAACCCGCAGTGCCCGATTCAACGCGTTGATCCAGCAGCTCGAGCGCGTGGCGATCCGGTCGCGTGACCCGATCCTTCTGATGGGTCCTACGGGAGCGGGCAAATCGCAGCTTGCGCGTCGCCTCTTTGAATTGAAACAATCGCGGCACCAGGTGGGTGGCTCATTCGTAGAGGTGAATTGCGCGACGCTGCGTGGCGATGCCGCAATGTCGGCGCTGTTCGGGCACACGAAAGGCGCTTTTACTGGCGCGGTCAGTGCACGGCAAGGACTGCTTCGTGCAGCACACAATGGAATCCTCTTCCTGGATGAGATCGGGGAGCTTGGTGCGGACGAACAAGCGATGCTGCTGCGCGCGATCGAGGACGGTACCTTTCTGCCCGTGGGGAGCGACAAGCCCGTCGTGTCCGATTTTCAGCTGATTGCCGGCACGAACCGGGACTTGCGAAGACGAACCGCCGATGGGCAATTTCGCGATGACCTTCTCGCGCGAATCAACACGTGGACGTTTGAGCTTCCCGGCCTTAGTGAACGAACGGCTGACATCGAGCCGAACATCGACTACGAACTTGAGCAGTTCGCGAAGCGTCGGGACACGCGGATCTCCTTCAACAAGGAGGCCCGTGATCGTTTCCTCAAGTTTTGTCAGAGTCCGGACGCGTTATGGACGGCGAACTTTCGCGACCTCAACGCGGCACTCACGCGCATGGCAACGCTGGCGCCATCAGGGCGAATTGACAGCGAAACGGTGGACGATGAAATAGCCCGACTGCGTGCGTCATGGTCGGCTGCTCGAAACGAAAAGCGGTTATCGAGTCACGGTAACCTCGAAGAATTGCTCGGAACAGAACGGCTTGATCGGATCGACCAATTCGACCGTGCGCAGCTGTCGTATGTCATCTCCGTCTGCCGAGAGTCCGCCTCGTTGTCGGCTGCGGGTCGCAGGCTTTTCGATGTCTCCCGCCTGGAGCGGAGAAGCCGCAACGACGCAGACCGGCTCAAGAAATACCTCGCGCGTTTCGGGTTGAACTGGGCTGCAGTCAACGATGCGTAGTCGCTCGCGAAGTGAGCAGTAGTCTGACGAAGTTGTCAGTTGCCAGTTGTCACTTGTCAGAGGAGTTGAAAGTTGAGAGTTGAGAGTTGAGAGTTGAGAGCTGAGAGTTGACATCCCATACTAACACTGGTCACTGATGACTGCTCACTTCGCGAGCGAAGCGAGCTTCCCCCATTCCCCCATTCTCCCATTCATTCCATCATTCCTTCATTCTCTCA
>JAGQWL010000436.1 GCA_020437385.1 Bacteroidota bacterium
GAAACCGTCGAGGCGAGACCGAAAAGGAATAACGGTAACGGCCGGGGTCATCGTGGCAGCGACGTTTCTCAACCTTTACTGGCTTACCGATGGTGCGAGTGGCCTGATGATCGGATACTTCGCCTGGCTCGCCTCGTTTGCGGTCATGTCCGCCGGACTCCTCATGCGTGCGAAAGAACTGAGCGAGCGCGAACCGATTGTTTCGTTCGGCTCGCGCTAAACCTTACCGACCGGAAGCGACGGTCGGTCACCTGTCGTCCTTATTTCCGAGCCCCAGCCTGTAGTGCACGCGCACCCCGGCACTCGGACCGTTCAGGGACGTCAGCACCTCAACGCCGATGTTGTTGTACTGCACGCCCGCGCCAATGTCGACGACGGCTTCCGTTTCGGTAACCGTCCCTCCAAATTCGCCTTCACCGTAATCTGCCGACCAGCGATACAGGCCGATGCCCGCAAACGGATACGCCGCGACATTTCCTCCGTCGGTTACACTGAATTCGTAGCGTCCCTTCGCGGCCAACCGGATAACATTGTAGTTATCCGCCTGTCCGAACTCCTGGTTGCCCACGCCGATTGCCAGCAGTCCGGTCAGCCCAAACGGTGTATTCATGACTCCGCCGCAGTCGATTCCCGCCTGAATGAGAAAGGCGTCGGTGTCAAAATCCGCCCCTGCCCCGAGGAAGAGTCCAAGGCCCTGCGTAACCGGCTCGCCCTGCGCACGCGCGGAGTCAAAAGACGTGCTGGCCAATACTGCCACAACCAGCAGGCACCACGGTGTTCGTTTCGATTGCATCGGCGGGGGACGGTTTTGTTGATCGGACATTCAGCATACGAAACGCCTGTGACGAAATGCAAACGAATGGGATGTATCGGATTAGGGCATTCTACGGCCCGGCGGGTGCGGCAATCGCTTGCCTCGAAGTTCGAGGTATAGTAGGTTACCTGGAACTTCAAGTTATCCAGGGAGCCCGTGATCTCGAAAGAACTCGTCGGCGCATCTGCCCGGCCCATCATGCTTTCCATCCTGGCGCGAGGAGAGTCGTACGGATACGCCATCATCCAGCAGCTGCACGACCTGTCCCACGGTGACGTCGAGTGGAATGACGGCACCCTCTACCCCGTGCTCCATCGCCTGGAAGACGCCAACCTCGTAAGCTCGCGATGGCGCGTATCCGAATCGGGCAGGCGCCGCAAGTATTACCGGCTCACGCCCAAAGGGAAGGAGGCGCTCGAGGTTGAGAAGACACAGTGGCTGCGGGTCGATGCGATACTCGCCGAGCTCTGGGGCCTCGCACCACGACTCGCCATCTGACCAATTCCTGACATGGCAGCATTCGACCTCGAATCGGCTCTCGCGTCGTGGCGTCAGCGCATGAAGTCCAGAGGCGCCTTTCTTCCAGAGGACCTGGACGAACTCGAGGGTCACATCCGCGATCACGTCGACAGCCTCGTCGCCGAGGGGCGCTCCAGGCGCGAGGCATTCTTCCTCGCCACCGAACGGCTCGGCAGCAACGAGGTCGTGAAAGACGAATACCGGAAAGTCCGATACGGCAAATCAAAACGCCGCGACTCGGCAACGTTTGAGATCGCGCAGCAGCTCGCCCTCCTTCGCAACTACGCCCGAACCGCGACGCGAAACCTCGCTCGCCACAAGGGCTTCTCCGCAATTAACCTGATCGGACTTGCCGCCGGGCTCGCCGGCTGCCTGCTCGTCAGCATCTTTGTCCGTGACGAGCTCTCCTACGACCGGTTCAACGAAAAAGCCGACAGGATCTATCGCCTTGGAGCAACAACTGTCGGCTGGCCATACGGACACATCGTTGCAGACGAGTATCCGGAGGTCGAGCGCGTCGTGTATATGCGTTCGTATCCGCGCTATTCGATCCGATACGACAACAACCTGTATTTCGAGTCGATGTTGTACGCGGACTCGAGCTTCTTCGATGTATTCGATTACGATTTTCGCGAAGGGGATGCCAACACCGCACTCACTGCACCCTACTCCGTCGTTCTGTCGGCCAACTTCGCGAAGCGCCTTTTTGGAGAAGGCGCAGCGGTGGGCCGAACCCTTTCGATGGCGGATTCGATCGACTTCAACGTGACAGCAGTGGTCGACGTACCGCGCAATTCGCAGATCCAGTTCGAGGCGCTATTGTCCTTCTCGACGATGCGGGCAATCGATCCAGCGTGGTTCGATTCGCAGATGGAGTCGGGCTGGCTGAACGTGAACGTCGTCAACTACCTGCTGCTGCGCGACGGTGTCGATGCGGAGGCGTTCGCTCAGAAGATCTACGATCTTCCGCAACAACGGGCGGGAGAGTATCTCGGAAACTGGGGGTCGGACTACAAACTCAACCTTGAGCCGCTGCTGGAGATCTACCTGAACTCGAGATTCGGAAACACGCTCGGACCGACCAGCTCCATCGACTACATCTATCTGCTCTCCGCGGTCGGGCTGTTTCTGTTGTTGATCGCAGCACTGAACTTTGTCAACCTGTCGACTGCCCGATCCGCGGAGCGGGCAAAAGAGGTCGGTGTCAGAAAGGTAGTAGGTTCTGATCGAAGCACGCTGGTGCGGCAGTTCGTCGGCGAATCGATGTTGCTTTGCCTCGTGGCAGTTGTGCTTGCGTTCGGAATTGCTCTGGCGGCGCTCCCCTTTTTCAGGCAGTTGACGGTGCGGCACTATGGTTACGGGGAGCTGTTGTCCCTTCCGGCCATCACGACACTGCTTGTTCTGGCAATCGTCGTCGGGCTTCTGGCGGGGCTGTATCCTGCCTTCACATTGTCCGCGTTTCGCCCGGTCGAAGTGCTGAAGGGCCGGTTCGCGTCTGGAAAACGCGGCGGTCGCCTCCGCAAGGGACTTGTCGTGTTCCAGTTCGCGGTTTCGGGCGTGCTGGTTGTCGCCACGCTCGTAGTCATCAACCAGGTGCACTTCATGCAATCCCGGGACCTCGGCTTCGACGGCGACCGGGTGCTGGTCCTGGACGCGAGGCGGGCACCCTGGAAGGCGTACTCCGAACGCGAGGAAACGTTCAAACAGAGCCTTGCAGCGAATCCGTCCGTCGCCGAAGTGAGCGGGATGTACGCCGTTCCCGGCCGGACCGGCTGGCGGGGGCAGCTCTCTTTCCCGGAGGGATGGCCGCCGGATGAGAGCATCGGACTCGAATACATCGGAGTCGACTTCGATTTTGCATCAACGCTCGGACTGGCGTTTGTCGCCGGTCGCTCATTTGACAGGACCATCGGACCAGACGCGACCGAGGCCGTTGTCATCAACGAAGCGGCCGTGCGCGCGGTTGGCTGGGAATCACCTCAGGCAGCCATTGGCAAGCAGTTCGCTTCTCCGGGATCGGGAAAACCAAACGGCGTGGTCATCGGCGTCGTCGCCGATTATCACCAGCACGGCCTTCAGGAGCGAATCGAGCCGATCATGTTCGGCATCCGCTCGGGCAACGGTCTCGTGATGATGCGACTGAAGTCGGCGGACGCGCCCGGCGTGCTGCCCTATGTCGATCGAACCTGGCGTCAGTTTTTCGATGGCTACCCCTTCGAAACGTTCTTCCTGAACGAAGACTTCGACCGCCAATACGATCAGGAGCAGCGATTGCAGCGCGTGTTCATGACGTTTGCACTGCTGACCATCCTGATCGGATGCCTCGGCCTTTTTGCTCTCGCGGCTTTCACATCGATGCAGCGAACAAAGGAGATCGGCGTCCGCAAGACGCTTGGCGCCACAACACCCAACATTGTTTCACTTCTCGTTTCCGACTTCCTCAAATGGGTC
>JAGQWL010000060.1 GCA_020437385.1 Bacteroidota bacterium
CTGTTGCTTCGCTCTACTCTGGGTTGAATTCCTTCTGAACCATCGCCCCGCTTCTCGCAACGGGCCCTGTCCATCTGGATTACTGCCGGCCTGAGCCAGCGCCTGATTGTTGCTACTCTGTTCCTGCTTGTTCTGCGCGTCGCCCTTGTTCTGCGCGTCGCTCTTGTTCTGCGTGTCGCTCTTGTTCTGCGTGTCGCTCTTGTTCTGCGTGTCGCTCTTCGCGCCGTTCGCCTTCCGCTTCAACTGCGTTCCTGCCACAGCTGCCAGCAGCCTTGCCGCACTAATCACGCGACGTGTTTGATTCGTCGCGATCCGACAGGCTTCGCAGCGCCTCCCATCGGGGATCAATCTCGGACTCGTCTCTGCCAAATTCTGACTCGAGCTCCATCGTCCTCGCATCCGGCGCAATCCTTCGCATCGGTATCGCAAGAAGGATGGTATCGCGAACGGCGCCGTCAAGTTCGATTACACCGTCGACTATCGGAATACCATCTGCGAGGTCACTGGTGCCGGGACTGTCAAGATCAGCAACGCCCGGGCGCGTCGATCTTGGCGACTCCGTTTCCGAACCATCTTCAGTTGTGACCAGGTCCGGGAGCGCCGACACGTCGACTACGGGACCTTCGAAAGACCCCGAAACCGTTTCATCGAAAGCAACGAGCGTTCGGTCACACTCCAATGTTGCGACCGCCGTGACATCCAACGAAACAACCATCCCTCGAGCCGCGATCTGAAGCCTGACGTCGACCTGAATATCCCGAAACAGAGCGGGATCGAGTTCAATCGAGTCTGCAGACGGAACGAATTCGAATTCGTGGACACCCCGCTTCAATGGGCGGGTATCTATCGTTATCGTTGACGGTTGCCTCATGGCCGGAAAAGCGAATGACCGGAAGGAACAAGAACCTGAAAGAACACGCCTCAACCGTCCGAGCAAGTCGCTCAAACTGACGCTTGGGCAGAATTACGAATATACGGCAAGGAACCGCGAACTTCCTACGACCCCGGCGACGCGCCGCTGCCTCGGGGACAGATGTCCACATTCAGTGAGCCCAGGCACATTAGCCCATTCAATCGTTCAGTTAAACCAACAAGCTGTTGATAACTTGTTGACAGGGTGACGGAATTCGAATTACAACGTCTACACAAAGCGGACGTGTAGGGTTTCTCCCTGCAATTCAGTGCAATTTCGGCCCACCTGGCCTCTCGGCGTCGCGATTCATGGCAACTGGGCCCCCACGTCGAACTGTGCGCGAGATGTGGATGAATTTGACAGCCGCACTTCCGTGAATTCCACTAGACTAGCTTTGTTGATAAGTCGTGAATATGTTCTTGGTGTCCCGCAGTGTGTATATTGGCGACCCTTTTCACCTGCGGGGCGGGCTGCGTCGGCGACACATCCTTTTGTGCACCAACGCGTTGCGTCGCCTTCTCCGGTACGAAGAATGGGCAGCCCACAGGATCCTCCGGGCTGGACAACTGCCAGTCGGGGCGCGCGCACTCCCGCGCGCCGACCAGCAGTCGTGCAACAGAAAACGACACTCGTAGCCGACCATTATCGGAATGCCTGAAACCGCCGAAGAAGCCTGGAAAGGTTGCCTTGAGATCATCAAGGACAACGTCAGCGGCCAGAGTTTCCAGACCTGGTTTGGCCCGCTGAAGGCGACCCATCTCGAGGACGACGGTGTGGCGGTGAAGCTGACCATCCAGCTTCCAAGCAGGTTTTATTACGAATGGCTGGAGGAGCACTATTTCGCGTTGCTTCGAAAGACCGTATCGAAGGTCCTCGGCTCGCGCGGACGCCTCTACTATGACATCGTCATCGAAAAGGATGACATCCGCGCCGGCACAACAGGCTCAAGCATGCAGCTCCCGGCACGCCCGGCGAACGAGCCTATTGGCCCCGAAACCGAACCTGCGATCCGGCCCGAGAGACCGTCGGATCCCCCGGCGTGGGAGGGCCTGTCGGGCGTCGAGGCTCAGTACGGCCCGCGGATTCCTCTGGCGGAGACTGAGTTTTCCCGAGACATGGGTCACCCGTTCGTTATTCCGGGCGTGCGCAAGGCCCCCGTCGAATGCCATCTGAACCCGAATTACACGTTTGAGCGATTCATCGAGGGCGACTGTAACCGGTTGGCCCGGTCGGCGGCCCTCGCGATCGCGCAGAATCCCGGCAAGACCCAATTCAACCCCTTCCTCATCTACGGTGGCGTCGGGCTCGGAAAGACCCACCTGATGCAGGCGATCGGCAACTACGTCCGAGCTAACCACAAGGCGGACACCATTCTGTACGTGAGCAGCGAGAAGTTCACGACCGAGTTTGTGCAGGCAATTCAGCACAATCGCGTCGCCGAGTTCTCGCTCTTTTATCGAAACATCGACCTCCTCGTGATTGACGACGCGCAGTTCTTCGGCGGAAAGGAGAAGACACAGGAAGAGTTCTTCCACATCTTCAATGCGCTTCATCAGTCCGGAAAGCAGATCGTTCTCTCGGCGGACCGGCCGCCGCGAGACATCGAGGGAATCGAGGAACGTCTGCTCTCGAGGTTCCAGTGGGGGCTTTCGGCAGATATGCAGCCGCCGGATCTGGAAACACGCATCGCCATTCTGCAGCGCAAGGCGGAAGACGACGGAATCGCGATCGACAACGAGATCGTCGAGTTTGTCGCCCATAACATCAAGAGCAACATCCGCGAGCTCGAGGGCGCCCTTATTCGCTTGCTCGCATTCTCCACCCTCAACAAGCGAGAGATCGACTTGTCGCTCGCGAAGGACGTGCTCCGCGATCTGATCAAGGACACGCAGGTCACCCTCTCGATCGAGGAGATCCAGACGGTCGTCTGCGAATACCTCGGCCTTCCCGTTGACCTCGTCAGGGCAAAGACGCGAAAGCGGGAAGTGGTGCAGGCACGGCAGATCGCCATGTACTTTTCCAAGGAGCTCACGCAGCATTCCCTCAAGACGATCGGATTGCATTTCGGAGGTCGAGACCACTCGACGGTCATCCACGCGAACCAGACGGTGTTGAACCAGGTCGAAACGGATCCGACGTATCGACAGATCATCGACGAAATCCGGCACAAGCTGGAGCTGCGGAGTCGGTAGCAAGTTATCCACCAAGGTGGATCATGCGTGTCGGATTGGCGTATTTTAGGCGGATTCCACTAGCCCGATATGACAATGAAGTTCACAGCATCTAGCGCCGAACTCCTCAAGGCTCTGACCGCTGTTGCCGGTGCCGTCCCAACGAAGAGCACCCTGCCAATCCTCGAGTGCGTCCTTTTCGAAAGCACAAAGGGTGGGCTGCGACTCAGTGCCACGGACCTCGAGATCTCGATAGTTCAGACGCTGAAGGTGAAGTTCGATTCGGCTGGTACGGCGCGCGACGCGCGCGTGGCTGTTCCAGCGAGGCGGCTGATGGACACGTTGCGAGCACTTCCGGATCTTCCGATCGCTTTCACGGCAGACGAGGAATTCAACGTCGAGCTGAAGACGGACCAGGGCGTCTACAAAATGGTCGGTCAGGACGGGGCCGACTACCCTTCTCTTCCGGAACTGAAGGGTGGAACCAAGATCGAGATGGGCGCGACGGTACTCCGTCGGGCGATTCAGAAGACCAGCTTCGCCGTAAGCAAAGACGCGCTCCGACCGGCAATGATGGGCATCTTCTTTCAGGTCCACGGCAGCCGGGCGCGCGCGGTCGCCACAGACGGACATCGGCTTGTCAAGCTTACCCTGAACGACATCGCGAGCAAGGAGAACGTCGACTTTATTGTACCCGAGAAGGCGATGAGCCTGGCAGGAAAAGTTGTTTCCGAAGGTCCGTGCTCGGTAACCGTTTCAGAGGGATATGTCGGCTTCGACTTTGGCCACTCGATCGTACTCGCACGGCAGATCGCCGAAACCTATCCCAATTACGAGGCGGTGATTCCGATCGAGAACGATCGCAAGCTCACCATCAATCGTGCGGCGATGCTTGCGGCAACTCGTCGCGTGGGTCTTTACAGCTCGACGATGACGCACCAGATCCGACTCTCTCTTGACGAGGGTCGCGTCGAAATTTCTGCGGAAGACATTGAACGAAGCAGCGAGGCGCATGAGACGGTTCTGGCAGAATACGAGGGCGAACCGATGGAGATTGGTTTCAACTCCGTCTACCTGACCGAAGTCCTGAACAATGCCGACTCCGACGATGTCGTCTTCGAGTTCAGTTCGCCGAACCGTGCCGGTATCGTCACCCCCGCCAGGCAGGAGGAGGGTGAGAACATGCTGATGCTCATCATGCCGGTGATGCTCAATACGTACGCCTGAGGTGTCGCGGGCTACGGAGCCCAGACCCTATTGTAAAGCACGTTCAGAGCCTCCTCGGCCGCAGCAATACTGTGTGGCCCCAAAGAAGCCGCTCGGGGCCCTCGGGCGGACTTCCCCCCGACTTCATCCGGGTTCGCGTGGATCGAAATAACGCGACTGGCAAAGCTCGATGCGTCGTCTGCATCAAAGACGTATCCACAATCTGCCTCCTCGACGATTCGTTTCAACGGAGCGCAAGAGCTAACGAGCAAGGGTCGTCCAGACAGCATTATCTGGTAGAGCTTGTGAGGCACCGTGTTCTCCGTGTGCGGCGTCGAGGCATGGGGGATTACGTTCAAGTCAGAGAACTTCATGAACCCCACGACGCGGTCGGGCTCTACTCGTCCGTGAAATACGATCGCTTCTCCGCACCCGGTCTCCCTTGCAAGCTTGCGTAGGCGCTCCTCCACATCCCGGTGACCGAATCCGACCAAATTCAGGTATGCATCGGGTATTGCCTCAAGAATCCGAGGCATCGCGCGGATCGCAGTGTCGAGTCCCCGGTGAGGACCAAAACCGCCGACGTACGTGATGTTGAATCCCGTCCTCAACTCGGTCGGCCTGAAACTAGCCGACACTGCCGCTATGAAATTCGGATCGACTGCGTTGGACACGACAACAAACTTGTCAGCAGGCACCGTATGCTTCCTGATCAGGTGTGCCTGCATCTCTTGAACCACAACTACTACCTGATCAGCGTTCTCAAGTGCCCACTTCTCGTAGTCCGACCACCGATCATAGTTGAAGAAAAGGCGATTCTTGAATCTGACCAGCCGACTCTTCCGCCATCTGAACCAGGTGTCGAGTCCCTCCGGGTAGTTCTCATGCAGATCCAGAATTAGTGGGATACCGAATCGGTCTGCCACTGATTTGCACGTCGCCGCGAGGGGAAGGTCGTGGACGTGCAGTGCATCGAGGCCGAAGTCCCGAACAACGTTAGAGACACCTGATTCAAAACGCCCGTTCTTCCAAGTTGTCGCTATCGAGATGTCCCTGAGTCCCTTCGAAACGCTGCTTGCCGAGATGTCAAGCCGATGGACTCGTATCGCTCCGTACGTTGATTCTCTATCCTCTCCATTTCTACGGGTGCAGATCAGGTGTACTTCGTAGCCCAGATCGGCAAGCATGGTCCCTTCTTTCGAGACACGGGGGTCATGCGGAAATCCCGCGTCTAGTACCATGCC
>JAGQWL010000437.1 GCA_020437385.1 Bacteroidota bacterium
CTCTTGACGGACAGAATCCGGCCGGATGGGTGCCCGAGCAGAAGATTTCAGTCGAAGAAGCACTCAGGGCCTACACGATTGGAGCGTCGTTTGCTGGCTTCAGTGAGAAATCAGTAGGAAGTCTGCAGTCCGGATACCTGGCCGACATCGTCATCCTTGACCGCGATATTTTGGCAGAACCCGTTGATTCGCTTGGCTCTGCGCGTATTCGGACGACAATTTCAAACGGGAAGGTCGTGTACAACGGCGCGCGCTAGCGCTGCATCCCCTTGTCGGGCAACGGAACTACGAAATACGTACTCTGTTCTACAGTTTTGGCGATGGTCTGCCGATGCGCCACTTGAATTAATTCTAGACGCTTACACCGATGCCCCAGTACGAAACACCGCATTGGACGGGTCCGCCACCCCGGCCGGAGCGCGACGTACGATCCGAAATTGCGGGCTGGTTCGCACGGTATGCGTTCTTTCTGCTTCTCGTGTTTTTCCTCGTGCTGGTCGGGGCCGCCCTCGCCTTCCTCCCATCGCTGCGCAACAACTCGCAGATAACGCTGGAAGGCTCGGAAGGAGACTCGCCAATCGCCCGGCATCCGTCTGAGGCAGCGCTGGAAGGTTCGACACTGCTGAACGTTTCGACCAACCCAGCCGGCGCGATGGTACAAATAGACGTCGATTCAATTGGCGTAACGCCGCTTTATCGCCGCCCGCTGGAACGAAAGGTGCATCTGCTCTCGATCGTAAAGAAAGGGTACGCGCGAGTAGACACGGTCCTTTTCGCAGACAATCTGAGATCTGACACAACGTCCTTCTTCTTCGTGCTTAGGCCGGCGCCCGCCGGCGAACAACCGGCCGCATCACCCCCTGCGCAATCGCCTGTAACGGTTGTGCCACAAGCGACTGGCGCTGTCACCTCAGGCAGCGACTCACCTTCTGGGGACGCCGACCCTCGCCGGTCTGACACGAACCCGTCGCCAACTGAGTCTACGTCCGTGGAGGTGACTGTTGGCTCGTTGCAGGTTGTATCCAATCCAAGTGGTGCCACCGTGTCGCTTGATGGAAGAATTGTCGGCGCCACGCCGATCGTCGTTTCGGATGTTGATCCGGGTTCGCGGACTGTCGAAATCTTCATGGACGGCTACCGCACGGAATCAACGGCCGTAGAGGTCCGGCCCGGGGTACAATCGCGGATCACGACGGATCTTGCTGCCGCTTCGGGCACGCTTGTTGTTCTGGCCCGCCCGTATGGAACGATCTACATCGACGGCAAGCTTGCGGAGCGGAATCTGGACATTGAGTATCGGACGACAATTCCTGTCGGGCCACATGTCATTACCGTATCGCATCCCGTCCTCGGAGAACTGAAAAAGGATATCGTAATCAACGAGGGCGAGAGCAGCCTGCTGTTTGACTTCAAGAAGATGGAAGTTGTCGCCAACTAGCGACGGCTAATCGCTTACTGCTCCGGTCATCCCACCAACCATGATGAGTACCTCAGCGAGGCTCGACCGAGCCTATTGGACGGCCACACTGTTGTTTGTCGGCATGTTCTTCCCTGTTATTGCGTTCGCACAGGATGCAACGCCCTGCCCTCAGGTTATCGACCTTGCGGAACGCTACTATGAGCAAAACCGCATGGAGGAAGTTATCGCAATCGTCGCGGACTGTCTCAGCGACGAGGCGACGGATCAAGCGACAGCCGTACGTGGCTACCGGCTTCTGGCATTGGCCTACCTGCGGTCTGACCAGCTTCCAGAGGCGAAGCTCGCGGTAATCGAGCTGCTCGGACGCGATCCATCTTACACGACGGATCCAGTCGAGGACCTCCCAGCGTACACGGCGCTTGTCAACAATATCAAGGTCCAGCTTGCGCTTCAGGGTGTCCAGGCGCAGCCGGCCGAGGACACGACGGCAACCCCTGTCAATCAGCCGGTGGACAACGCGCAGCCGGCCAACCCGGACGATGCAGGTGCGGTTGACGGTTATCGACCGCAGGACCGGATCCTGCTGGGCCAGGAGCCGCGCTCCGAAAAGGGAGTCTCGCTGCGGGCGCGGTTCGGCTGGAGCAGCTACGGGGGTGAACGGGGCAACTCAGGCAATGGCTTCTTCGACGAATTCGCCGATAACGGTGGAGTCAACGCCGCCGCAGAAATTGGATTCGTGCTGACCGATGTTTTCACCGTCGGGTTTCAGTATGCGCTCGGTCACTACGATAACATGCTCGCGCCCAAGGGTTCTCCCCCCGAGTTTCCTACGATCGTCCTTGGAGACTCGAGTCCGTGGTTGCACTACCTCGGCCTCTTTGGCCGTGGCTACGCGCCCACCGGAGGCATCGTTCGACCCTATGCACAAGTCGGGTACCTCGCCACGTTCGGGCTACTGAACAACAAGGTCAGCGTTGGATCAGGACCGCGTTTTGGAATTGGCGTCGATTTCGCGGTCGATGACAATGTGGGTCTGTTCGCCGAGGTCGATGCTCAGATCGTCCTTCCGGGAACGGCCTCTGACCTCGTCGACCGCGACTTCGGTTACGATCTCTTCGCCGGATCAGGTGTTGGACTTCGGTATCGCATCAGTCAGTAGCCAAGGCGAGCGATCGTAAGGCTCGGACTACATCAGGCGAGTTGTTTTGGTGTTACAAGCCATTGCAGCAATCCACACCCTGGTTCAACCTGACTCCAGTTCTGCGCACCTACAGCGACGCACGCCGCAGCGGCCGTCGTCATGGCAGCATTAGCGCCCGTAAGCTGTCGGACCATCTGCGACCATGTTGGCTCGTGACCGATTATGAGGAGTGTACTACACGTCTCGGGTACATTCTGGATGGCCTGCCAGACGGCCTCCGGTGTCGGAACGTAGAGTGATTCGGAAAGCTCTATCGGAGCCTTCCATTTGCCGGCCTTCGCAGCACGCTTGCACGTCTTCACTGCACGAACAGCGGTCGAGCAAAGTATATAATCCGGCACGCA
>JAGQWL010000438.1 GCA_020437385.1 Bacteroidota bacterium
CCCTCAGCTTGGAAGGCTGATGCTCTACCAACTGAGCTACTCCCGCTAAACGACCATCGGCCCGCACACACGCACGCCTGATCGGCGTGCCGCAACGGAGAGCGCCTGATCGATACAGTTACCCCGTGTTGGTAGTGGGCAGGGAAGGATTCGAACCTCCGTACTCGTGAGAGAACAGATTTACAGTCTGTCGCCTTTAACCACTCGGCCACCTGCCCAAGGTCACGTCGCTTTCAGGATGCTTGCGGAGAGCTGGCGAAGGGACTTGAACCCCTAACCTGCTCATTACAAGTGAGCTGCTCTACCAATTGAGCTACGCCAGCATGATACCATCACAAGCGGAGGTCCATCAGCCGCACAGAGCCGGACTCAACAACCCGGCGCCATCAGTACCGCCAAATACACCCAGTGCCTCCCAGCTTCCTCGACTCCCCTCGACTTGACAGCCGACGAGGACCCCACGCACAAAAAACGATTAATCATTATCGATTAATCGATGCGCGTCCGGAGACCAGGAGGACACAAACCTGACGACCGTCCCAATGAATTGAGACTGCGTCGCGACCAAGACACAGAAATTAACAAGATCCCGGCCAACAAACAACGATTCAGGCCTCTTCAAGCATTATTGACGTGATTTTGAGACCGGTCCGCCGTTCCGCTTCTACGCGACCGCACGTAGAACACGATTCGCACAACGGCCAGCAACGCGAGGACAACAATGAAGTATTCACTGTATTTCCGGATGATCACGCCGACATACTCCCAGTTTTCGCCCAGCCGCTTCCCCGCATAGACCATCAACCAACTCCATATGACCGCTGACGCCGCCGACGCCAGCATCGTCCGCCAGAATCCCATCGCGGACATCCCAGCCGAAAGCGATATGACGGATCTCAAGCCCGGAAGAAACCGGTTCACCAGTACGACCCAATAGCCGTGGCGACCCACCTCGTCGAGACCGCGGGAAAGCCGCTGTTTCGGGAGCCAGGTAAACCGGTCCGGGGCAAGGATTGCCGACCCGAGTCGCCTGCCGATCAGGAACATGGCGGCAAAGCCTACGGCTCCGCCGAGACTTGCCAGCGCGACCGATGGAAAGAATTGCAGCCGGTCCAGACCCACAAGGTACCCTGCAAACACAATGACGAGGTCGCCAGGGATCGGCGGCAGTACGTTCTCGCCGAAGGCGATCGCAAGAAGCACGATATAGATCACGGCCGGCGAGAGCGTGTCAATCCATCCGACCAGGTCGGTCAGCAAGTCGTTCACCTGGACACCCCGATGCTGTCCGATGCCACCAGACACGTAGCGTAGGCAGCCGCTCCCTCACCGGTTCCAACAAAACCCATCCCTTCGCTCGTTGTTGCCTTGACTGACACCTGACTGCTATCGATTCCGAGGATCTCGGCAATGCGACCTCGCATTGCATCGACGTGCGCTCGAAGCCTCGGTCGCTCAAGGACCACGGTAGAATCGACGTTTACGACGTAAAAACCCTTCTCCGCGACGATGCTGACGACGCCTGCAAGCAGTTTAGCGCTGTCCGCGTCTTTCCAGGCTGGATCCGTATCGGGAAAATGCATCCCGATATCGCCGAGCGCGAGTGCCCCCAGCAGTGCATCGCAGATTGCATGCAGCAACACATCGGCGTCCGAATGCCCCAGCAGGCCACGCTCCGACGGAATCCGAATTCCGCCGAGCACGAGCGGGTGCCCGTCGGCAAAACGATGAACGTCGTATCCGAATCCGATCCGAATCATGTTGTTTTACCACCCGAAACGAGAATCTCCGCTAGTTCCCAGTCTCCGGCATCGGTGATCTTGAAGTTTCGACGGTCACCCTCCACACACACGACGGGACCGACATGGCGCTGGTACAGTTCGACATCGTCCGTAACAATCAGGCCAGTTCGCGCTGCCCATTCGTGCGACGCGCGAATCGCCTCAAGCCGAAACGCCTGGGGCGTCTGTACCTGCCAGAGGTTGCGACGATCGATGGTCTCGCCGAATTCGTTGTCGAGCACCCGGCGAAGGGTGTCCGCCACCGGGACAGCAGGACATGCAGCACCGCGTCGCTTCGCGAGATCAACAATGGATTCGACGAGGTCGTTGGTCACGAACGGTCGAACCGCGTCATGGATCAGAACCAACTCGGAAGCATCCGGAACGGCGTCAAGCGCCCTGCGAACGGACTCTTGACGCGTGTCGCCACCCGCAACGATCTCAAAGGAACCATCCCCAAAAAAAGATCGGAGCATTTCGGCGGTTCGACCAACCTGCCCGGCGTGCGCGGCAATCACCACACCCTCGAACCCTCGCACAGACAGGAACGCTTCAATCGTCCGAATCAGGACCGGGACGCCCCCCAGCAGTCGAAACTGCTTCGGCTCTCCACCGAGACGACTGCCGCTTCCTGCGGCTGGAACGACGAGATGAAAAGGCACGGCCGGATCAAATCAGAAGCATTGCGTCCCCAAACGAGAACAACCGATACTTCTTCTTGATCGCCGCCTCGTACGCCTCCATTACAAAGTCGTAGTCTCCGAAGGCCGATACGAGCATAAGCAGCGTGCTCTTAGGCATATGGAAGTTCGTCACGAGCTGCTGGGCAATCTTGAACTCATATTGCGGATAGATAAACTTGTCAGTCCAGCCGGAGGCAGGCTTGAGAAAGTTTGAAGCGGAGAGACTCGACTCGACCGCCCGGACGACCGTTGTCCCAATAGCCGTAACCTTGTTTTCAGGAGACCGAAGCGCTTCATTGATCGTCTCGGCCGCATCAGGAGTGATCCTGAAATATTCGGAATCCATCCGGTGTTTCGTTAGGTCTTCGACCTCAACGGACCGGAACGTCCCGAGGCCGACATGAAGCGTGACCGGTACAACCTTGACACCCTTGTCGACGAGTTTCTGTACGAGTTCAGGAGTAAAATGGAGGCCGGCGGTCGGCGCCGCTACTGCGCCGCGCTCGTTCGCAAAGACCGTTTGATACCGTTCACGGTCTTCCTCCTCCACCTTTCGTTTTATGTAGGGAGGGATCGGCGTCTGTCCGATCGCATCGATTTTCTCGTAGAGTTCCTCGTTCGTGCCTTCAAACACAAAGCGGATCGTGCGGCCCCTCGACGTCGTGTTGTCGATCACCTCGGCAACGAGACCGTTCTCGAAGTAGAGCTTGTTGCCGATTCGAATCTTGCGTGCCGGGTCAACGATCACGTCCCACAGTCGGCTCTCGGAGTTCAGCTCTCTGAGAAGGAAAACCTCGATTCGCGCGCCGGTCTTTTCTTTGTTGCCGTACAGACGTGCCGGAAAGACCTTCGTATCATTTACCACGATCACATCTCCTGCAGAGAAGTAATCGACAATATCATGGAAGTGCTTGTGCTCGATTGTCCGATTGGAACGGTCGAGTACCATCAGGCGAGAACTGTCACGCGGATCAGCCGGGTATTTCGCAACGAGTGAACTGGGGTAGTCAAAGACGAAATTGGAGAGCTTCATAAAGAGGGGTCTTGTTCACTAATTTCCGGTGCGTCACGCCTCACGTCGTCGATCTCGCGTTCGGCGACGACACCTCGTTATGCACGCCTCACGCGCTGAGGTACCGGTAACGACTTGCTTCACGAGACGAGTTAAGCGCAATTTCAGCCGCTATCGTCGGGCGTAGCCCGCCTGAGCGTTGCGGCCCCATTTTGTGTCATTGGGCCATAGCCTTGTAAAATAGGGACGAATTAGGCCTAGAACAACGAAGAGTCCATCAACTTGGGTCACGGGCGGCACTTGAAAGCATCGCCAGGCACATTGTTCGCGCTCACCGTCATCCTGGGCCTGACCGCCTGCGAAGGTGGTCTTGCGCCAGAATCGGATGATTCCGTCGGGACAATTCGTGGCACCGTTACGTATCTCGGTCAATGGCCGCCAGAGGATTCGGTTCGAGACCTTCGATTCGTCGCGCTCCGCTTTGTGCCCGCCGACACTTCCGATTTTCTCCAACTAAACCGAATAGAAGTGAGCCGGCAGCTCGAATACGGCCTGGCATCCGATACCTTTTCTGTTCGAGGAGTTGGAACCGGCGTTTTCCCCTATAGCGGGATCGCCCGGCAAGTTACAGAGAACCTGTTTTCCTGGGCTCCGCTTGGCCTCGTCTCGGAAAATGACGGTGTCATCATTCTTGGCGCCGGGGAAACGATTGACGTCAATGTTACTGTTGACTTCGCACACATCCCCAGATTCCCGTAACGAGTTGAGGCGCATTATTTGAATATCGCCGTCTCGAGATACGTGGTGCTGCTATTGGCAGCCGCCTCCCTGCCGTGGGTACCGAATGCGTCAGCGCAGGAAAGCTACCGCATAGCCGGCGTCGTCCTGGATGAGAATCAGGAGCCCCTTCCAGGGGTCAACGTGCTTCTTGTTGACGCAAGAATCGGTGCCGTCTCAGATGCTTACGGACGGTTTGCAATTGACGGAGTACCAGAAGGGAGCCACGTCCTGCGCTGCAGTTTCCTTGGCTACGAACCTGACACATTGGACATCGTGGTCCCAACCGAGCGCCCGATAGTCTGCCGACTGATGCCACACATCTACGATGCAGGAGAAGTCGTCGTGACCGCTTCGCGCCGACCTCAACTCGCCTCGGATGTCCCGGCAAGCATCGCCGTCCTAGGCGCCGACTTCATTTCAGCAAGACGAATCGAGTCGCTGGACACTGCCATTCGGCATGTCTCCGGAGTCAGCGTGCAGGGCAACCAGGTCAGCATCCGTGGATCAAGTGGATTTGCATACAACACCGGCAGTCGCGTACTGCTGCTGGTCGACGGTATGCCGCTGCTTTCTCCGGACACTGATGGCGTCCCGTTCGAGGCGATTCCCATGAGCCGCGTAAAACAGGTCGAAATACTGAAAGGGCCGGGGTCCGCTCTTTATGGAAGCGGGGCACTTGGTGGAGTGGTGAACATCATCTCGGAGAGCGCCGGCGACAAGCCGGCAACAAGCATTCGTGCCGCTGTCGGTTTCAACGAGCCATTCCGATATCCGGAGTGGACCCGCAAGTGGACTTCGGCCCGCGATTTCCGGCCCGACTACACAATGGAGATCACCCATGAGCGTTCATTTGGCGCCAACGCAAGCGGGTGGATGTCGATTTCAGGTATCGTCGATCCCGGATACCTCAACCAGGACCGGTCGCGGTCGATCAACATTTTTGCAAAGGCATCGGCGGGATCGGCCCGAAGAACGAGACTCGACGTGCTGGCGGGCCTGCTCATTCGCAGGCGGGAGAATTTCCTTTTCTGGAACGGACTTTCTGATGCGCTGAATCCCGGAAGCATTGCGATTTCTCGGGTCGACGAACCGACAGGGGCAAGCGACAATCACACGATGACCATGAGCCTACTGCCCCAGTTGCGCATGCCTACCAAGCGGGGTGTCGTCAACGTCCGGGCGCGCTTTTATTCGCTTCTGATCCGCCCGATTGACGACGACGGTCGCCTGAAACCACTCGCGCAGGGAACGGTGGGTTTTCGCACCGGAGCTGAGGCACAGTTCTCGGGTGAGCTGGCCGATGGGCAGGTGACGACAGGAGCGAACGTTGACCTCAATCTGACAACATCGTCATTCTTTCGAACCGAGTCAGGCGAATCTGTTGGCCGCCAGCCGGAAATGGCCGCGTATGTTCAGTACGAGCGAGATATTGCCCAGATGATCTCTGCAGTCGGCGGACTCAGGCTCGATGTTTTTCAAGTTTTCTCGATCGAAACGATCGTTCACCTCAGTCCGAAACTGGCCATCGCACGCAGAGTTGGTCCTGCCATTTCCGCCCGGGCCAGTGCGGGAGCCGGCTTCCGGGTGCCCAGCGTCGCTGAGCGCTACACAGACGACCAAGGCTACTTTCCAGTTTTCAGAAATCTCGACCTCCGACCGGAAACAAGTATCAGTGCCGAATTGGGTGTCCGCTATGAGCCACCGAAGGCAATGGCGTCGGTTGACCTGGCGCTCTTTTACAGTCGACTTGACGACCTTATTGAACCTCGGTTCGTGCAATTGGAGGACGAGGTGGGCTCCCGCCGGCTGGGTTTTCAATTTGTTAACCTCTCACGTGGGCGGGTGGCAGGGCTCGAAGTGGAATCTCGCGCCGCGCTTTTATGTTGTTTCCGGGCGCGCCTGGGGTATACGCTCCTTTCCTCGATGGACTTCGACACGCGTAGACCTCTCGCCTACCGGCCGCAGCATCTGCTGGTCGGCGGAATCGCCTTGGACCGCAATTCGGTAACGGCTGGACTGGACGCACGCGCGGCCAGCAAACCGGCGACTGTAGACTCCGACTTTTCTCGTTTCGTACCGGATGCCGACATTGCCGTCAACTCGATTGTCCTCGATGGTCGCGTTGGATGGTCGCGAAAGAATCTTCGCGTTTCGCTGCAGGTTGAGAACTTGCTGAACTACTACTATCTCGAGCGCGCCGCGCTACTGGCTCCACCGCGACACTTTGGCATCCAGGTGAACAGTACATTCTAGGTCGTCAGACTATCGACGATTGATGATCTGTCGATAATCACTGTTCGCAACTGAAGCAGACACCATGTCAGAACTATCGCCGATTCGAACCCTTCAAATTGGGAAGAGCTGGCTCCCCGAGCAGTCGGGCAGCGGGCTTGATCGAATGTTCTATGGCCTGGTTCATAGCCTTCCCGCCCAGGCTGTCAGCGTTAAAGGCCTGGTGGCCGGCAGCGCGAGTGTTTTGCGGGACTCGGAAGGAGCTGTTACCTCATTTGCCAGTGACAAAGCCTCGCTGCTCTCACGGTGGCTGGGGGCTCGATCGCACGTCAGGGCTGAACTCACGGACAACCCGCCGAATCTCGCCGCAATTCACTTTGCCGTCTACGCGTTCCCTGCCATCGGCTACCTGCGACAACTGCCGCGGGTTGTGCATTTTCACGGTCCTTGGGCGCTGGAGTCTCAAGTCGAGGGAAAGTCCCGTGTGAATGTCGCGTTCAAGAAGTATGTCGAGACGGCTGTCTATTCCGGAGCCGATCGATTCATCGTGTTATCCCGTGCCTTTGCCGACGTTTTGCGAGAGCATTACGACGTGCCAGATGAATCCATCCGAGTTGTACCCGGCGGTGTTGACACGCAGCGATTCTCAACATCGATCAGCAAAACAGAAGCGCGCACCCATCTCGGCTGGCCGACAGATCGTCCGATAGTCCTCTCGGTCCGGCGGCTCGCAAGAAGAATGGGACTCGAAAATCTCGTTGATGCGGCGTCGCAAGTCTCCCGAACCCATCCGGAAGTATTGTTTCTTCTGGCGGGAAAGGGCCCGATAGAACATGAGCTGAGACAGCGCGTCGAGGCCGCTGGACTTGCTGACAATGTGCGCCTCCTGGGGTTCGTAGCGGATGATGACCTGCCGATGGCTTACAGAGCTGCGACGCTAACGGTCGCGCCAACCGTTTCATTAGAAGGATTTGGACTTGTTACCATCGAGTCCCTTGCCTCCGGCACGCCCGTCCTTGTCACTCCGGTCGGTGGTCTTCCGGAGGTCGTCACCGACCTTTCGGAAAACCTCGTGACGGCGGGACCTGAGTCATCGGACCTCGCGGACGGAATCAGATCGATTCTGAGTGGCGGCCGGCAGGTTCCGGACGACGCTCGTTGCCGGGCCTACGCCGTCAATCGATTTGACTGGAACTCGGTAGCCGCCATGACCCGTTCGGTGTACGAGGAGGTACTATGACGGAGCGCCGACGAATTCTTTTTCTCGACCACGCCGGCGTCCTCGGTGGTGGAGAGCTGTCGCTGCTCTCGATTGCTCGCGCTTTCCGTGACGAAGCGGAGGTCATCTTGTTCGAGGACGGGCCCTTTCGTAGAAAGCTGGCGGAAGATGGCGTAGCCGTTTCAGTTCTTCCGATGTCTGGAAAACTGCGCACGATAAGTCGGGACGGTGGTCTTCTCAACGACGCGGCGGCGATTCCGGCATTACTGGGCCATTGTTTAAAGGTGGCGCGCCTTGCGCGATCGAGCAGTGTCATTTACGCCAACTCTCAGAAATCGATGATCGTCGGAGCCATCGCGGGTGCCCTATCGAGACGGCCCGTTATATGGCATCTACGCGACTTGATGGATGTGGCGCATTTCAGCAGTGGTCACATCCGTTTAGCCGTTGGAGTTGCGAACGCCTTCGTGAGTCGCATCATCGCGAACTCCGAGGCCACACGAGACGCCTTCATTGCATCCGGCGGAAAAGCAGCGAAGACCTTAACCGTTTACAATGGAATCGAGTCCGATCCATTTGATTCGGTCGACCCATCTACGTCAAGCCTGCTTCGCACAGAACTGGGTGTTACTGAAAGCGACTTGCTCGTTGGCTGCTTCAGCCGATTGTCGGATTGGAAGGGACAGCACGTTCTTCTTGAAGCAATCCGCAAGCATCCTGGTTGGCACGCGCTGCTCGTAGGCGATGCCATTTTTGATGCCGATACGCCGTACAAGTCCATGCTTGAAACATTGGCTTCCCGGTACGGAATGGCAGACCGCGTTCACTTCCTCGGCTTCCGTGATAATGTGCCCGAATTGATGGCCGCGTGCGATATCGTGGCGCACACCTCTACAGCACCCGAACCGTTCGGACGGGTGATCGTCGAGGGAATGCTTTCTCGGAAGCCGGTGATTGCGACCAATGCCGGCGGAGCTGTCGAGCTGATTCGCGACCGCCAGACCGGGCTGCTTGTGCCACCCAATGACGCAATTGCCCTTCAAGGAGCAATCAGCAGCCTTGAGCAGGACGCTCAACTTCGCGCGACTATCGCGTCACAAGGTCATGATGAGGCTGTTTCGCGCTTTTCGTCTGATAGGCTCGTGCGCGAGGTGCGAGCGATTGTGGATTCAACCCGCGGTGGCACCTGAACCTCGATTTTTCCGCCTCTGAATACGAGTCGAACCAGACCACCAGAATTGCGTTTAGCACGCAAATGCGTTACGCTCTACCTGATACGATTGAGACAAGTAGCAGGCAAATTTCCTCAACAGCTTCGTACCCTTTTAGAGGCAACAATCCCGGATAGCCGGGTACGAACTCACCAGCGTTGAGGCGCCGACCGTAAACGGCAGACGGCGGCGGACATCAGTCACTATTCGAGGTCGCACGTGAACAATGGATTGATGGCGGCATCCACATCGGATCCGCAGAAAATACAGGCCGAGTCCGCTCGGAAGCGCTTCCAAAACCCGTCGCTCGCGATGATCGAGCTGACGCAGGACGGATCAGTCCGCCAACTGTCCCCCGCAGCGCGGAACCTCCTCGAGTACTCCGCCGCCGACGACGTGTCCGAGAGCTTCTTTTCCATGATACACGGTCGTCAGCTATACCAGGTTATGCGTGATGTCGCCGACATGGTCTGTCACGGAAAGACCCGGGCGACATGGCTCGTACGCATGCGGACCGCGCGAGGCCGATGGAAATGGTTCAAGGCCGACGTCTACAACCGTCTCGATCAGGCGGCGCACGCGCTTGAGATCGTTATTGTCGCAGTCTGATCCGGATCAGCGGGCGACGACCACGCGCCTCGTAACTGACTCATCGACACCCTTCGCCCGAAGAAAATAGGTGCCCGCCGGTAGCTGTCCCGAATCAAACCGGAACGTGCGCGTAGCGTCTGCAGTCATGTCGCCCTCAAAGAGGGTTTGTACGCGTTGACCGATCACGTTATACAGTTCGACGGTAACTGCCTGGCTCCTGGATGACGACAAACCGACTGTACCGGAGTTCACTACCGGGTTCGGATATACATCGAAAAGCTGAAGCCCTGACAACACTGTAACGCGTGCCTCGACAGCACTCGAATAGGAGTATCCTCCGCCTTCGCCGATCCGCCCCACTCGGAAACTGTAGGTACCTGCTGACAGTCCTTCGATGCGGTAAGAGAACGCGTCGGGGTCAGACGTCGAGCTACCCGCTTCGCCTGCGCGTTCCCACGGGCCCGAAGCCGTCCGCATCATGACATCGAACTGCCCCGGGGCGTTACCCGATCCAGTCGACCAGTTCAGGACGACATCACTTCCCTGTACAACGGCGTCAAAACTCGCCAGCTCAATCGGAAGACTCTCGTCCAATGGTATGTCAAGGTCAGCAAAAGTACCGATGGTGTACGCGTCATTAACACCACCGGGAGCTTCATATACCTGCGTCAACGTCCACTGTAAGTTGGACGTCTCGAAGTGGTCAATAATGTCGAAGTACAGGGTTACAACGGGGGTCCAGCTGGACGGCAAGTCTTCGCCAGTGCCTCCTGCGAGGTCGATGTTTACCGACACCTCGCCCGAGTTATTCGTGACAAAGGAGTTGTACAAACTCGAACCGATAAAGCCCGAATAGTTCTGGAAAGCGTAGTCCGTCCCGTCTACCGGCGACCCCGCATAAGCAAGACCTGCCGAATTGAAGGTGAACCGCAGCGTCGTCTGGGCTAGTTTCGCGACCGGATTTCCCTGCAGGTCCAACGTCACCTCGAGGGTACTCCCGTCGAAGTTGGTCGTGAACTGACCATCAGCCGTCTGGGCATGGGCCTGCCCGATCATCAAGACCATTCCGAGGATAATCGAAGCAAAATGTTTCATCGTGCCTTGTGTGTTAGCCGATAGCTAGTTTGTTGTCAATCAGTTGCCGGGGACCGGCGAGGCGAGTCCATTGTTCGACACCCAGAACGACTTATCGGAAGCCGTAACCGAGCCCGTCAGATCGAAATCGCCGGACAGATAGCCGTCTGGGCCGCCATTCTGCGTTGTCCAGAATGACTTATCTGACGCGGTAACGCCGTCCTGACCGTTTGGATCTGCCGCGTACATCCCAAAAACGCCACCGAGATCTTTCATCGGATTGGCGCCGTAACCCTGCGAGGCTACAGAAGTAAAGTTGTAGGGGGTCGGCGACGTCCCGAATGCTACCGCTCCACTCGAGAGCACCGGCATGTGATTACGATGACGAACGACGACATAATGGACATCGGAGGGATTGACGAGGGCGAGCGGAAGCGATACACCATCGGTAGATCGGATCGATCCGTCGTCCATCAGAAGGGCCGCGACAGTCTGTACCGAGTCAGACCTCGTGACGCCATTCGCGCGGACTTCGACGAGCACCCAGTCGATTGCGCCGGCCGGCACGGACCCACCGACGGATTCGTTTCCGGCGTAATACATCGGCGTTCCCACGAAAGCAGCGCCCGAATACGGCTGGGTGAGCGGAAAGTACGCCTGGCCGGTGATGCTAGAAGCCATCGCCGGTGTTCCTCCCTGATAAGCGCCCTCTATGAATACCTTTACATCAAAGCTCTCGAGGCTTCTGATTCCGGCCACCGAAGCAGCACGCTGCTGGCCAAGCGACGCCGTCACGGTAGTCATCAGAAGTCCCAAAAAGAGACCCGACTTCAAAATTTGAAACTTCATAGTGCGATTCTGCGACGAGTTAGAGTCTTCCGAGCAACGAATGGTCTTCACGATCGGCCATAAGCCGAAGAACTGGACGTTTGCGATCCGTCATCCGACCAATCGCGATTCTTAACACGAAAACTATTCCCAAAGTTGCGATGGCTTCGACGGTTGAGAACCCGGTCACTGAAAAAGCCAAAGTGGGGTCGCGATTACCGGCCGCCACGGGCCGCAACTAGAACCGGTCGACCGGTATTTGGTTGCACCTCGATTCCTCGACGAATATAGCTTTTTCCACCGTTATGCCTAGTTGTCGAGGTCGTTTCTCAGGCGGCACGCTTATTTTCAATAGCTTTGCAGTTTCAGTTCTGTTGACGGCATGCCCGAAGTTCCATCCTCAGAAATAACCCGATGGCTGAGCGCCGCACGCGACGGCGATGACCGCGCAG
>JAGQWL010000439.1 GCA_020437385.1 Bacteroidota bacterium
ACCACCCGCCTCCCCGTCCGCGCCGACTCGCGCGCGGCATCCAGTATCCGCGTGACCATCAGGTTGTTGGACAGCGACGAAAGATCGTTCGGCTCCGGCACGATTTCGCCTGAAACAACCGCCCGGAGATAGGACAACGGGTCTGCAACGGAATCGTCCAGCGACGGAACGGCCGTCGCGCCCTTCGCATCTTCGATGGGAGCCTCCGCTTCGTCGACCTCGTCAATCCGCTCGTCAAGCCGACCGAAGTGCACCACATCGCGACGGGGAACGACGACGTAGCCCGAGTCGCCGTAAACGTCTATGTCCTTGCGATGATACGGCCAGTTCCAGCTTGCTTCGATGAGCCCAACGGCACCGCGGTACTCGACAATAATCGTCGCCTCGTCGTCGACGCGCGAATATACCGGATCTGACTTCAGGTTTTGCGTCACGGCGGTGACGGCGATCGGCGTTTCGCCCTTCATCAGCCAGGTCATCAGATTCGCACCGTAGCAGCCGAAATCTGTCAGCGCCCCGCCGCCGTTCAGGATCGGATCAACAAGCCACTCCAGAAACGCTTCGGACACACCGATCTCCTTCGGTCCGAAGTGACCATCGCGTACGACCATCCGCCGAATCGTACCCAGTGCTCCCGAGTCGAGCAGCTCCTCGACCACGGAATTGCCCGGATACCACGTTGTTTCGTAGTTCACGAGGACATGGATTCCGGATTCGTCCGCCGCCCGTTGAATCCGGCGGGCGTGCTCCATGGATACGGCAAGCGGCTTCTCCACCATGACGTGAATACCGCGCCGCGCACATTCTTCGACGATGTCCGCGTGATCGAACGTATTCGAATTGACGGACACGGCATCCGGACGAACGCGGTCCAGCATCTCCGCGAGGTTCGAAAAGCGAAGCCGTCGCGGCACATTGTACCGGTCCGATATTTCGTTCAACAGCAACGAGTCCGGTTCAAAAACGCCAACGAGGTCGACGTCATCTCGCCGCTGGGCGTCAGTAAGAATGCCGTGTACGTGACCATGTACGAGGCCCACGACGGCAAGCCGAAGGGGCTCAGGCTCTTTCATGATCTCAGCCGATGAATCGTCGGGAACAGCGGCGAGAACACACCGCCCGGAGGATATCATGAGGGTGAGAAGGAGCGCAGCAACCGTGCCCCCTCGTCGCAATATCTGAATCATTTTCTACCGTGACGCGCATTCCGTGTCTTGAATTGACGAGCAGGCCATCGCTGACGATACTGCACACGATTGTTAAATGCTGGCAACTGCGTGCGTTGGTGAAACGAAACTTCGAATACTGCATTCACAGCGTGTTGCAGTGGCAGTGAACAAGCTGGATTTGCTAATTTAGAGCATGGCGAGACTGATACAGACGGGAGACACTCCAGCCAAGGAGCGGAACAAGAATATGCGGACGGGCGCCGAGATTCTCCGGCTCCTCGCACAGCGGCCGGAGTTTGACGAGGAGGCGCACGACATGGTCTCGTACCTCGTCTTTTGCCTCAGGGATATCTACCGTACAATCGACGAAAGCGCGAACGCGTGGGACGAGCGTACCTATTGGAAGAAGGCCGAAGGCTTGCGTCACAAGTGGCGCTGGGCCCGTATCGCAGCAGACGAGCTGGAGAAGCTGGTCCGCGCCGATAACTGGTACGAGGTGCCCCATTATCTCATCTCGCTGATTCCGCACTTTTCGGGAATCACCGTCACCAGCATCACGCGCGACTCCGATTGGTGGTGCGGCGCGCATCGCGCGTTGCTCAAGGAAAAGTCCGCACCTGCCGAAGCAGCAAAGACCGCATAGGCGGCAAGAAGGTGTACGAAAAGCGAAACATCGGACCCGGAGTGCTGCTGGCCTCGGCACCGATGATCCGGGACCCCAACTTCCGACGCACCGTCATCCTGCTCTGTGAAACGGGTGACGACGGGAGTTTTGGTCTCGTTCTAAACAGGCCGCTGCCCTTTCAGAGCGAGGAGCTCGTCGAGATGCTTCACGGGCAGTCGCCCGATCTCTTCCTCGGCGGACCCGTACAGCCCGACACGCTTCACTACGTACACAATCTCCCGGAGCTGATCGAAGACGGTACTCCGATCGCGGATGGCGTCTTCTGGGGCGGCAATTTCGAAACGGTCAAGGCCGCGGGGGACCTGATCGATTTCGGTGACGTGCCGATGCGGTTCTTTCTCGGTTACAGCGGATGGGCAGACGGGCAGCTCGAAGCCGAACTCGAGAACAACGATTGGCTCGTCATCCCGCCAAATCATCAGTTCGTTTTCGAAACGGACGCCGAGAAGCTCTGGTCGCGCGTCGTCGCCAGCCTCGGCGGCGAGTACAAGCTCTTCGCGAATTTTCCGGCCGATCCTCGGCTGAACTAGCCCACGTCCAGAACGGATCCGGCGTTGCCCGACGTCGTGTCAGATCGCTCACAATGAGCTGATTGGCCGATATTACGTGCTCGTGAGCCCGACTTCCGCAATTTCCTGCTTTGAATGAGAAGGCCCTGCGCCATCTGGCGAAGGGAGCCCGCGACCACTCAAGCTGGAAAAACCATGAAGCAGACTTCCGCCCGCGCGACCCCGACAGACGATATCCGCAATTCCGGCCGACGATCGTTCCTAACGCGCATCGGCACGTGGGGTCTCGGCGTCGCATTGACGTTTATCCTCGGAGCGACGATGGACAGTTGTGCGTTCCTCGACCTTCTCACGGGCCTGTACACAGGGACCTACATCGAGTACAACGCCTGCCCGCTTGTTAGTGGAGGCGGATGCGAGATCTACGACGTAATCGATAATACTAAGCAGTGGCAGGACTGTCACATGTGCACGATTGACACAGTCTTCCCTCCTGACGGTTCGAACGCGTCGCGGATCGGCAGGAACGGCGCAGCCGCCGTGTTTTCTGGTGAGCTCTTCTGGACCGAAAACCGAGATCGAATCCTACGCGCGGAGTCGGGCAACGCAGTGAGCGAGATCGCCGATGCAGCGTACTACCCGATGGGTGCCGCCGTCGATGGTAGCCACATTTACTGGACCGACTGGCGTGCTCGCGGGATCCGACGCGCGAACCTGAATGGAACAGGGGTCGAAACACTCGTTACCGGCTTATCTGGACTCTCGGGGCTGGCGGCCAATGAGACTACCCAGAAAGTCTACTTCGGCGATCCAATCAACGGACGAATCGGTGTACTGGATGTTGCGAGCGGCATCGCGTCGGACCTTGTGACAGGACAGACAGCACCTACAGATGTAGAGCTGGACGGTACCGGCAAGATCTACTGGATCGACAACGACCTTACGGGCGGTGTCATTCGACGAGCAAACGTAGACGGGTCGTCAGTCGAAACCGTAAGTGGCAGTCTGACATCCCCGTTCGGACTTGCACTTGACGTGACCGCAGGCAAGTTGTACTGGACCGATGCAGTAGACGGTGCGATCAGACGGTCGAACCTCGACGGAAGTTCGGCCGAGGATCTAGCGACGAGCCTCAACACACCGGCGGGAATCTCCGTCGATCCGGCCGGAGGCAAGGTCTACTGGGTCGAATTGGGAATCATTCAGGTGCGGCGCGCAAACCTCGACGGTACGGGGATCGAGACGGTCTCATCCGGCGTGCCCGCGACAGACGTTGTGCTGGATCCGGGCGCCGGCAAACTGTACGCCTCCGGATGGCTCGGCCGATCCATGTGGCGCGCGAATCTCGACGGCACTGTTCGGCAGACAATCGTGTTCACGAGGCAATTCAGCGGCGATCTCGCGCTCGACGAGAATCTCGGTAAGGTCTACTGGACCAGCCAGTCGGATGCCAGCGTCGTTCGGGCAAACCTCGACGGCAGCGGGACCGAAGATGTTGCGACACTTCAAACTGCGGTCGATGCGGTCGCGTTCGATCCTGTGACACAGAAGCTGTTCTGGACCGCGAACGGCGATGTCTGGCGGGCGGATCCCGACGGCGGCAACGCAGCGACGATCCTGACCGGGATTGTTTTTATTGGCGACATCGAGATCGATCCGGGAGCAGGCAAGATCTACTGAATCAACCGCAAGGAAATCGGCAAGGAAAATCTCGATGGAAGTGGAACCCAACTCTTCCATACGGACACCGGATTCCCCGAGTCGATTGCGGTCAGCAACGGAAGTGTCTACTGGTCAGTGCCTTTAGATGGGACCATCCGCCGAAAAAATGCGGACGGCACCGGAACGATAGACGACCTGGTAACGGGCCTCGGCTTCGTCCAGGCAATCGAAGCGACAGACACTGAACTCTACTGGGCGCTTCCGATTCCGCGAAGGATCCAGCGGAGTGCCCTCGATGGAACCGGCGTGACGGATGTATTGACGGGCAGCGGCGACATCACCGGAGTCGTCGCGCCAAGTTCCGTCACCCTCGCCGTCGAATTCGCCAGCGTCTCGGCGATTGCCGACGGAAGTACGGCGCTGCTGAAATGGTCAACAACCAGTGAGAAGGGTAATCTCGGATTCGAAGTGCAGATGCAGCAGCCTGCAACATCCGATAACCGAAATACCATGGAGTGGCTCGCTCACGGCTTCGTGGAGGCAGCCGGAAATGGAGACGGACACGCATACCTGTATCGTGTCAACGATCTGGCTCCAGGCACGCACCTGTTTCGGATAAAGCAAACCGATGTCGATGGCTCGTACACACTCACACCGGAATTTTCCGTTGAAATCGACAACGAACTGACGTTCAACCTTTCGAACGCGTTTCCAAATCCGTTCCACCAGCAGGCGGTCGTGACGTTGACAGTCGGCCGCTCGCAACACGTTACTGTGCGAGTCTTTGATACGCTCGGACGGCAGCTAACGCAACTGTTCGACGGCCGTGCCGAGGAAGGTCGGACGTACGAGCTGAAAATTGATGGGACTCCCTGGTCGTCCGGCATCATCTTCATCGATGCGCTCGGCGAAGGCTTTCACGAAGCGCGGAGCGCAGTTTTGACGCGATGAGACCGTCACCGTACAACCTGAAACACCCTCGACCGTACGCCGGAAGGTGACTTTACGACGAGCAGATACGACCCTGCTGCAAGGTCGTCAACCGAAACGTCCAGACGAACCCGAGAGGTCACCGGTATTCCGGCCCAAACCGTTCGAATGTTGCGACCAAGCAGGTCCACGACAGAAACTCTGGTCTGGTCGGCCATCGACAGGCCCAACTCGGCGTGGAGTGTCGACGACGTCGGATTGGGCCAGATCAGCACCGGTTCGCCGTGCGCATCCTGCGATGACTCAATCGAAACTGCCGTCGTCTGGTCAGTAAGCAAGACGCCGTCGGGGTCGAACTGCACGTCCAGCGGCCAGGCATCCGTATGCAGCGTGAACGTCTGCTCGCGTGCGTTGTTGTCGACAACAAAACGTTCCTCGCCTGCAGTCGTCGTGACCGCAACGGTCACCGGCATGTGAAAGAACGGCACCTCGGAGCTCTGCGTCTGATTGATCGTCAGCGACAGGTCGTATCCTCCCGCGGTTGCCGGCGATGCCGAATACAGGACTTCGTACTTCGGGTAGCCGAAATCCACCGTCACCCACTGCCGAAAAAAATCGTCGAGGTCGATCCCTGAGACCGATTCAGCAACCCGCTGTAGATCCGCAGTCGTCGCAGTGCCATATCGCAGGGAGGGATCGGCGATATACTGGTGAAGCATTTCGCGAAACGCCTCGTCGCCAAGAACACTACGAAGCATGTGCAGAACGGCGGAACCTTTGGCGTAGACAAGGTTGCTTGCGAACAGGCTCGCCGTGCTTGAAGTATCGGCTACGACGAGTGTCCGTGTTGCCGTCTTCGCCCGGATTTGATCGTCAAGGATCGCGCCCGCAGCGAAATTTGGATAGCGATCCGCCATCGTCTCCCAGTAGAGGATCTCCGCGTAGGAAGCAAACCCCTCGTTCAACCACAGATGCGGCCAGGTTCTCGTTGTCACCGCATCGCCGAACCATTGGTGGGCGAGTTCGTGCGTCATCAGCGACGTCGTGAATCCGCCCATCGAGGTCAACGTCTGGTGCTCCATGCCACCACCCCATCCGAACTCGGCGTGCCCGTACTTCTCCTCGGCAAACGGATACGCACCGAACCACCATTCGAACACCGCAAGGGCGTCGGTCACCTCCGCCCATCCGGCAGGCAGGGAAGCCGATCCGTTCGTCGGATACTTGTAATGTTCGATCGGCAACGACAGGGAACCAAGGCTCTCAGCCAGGCTGTCCGGTCTCTCATACGTTTGCTCGAAGAGCTCGTACGGACCAATTGCAAGCGACAGCAGATAGGTCGCAATCGGGTAGTGTACAACCCAGTCGTAGGTTGCATCGGTGCCCGATTCCGTTCGCGATGCCAGCGTTCCGTTTGACCCGACGACGAGATCAGCCGGTACCGTGACGGTCACACGGGCCGAATCGGGTTTGTCCGATGGATGATCCTTTCCGGGCCACCAGGATCGGGCGCCGTACGGTTCGGACAGCGTCCAGGCGACCGGCTTACCGTCGCGCGTGTCGAACTTGAACGAGCCGAACCCGGTATCGACAGGTTGGCCGCTGTAGTCAATCTCCACAATGACGCGCCCGTCGACGGGAATAGTGGCCCCGAGCGTGATGCTAAGCACATCATTGTTGTGCGCGAAGACGAGATCGGCGCCCGTCGAATCCCTGACGGCCGAAACGACCATGTTCGACAGCAGATCCAGTTCTAGCGTCGAACCGGCAGTCGTAAATCGACCCTCTACCCGAGTTGTACCGCTGATCCGTTTGAGCGCGAAATCCACCGCAATCTCCAGATGATACCACGTGGCGTCAAAGTTGGCGCTTGCGAGGGAGGCGCGAACGTGCTTCGGCTCAGCCCCTACGGTGATCGGTTGCGTGTTGCCCTGCTTCTCGGCAACGTGTATCGCGGCCGACGTAGCGTGGATGGCGTGCCGTGCGCCGAGGTCCAACGGACCCACCTGACCAGACGCGATGCGGGACAGGCCTAAGAACGAAAGCAGTATCACTGAGACATGTCGCATCACATCACCTCCCGACTCGTCGTGCCTTCCGACGTCACCGATGTACGATGGTACGACCGGTTCTAGATATCACCCAGTTGCGGGCGAATGAGGATCTCCTCGACGACCGTCTGCGGACTTACAGCGTAGGTCGAATAAACAAGATCGGCAATATCGTCCGGTGGAATAAACCGTTCGTCCGGCAGGTCCGTTCCGTCCCAGCTTGCGGTGCGTGTCGCACCCGGCATGAACGTTATTGTTCGGATTCCGTGCTCACGCGTTTCCTCGCGAACCACGCGTGCGAGCCCGAGGAGTCCGTGTTTGGAGGCACAGTAGGCACCGCCACCGGGATACGCCCGAATGGAGGCTACAGAGGCCATGAAGAAGATTGAGCCACTCTTTCGCTCAAGCATCGAAGGGAGGAACGCTCGCGTGACATAGAACCCGCTGGAGAGATTGATGTCGATCTGACGTTTGAATTCCTCCGGCGTGGTCTCGAGAAGACCACCGGGTAGAAAGGTGCCGGCATTCGAAACGAGAAGATCCGGTGTGCCGACGTCCGCGACGATCGCCGCCGCGGTGGACGCCACCGCTTCGTGATCGGTGAGGTCGCACGCGTAGACGAATGCATCCGCGCCACGTGCCCGGCACGCCTTTGCCACATCGTTGAGCTTCGCCTCATTACGGGCGATGAGAACGACGCGCGTTTCCGGATCACCCGCAAACCGCAGCGCAATCGCCTTGCCCATGCCCTGACTGGCGCCTGTTACAACAACAACCTGCATGAATTCTCCCTCCTCAACTGTGCCTCTCGCGCCTTCTCCGGCTATCTGACACGTGACAACTGACCGCTGACAACTCCGAAAGCGAAGCGAGCCCTACCCGTGCCCGTTGATCAACCGGAAGAACTCCTGGCGTGTCATATGGCAGTCCAGGAACTGTCCGCTCATCGCGCTTGTGGTGGTCGTCGAGTTCTGCTTCTCCGCACCGCGCATCATCATACAGAGATGCGACGCCTCAACAACGACAGCCACTCCCTTCGGCTTCAATACCTCGTCGATTGCGTCCCGGATCTGCAGCGTCATGCGCTCCTGAACCTGCAGTCGGCGCGCAAACACGTCGACCACACGTGGAATCTTGCTAAGCCCAACGATCTTTCCGTCAGGGATGTATGCTACGTGCGCCTTGCCGTAGAACGGCAGCATGTGGTGCTCACACAGGCTGTACATCTCGATGTCCTTGACAACGATCATCTCGGAGTAGTCCTCGTCGAACAGCGCCTGCGAAAGGATCGCCTCCGGATCCATGCTGTAGCCTTGCGTCAGGAACTGGTACGCCTTGGCTACACGTTCCGGCGTCTTGGCCAGGCCTTCGCGCGCAGGGTCTTCGCCGATCAGCTTCAGGATCGTGTTGACGTTGTCGGCCAACGCCTCAGTGGCGGGGCCGCTATACTGGTCGGATCGACTGTAGTGTCCGAACGCGGTATCGTCCGGGGCGACGCCCGTTATGCTCTTCTCGGTGATCATTCTCGCTAGTGGCTAACCTCGATACTCGACAATGTTGTTTTCAGTCTCGACGATACGGACTGACACCAGGTCGGCACCTTGAATGTGCGGCTTGATCTGGTTCCAGATTCCGATCGCCAGGTTCTCGGTGCTCGTCAGCGTACCCTCGAGAAACGGAACGTCGAGATTGAGATTCTTGTGGTCAACCTGGGACACGACGTTGTCTTCGACAATCTGCTTCAATTTCGCGAGATCGTAGACAAAACCGGTCTCGGGGTCCGGCTCACCTTCGAGCGTGATGAACAACTGATAGTTGTGGCCGTGCCAGTTCGGACTATTGCACTTGCCGAACGTCTCGCGATTCCACTCATCCGACTTGTTCGGATTGTGGAGGCGATGTGCAGCGTTGAAAGTGATTCGTCTCGTTACTGCAACTCTGGGCATTGGGCTCTCTCGTGTCGTAGGTTCTTGCGTGACGCCAAAGAGACACGGCTTTTGCGGTGTCGCGACGCCGGCTCAATGGTACAACGCTTTGTATCGATCGTTCCGATTCTGTTACCAGCTTCGCGCCAGGAGTCGTTTATTCGGGCATTGACGATTCCGAACGTCCCATCGGCAATTTGACCGGCCCTTTCCTATTTTGACGATACCAATCGAAAGCGACCATGGCCGAAAAAACACTCTTTCAGAAGATTGCGGACGGCGAGATCCCGTCAGAAATCGTATTCGAAGACGACCAGTGTTTTGCCTTCAGGGACATCAACCCGCAGGCTCCAACGCACATCCTCGTTGTTCCTCGCAAGCCGATTCCGAGCCTGGACGACCTCGAGCCTGACGACGAATCGCTTATCGGGCACCTCTTCCTCGTTGCCCGCGCGATCGCTGCTGATGAAGGACTGACCAATGGTTACCGAACCGTTTTCAACTGTGGCCCGGACGGACAGCAGACCGTTCCGCACGTGCACCTGCACCTGATCGGCGGTCGGAAAATGAGCTGGCCTCCGGGCTGACGTGCGGCTGATGACGCACATTCGTCTCGCGGCGGCGTTCCTCACGCTCCTGTGGTTCACCGGAACTCCTGCATTTTCGCAGGATCCTTCATCGACTGCCTCACTCGTGACCGGCATCGAACGCGACATCAATCGCTATCAATGGATCGTCGGTGGAAACCTCTCAACATCCGTGGGTGCCTGGGCCATCAGCGCCGAGAACCGATTTGTCTCCGACGCGCTGATTCTTTTTCAGAATCGTCTCTCCTTCCGCGACGCGAACCGGGCGCGAGTTTCCGCCGTCAGAAACATCAGCCAGACGGCGGATCTGCGCGTTGGCGGCACCTCCAACTGGTACTCGCTGAGTCGCGTCTACAACCAGATGCTGTATGCGGGCTCGAGGCTCGGGCGCGATACGTACTGGGTCGAACCAAGACTCGGCTACTCGATCGATGCCCGACCCGGCGTGGGCGCGAACCCCGGCAGCACGCCCATTCGGACCGACGCAGGACCGGCAGGCGGGTTCCTCGCCCACATCGCGACTGAAACTCCTGACAACTGGAGCGGAGTCGTGGATCTCGGTGGATCATACGAGCGGATCTCGCCGCGCCAACAACACAAACTCTACGCCAACGGCATTACCAGCGCCCGGTTTGAGAACGCGCAGCTATCGGGTAATGTGGCCGTTGTTACGACGCGTCGGGATGCCTATCAGGCGACCTCTTTCCTCAATCGCGACAACGCAATTTCCGAATCGATCGAGGCAACGACGTCCGATACACTCGCAGTGGCAACGTCGTTCAGCGCCCCGGTATTTGGTCCGCTCACGCTCGACGGCACTCTCGACTTCGGCGCCAATGCGCGTCGTGTAAGAAACCCGAATCCGTCCGAGGAGACGTTGTTCTTCGAGACGGACTTCTCCCGGCGCAATCTGGACGCCACGCTCAACCTTGTTTATACACGCGGCAGCAACACGGCACGAATCACGTTCCACGGCGGCGTCGAGGAAGAGCAGCGAACGCTCTCAAACCGTGACCGACTGCCGCCGGTTCAAGCCACTCAGAAAGCAAACCTCCTGCGCCAGGCGGACTTCGACCGCGGCTTTTACGCCCTGTCCGGATTCTTTCGAACCGGAATCGGGCGACGATTTGTTGCGACCGGCGATGCGACGATCAACCTTCTTCGACACGACACGCCGGACATCAACCCAGATGACCGTGATGAACGCTTCGCACGCGGACAGATCGGACTGCGCGGGATCGTGAACGAGTACCTCTCCGCCGATGTTCAGGTTTTCGCCACGCAATACGAAACCGTCTATCTGAAGGCGGTGCGATCCGCAGAAAACAACGTTCAGCGATCACTTCGACTGCGTCCGGTCATCAATTGGACACCGTCCCGAGACACGCGTGTTCGAGTTGGATCCGAAATTCGCGCTACGTATACGGTCGACGATTTTGTTCTCGGCGGAAGGCGTCCACGAGATCAATCGGCCCGTGAGCTGCAATACGATGTGGATGGCCAGCACAACTTTGGCGGCGGGCTGATGCTGCGCTTCTCGGGTGAGCAAAGCGAATTGCGGCTGGGGCGCTTTTTCGCCGACTCGTTCTCGGAAATTCCGTTCGATACGCTGCAAACCCGTTCAGGTTGGATCCGCCTGTCGACCGGCGGTCGCGCAACGGCAGAGCTGGGCCTTCGCGTTTTCTATCGAAGGGACTTCAACCAGTCGACGCGCGTTCAATACGCCCGAGTCGACGCCGACGGCAATCCAATTGTCGATGCCAATGGCGACCCGATTTTCACGACGATCACGCGCCCAGGCCGCGAACGCATTGCCCAGATCGGGCCAACCTGTTCGATAACCTGGCAGGCGACGGCCGGAGCGACCATCCGAATTGACGGATGGCTCACGTTCCAGCGCATTTCGCGACGGTTATACGGGACGCTGCCGGATGGCGAGCGCGAACAGATTCTGGAAGCTGCGCGTTCCGGGGTGCGGACTACCATTCCGAACATGACAATGACCGTCTCCTGGCGGATATGAGAATTGAAAGACACGGATGAGGCAACACCCATCGTGATCCGCGTAACCGGTGGAATCGGCAGTGGCAAGTCAGCCTTTTGCGCCGCACTGGAGAAGCTTGGCGCAACACTGTTCAACGCGGACGCCGAGGCCAAGCGACTGATGACCGAGGACGAGGCGCTTCGGACGGCCATCACCGACGCGTTCGGCGCCTCTTCGTATCTGCCGGACGGGTCACTCAACAGGCAGTTTCTCGCGGATCGGGTCTTCGGCGACCACGACGCACTCGTCCGGCTGAACGCACTCGTCCACCCCGCCGTTTTCCGATCCCTCGAATCGGCAATCAGCCGCGCAGCCGCAAGGGGCATCCCGTATCTCGTGTACGAGGCCGCGCTGCTTTCCGACCGCGAGGGCCTGTTCGATGTTGATGTGGTCATCGACAGCCCGCTCGCGGACCGCGTCGCGCGTGTAGGCGAGAGAGACAGTCGGTCGGAGGAATCCGTTCTCGAACGTGCGCGGGAGCAGCCTACTCGTCAGCAGTACCTGGAGCGAGCTGATTACGTAGTCCTGAACGACGGCAGCCTCGACGAACTCAGGTCGAAGGCCGCCGTGTTGCTGAAATCGATCGAGTCGGACTTTTTCGCTTCGGGCCGTGGTGACGCCTGAATCGGATGATTCATACGATTGAACGGGCGACTACCATTGAGTAGATTTGCTTCGGTTAAACAAGAGACACGCGGCTTGATCAGCGACACATCGTCATCAGCGACGCAGCATGATCAGCAACACAGCGTAATCAGCAACACAGCGTAATCAGCAACACAGCGTGATCAGCGACACAGCAGTCATCTCGCATTCAGAGCAGCCGACATCGACAGTCGACGTTGCCACCCGCACAATCGAAAGCCCGGTTGGACGGTTACTTTTACGCGCGCGTGCGGACGCCCTCACCGGTCTCTTTTTCCAGGCTTCGCGTGCGGTTACCGATCTCCCCTCGCGCACGGCTGTCCAGTTCGATGTCCTCGATTCGGCAGAGGCACAGCTCGACGAATACTTCCGGGGCCGTCGCCGCTCGTTCGACCTGCCGCTGGCACCGGAGGGTACCGACTTTCAGCAATCTGTCTGGTCGCTGCTTCAGGAGATTCCGTTCGGCCGTACCCTGTCGTATGGCAAGCTCGCCTCGGCGCTTGGTGACCCGAACAAGTCGCGTGCGGTCGGCCTCGCGAACGGAAGCAACCCCATCGGTATCATCATTCCCTGCCACCGCGTTGTTGGTGCAGACGGGTCGCTGACAGGCTTTGGCGGCGGTATCACCGTCAAGCGCTGGCTGCTCCTCCACGAAGGGGCGGATCTACGTGATGTGGACGGAGAAGGCAACCAGTTTGCCTTGCCGTTCTAATTGAGGATTGCGATACGCTGACGAACTCCGTGTGAACGCACGGATCCGTTACGGGTCAAGGAAAGACGAAAACACATTATCCCATTCATTTCCGCCGGAAACGCCCAATGACACAATCACCCGTTCCGCCGCCTGCGATTCAGCAGATCATCCGCGTTGCACTCGTTTCGTCTCCCCTGCTTTTTGCATTGCTGGCGTTCTTTGTGAAGCCCGAGGCAGAAAGTGACGTCCCAACAGGCGCACTCACCTACGCGTTCCTTGGGCTTTTCCTTGCGGTGACAGGCGTGCTGCTTCTGGTAATCAAACCCAGACGGGACACGTCCGAAAACGCCCAGCAGCGATGGGTCATGAACCTCGTGGCGTGGGCGGCCGGCGAAGGGCTCGCGCTTTTCGGGGTGCTGATCTTCTTCCTTGGTGGTCCGGCTTATCCGGCCATTATCGGGATTGTCGCGATGGCCATCCTCGCTTTCGGATTCTTCACGATCACGCTCGACTGACTCCCTCGTCGACTATCGGCAGTACGCTCGACTGACGCGTACATTCAATCTGCCATTGCGCCCGATCAGTTTGCTTGTTCGGCAGACTCCTGTGTCGCGTTGAGTGCAGGCTCGATCCCGATCGAGCTGAGGTAATCCGAAATCACGTCCGCGACCACCGGAGTCATCTCAGGGGCGATGATGTCGCCGGCAAGCACGTGGCTCTTCGATCGTGCGGTTGTTTCGAGTGCAACGATCCGGTTCTGCGAGCCACCGAACTGGGGAAATTTCTCCTTCATCTTCTCGACGCTGACGACCTCGTCATTCTCGGAGTAGATGAGCAGCGTCGGCAGCTTCACGGACGTGAGATCAATTTCGTCGACGATGTCAACGAGGCTCATCATTTCGACGATCGCCTCGATCGGGTAGGCAGTCGTCCAGTACCGCGCCTGCATTTTGTTCGTCGGCTCCCACGAGTGCAGCTTGCCCGCAGCGGCGCGCATGATCTGCTTTCCCCACGGCCAAAGTGCGACGCGTGCATTCCTGTCCTTCGGCGCGAAGTTCGGAGACAGCATCACATTCGCTACAATCCGGTCATTGAAGCTGGGCTGATTCGCAAGCCACGTCGAGAGCGTGCCGCCGGTCGAAGTCGCAACGAGAATCACCTTGTCACCCAACATCCGGCCGATTTCCGCCGCCTCTGCCGTGTCGCGAAGCCAATCGTTGACGGTCGAATTCCCAAGCGGAGTACCCGTTGTATGGCCGTGACCCGCAAGGCGCGTGTAGTAGACATTGGCACCGAGACGCCGGCCCAGCACCTCACAGAGGGGCGCCACCTCCTGCCGCGTCGCCGAAAACCCATGCAGGTACACGATCGAATACGGCGTGCGCGCGCGCTCGTCGGGATTGGCCCAGACGATCGTCTTCTCCGTTCCTGGAATCAGATCCGAGACTGCCGCTTCCGACTGTCGGAGATAGTCGTCAAGGTCTCCCGGATAGTCCGGAAGCTGTGGCAGCCTGACGTCAAGATCAGGGTCCGGCCGCGGACCCGCGAAGAAGACCACGATGGGTGCAAGTAAAAAGAGACTGAGAAAATGCTTCTTCTTCATTCTGCTGCCACGAACGCTGAATCGGTGCACAAACTAACGGCGCGGCGTAAGTTAAGCCGCATTTTGACAGGCTGTTCTAGAACGGCCAGCTATGTCGCCGGATCCGCCTGGTCGTCACGTCATCGAATATTGATCATTCACGCACTATTTCGCATGAACGTGCGTTATTCACGCAAGCATTTCCTCTGGCACGCTTCTCCCAGTCTGTTCCCGATTTCGCTCGGCAGGACGAATCCCAAATGCGCCGTTTGAATTCTATCTACTCCTGTGATCGGGGTTGCCTGGCCCGCGTGATACTTGCGGCCTGGCTTGCAGCCTCATGGGGTGTGCCTCACTTCTCGTACGCACAGGTGCGGCTAACGGGAAGCGTTGTTTCGGAAGAGACGGGACTGCCACTCCCCGCTGCTCATGTGCGCGTTCGGGACACCTCGACCGGAACGATCACCAACTCCCAGGGAGACTTCGAGCTGATCGTCGATCGGTTGCCCGTAAGGCTGGAGGTTCGATACATCGGTTACGCAACTGCCCTGATCGATGCAACGCCGAATGGTCCACGTGAATTCAGCATCGCGCTCAAACGCGCAATCGTTGAACTCGGTGAGGTTGTCGTCTCGGGGGTTGACCGCGCCGAGCAGATCATGCGCGAAGTAATTCGTCGCAAGCAGACGCTCCGCGACACGCTCTCGAGTTCTGCTGCGAGCATCTACTCGCGGACCACCCTGAGTCGCGACGGGGACATCCAACTGATTCGCGAGACCGTCTGGGATCGCTACCAGCGCCCGCCGTCCGGAACCCGAAACG
The DNA here is from genome assembly GCA_020437385.1 of Bacteroidota bacterium. GTDB lineage: Bacteria > Bacteroidota > Rhodothermia > Rhodothermales > JABDKH01 > JAGQWL01. Next base: position 15,306 of record JAGQWL010000439.1, read on the forward strand.
TGATTCGCAGCCTTCGCGAAACAAGCGAGTTATACAGCGTCTTCGGCATTACACCGGGAAACGACGTTCCCAATTTCTACGATGATGTGATTGCCATCGCCGGATTGTCGTTCGTCGGTCCGACGCATCCGAATGCGGAAGCAACGTACGAGTTCACACTTGGGCCGACGCGAATGATCGACTCGCTCGTTGCACAGGATATCTACGTCGCCCCGAAGAGCGATGTACGACCGGCGTTCATCGGAACGATCGCTGTCGTCGATTCGCTGTACACGCTCGCCGCCGTGGACCTGCGACCGGCCCGGTCCATCGTCTATCCGGATGGATTCGAGAGTTGGTCGGTCACCTACCAGCAGCACTTCGGCCCCGTCAGCGGCGATGTCTGGTTCCCGAACGACCTCGTCGCCGAAGGGCGGATTGTCCGCACGACGCGAGACGAGCAGTACCTGTCCGCCTACCTCACCCAATACGCACGCATCAATGACTATCAGCTTTCTCGACGCGTGCCGGACGCGCCCTTCGAATCGGAAGCCGTTCTTCAGATCGACTCGGCGTCGGTGTTTGAGGATTATCTCTTCATGCGCGGTTTCAACATCATCCCACTGACGGCCCGCGAGGATGATGCGTTCTATCGACTTCGAGCAGATCCGAACCGACTAGCCTCCGTTTTTCGCGAGCAGCGAACCTATGATGTTCTGTCCGTTATTCGACCGAGAACGTACCGGCGCGACGGACCTCAGTTTGTCTGGCCGATGATCAGCGGGTACATACCCTCTTTCAAGTACAACCGCGTGGACGGACTGCACAGCGCGATCGGGCAATCGGGCAGCCCGACGCGCAACAGCCACCTGCAGTGGATGCTTGGTCAATCAACGGCGGCCGGCGGCATTCGATACAAGCTCGCGTATGAAACGGGGGTGGGTGAACATCTGCGACTTGGATTCGACCTGAACCGAAACAGCCGGCCGGTCGCCGCGAGCCTGATCTACTCCGACGCGATCACCTCGATCCCGTCCCTCATCGGTCGCGGCGATTACTTCGATTACTACTGGGGCCGGCGTGCCGCCGTCAGCGCGGGCGGCCGATGGGACCTGGCGCGATTTGATGTGACGGCCTATAGGGACAAGGACGAGCCGCTCGTGGCGGGAATCGGAAAGAGTTGGCCGTGGGGTACGACGTATCGTCCGAATCCAGCAATCAGCGACTCGACGCTGATCGGTGCGATTGCCACCCTGCGCGTCGGCGACTCCTATCAACCGTACCACACGACCTCGCGCGGTGCCGTATTGACGGTAGAGCGCGGCATCGACCGGGCGTTCACCAGAGCGGATGTAACGGCCGATGTCTCCGTGCAAACCTTCTTCCGAAGGACGATCCGACCCAACCGTCTTGACGTGCGCATGACCGCAGGACTCGTTGCCGGCAATGCGCCGATGCAACGGCTCGGTGGGCTCGACGGCACAGTGGCGGCATTTGCCACGCCCGGAGTTTTCCGATCCGTGCGCGACCGATTCACTCCTGCGGATCACTGGGCTTCCGTCCATCTCGATCACGACTTTGGATCGGTGCTCTTCGAGAAATCCGGACTGCGATTCCTGTCCGCCACCAGGACGCGACTGCACGGATTCATGTCGGCAGGAACGGCGACAATCACAAGTCGCAGTGAAGCGTCCGCCTTTTATCCGGCACGGACGACGCACCTGCTTGAGGCAGGAGGATCACTGTCGAACATTTTCGGAAGCGGATTGCGAATCGATGTCGGGAGCCGAATCGATCAGCGCGGTTGGTTTGTTTCGTTCGGGCTGTAGCAGCGTGACGTTGTTTCTTTGGGCCGCGAACGTTCTTTCTTTGGACCGCCAAAGAAAGAACCAAAGAAAGCTCCCCAGGCTGGGTGAC
>JAGQWL010000440.1 GCA_020437385.1 Bacteroidota bacterium
GGTCCCTCGACGATCGCCATCGCGACGAGCTGCTCGCAAGCGGACTCACGGATGACACGATACGCGATGCGGGCCTCTACTCCGCAGACAGCGGATCGGTCGCGTCAATTCTCGGCTGGAAACCGAACCACACGAACTGGGGACGGGCGCTGGTCTTCCCGTTTCCAAACCTCGATTCGTCCCCCATCTTCTATTCGAGGATCAAGCCGGATTTCCCGAGGACCAGTCGCGTCGGCAAGCGGGTGAAGTACGAGTCGCCGCGCAATCACGAAAACCGCGCGTACTTCCCGCCGAGGTTCATTGAGTCGTTCGCAGCCCAGGGCATCGTCATCGTCACCGAAGGCGAGAAGAAGGCGCTCGCCGCCTTCCAGGCCGGATTCTGCTGCGTCGGCCTCGTCGGCGTCTGGGGATTCCAGCGTAGACGACACCGCGACGACCGCGGGAAGGTCTTTGGCCCTCGCCAGTTGATCCCCGACCTTCAAGGACTCGACTGGGCCGACAAACGGGTCTGTATTGTCTTCGATTCCGATGTCGAATCGCGTATGGATCTCCAGGTTGCCGAGTTCCGACTCGCTGAATTGCTGACCGGTCGCGGCGCCACGGTTCGCGTCGCTCGGTTGCCAAGCGCCGGAGACGCGAAGGTCGGATTGGACGACTTCCTGGTTCAGCGCGGCGATGCCGGCCCTGCCCAATTGCAGAAGTTGATTGATATTGCCAAGGAACCGGAACTCCCCAATCTCAAAGGCCCGATGGATCTGGCCAAGATCATGGTCGACGAGGTCTTCACCTGTGATACCGGCGTTCGGCTGCGTTGGTGGCGCGATGAGTTCTACTCTTTCAATCGACGGTGTTACGAATCGGTCCCTGAATCCGAGCTCATTGCCAATGTGCTCAAGTGGCTCGACTTTCGAGGACTTCCGGCAACGCCGCGCGGCGCGAGTGATATTGTGAAGTGCTTGGGCGCGCTCTGTCAGGTGAAGTCCGCCCGAAACGCGCCCTGCTGGCTCGACAACGAGAAGATGGGCGACGGATGGGTCTCGTTTAAGAATGGACTGTTCCGGATCACAGGCGAATCGGCGATTCGCGGATCGCCCCACACGGCCAGGTATTTCACGCCGTGGGCGATGGACTACCCCTTTGATTCCAACGCAGGATGTGAGGAGTGGCTCACATTCCTCGACGACGTCTTCGACGCCGATACTGAGCGGATTGATCTCCTGCAGCGATGGTTCGGGTTGCTGCTGACGTCGGACACGTCCTTCCAGAAACTCCTCCTCATGATCGGCCCGCCACGTGCAGGCAAGGGAACGATTGTGCGCGTGATTCGGTCGTTGGTAGGCCCCGCCAATTGCGCCGCGCCGACACTCTCCAGCCTCGCCAATCGATTCTGCCTGGCTTCACTGATGACCAAGACCGTCGCGATCATGCCCGACGCCCACATCGGCCGGCACGCTGATGGAATACGGGTCGCCGAGGTTCTTAAGTCGGTTGTCGGTGAGGATCCGCAGGATATCGACCGCAAATACAAGCCTCCGCTGTCCGCTGTTCGCCTGCCGACCCGATTCGTTGTCAGCTGTAACGAGCTGAACCATTTCACCGACGCAAGCGGCGCATTGGCGGCAAGGCTGTCGATCATCCCGTTCGAGAAGAGCTACCTGGGGCGCGAGGACCGGACGCTGGAAGCTCGCCTGGGGGCCGAGCTTTCCGGAATCGTCAACTGGTCCATCGTCGGACTCGCGCGTCTAGGCCGGGAGGGACGCCTGATCGTCCCATCAAAATCGCAGCCGATCCATGACAACTTCAAACGTATCTCCAGCCCAACGGCCGCTTTCGCTGACGACTGCCTCGAAGTGCACCCGACCTTCTCCGAGGAGACCAATGACCTATACGACGCATGGGTTGGCTGGTGTCGGATCAATGGCCACGAAGCCGGGAGCAACGCCCGATTGGGTGAAAGACTTCGCGCCGTGAATCCGTCCATCGAACGGGCGCGCCACCGAGTCGACGGCGTCAGGAGCTACCTGTATTCCGGGGTCCGGCTGACGCCGGTGGGACACGAGATGAAGCAAAACGCACGTTCGATCGACACGACGCGTGGCCGAAACGGAGGTCTCCAATGAAGGGCACGGTTATCGATTTCGACTTCACCCGCTTCGGCGGCGTCGGTCCACTTA
>JAGQWL010000441.1 GCA_020437385.1 Bacteroidota bacterium
AATACATCTTCGACCGGGCGGCAGATCTTCGAGCGGCAAATCCACGCGCGGCAGATCTACGGGCCGCAGATCTACGTGCGGCTGATCTACGTCCGGCAGATCCAAGCGTGGCAGATCTACGTGCGGCTGATCTTCAGGCGCCGGATCTTTGAGCCCGGTCGGCGCCGGGTTCTGTTGATCGCTTGGCGAAGAGCAGGTAGTGCTACATCGCCTGCTTCGCGCCGAACACCCCGACGAGCTGGAACCAGTTCTGGTCGCTGACCTCGCTTGAATGAAGGTCATAGAAGAACGACCCCGTCAGCGTGGAATCAGACTGTCGCACGAGGCGCGTCCAACCGCCCGTGCTTGAAAACACGACGTGGCCGCTCTCGAGTCGGGCGTTGCTGGTCACGGTGCTCGCGTCGTCCTGATTGACGATGAGCGTATCGCCGACTGCCAGCGGAGCGAATCCGGTAGACCGGAAATCGACGAGCACGGTCACGCCGCCCGGCGCGTGCAGCGTCAAGTGCCCTCCCTGCGGTAGTGATCCGTCTGCGGGAAGCGCCGTGTATTCGGTTTCACCGTCGAGGTGCGTGAGTTCGAGGATGGACGCGTCCGTATCCGGGTTGCGGGGATCGCCGTGGAACACAACCGAAAATTGATCGGCCCCAAGATCCTGGCGAAGCGAGTCCTGAACGTGAACGGCCTGCTGCTCAATCAAGCGATCGAAGGCAGGTTTTGTCGAGGCGTTGCTCGGGTCCTCGTTGTAGCAACCGGCAATCAGGAGAATCACCGGCAAGACGTAAGCCGCGCGAGATGAGAAGGTTGGCGAGACGCTGGGTGCTGCTGCCGCGGAATCCGCGGTCGAAAGGCGTTTCATGTCATTCGCCGAATAGGTCAGTATGTCAATTCATCAGTGATGTAAACAGGGATTCGACGATTCAGGTCCGCTGCATATTGTGCCCCACAACGATCTACACGAAAAGTTGGCCGGATCTCCTTCCAGCGTTTCGGTCCGGCCGCCGGCGATGAGGCAGATTGCGGCGCTTCATAACGACGGCGCTTCATAACGACGGCGCTACACAACGACGGCGCTACACAACGACGGCGCCACACAACGGCGGCGCTTCACAACGGCAGCTGCTACCGAATGGTGCACGCGAAATCGATTCCTTCCCAGCGCCGGCTTTCGGTCCAGTGGATCGTGAAGCGGATGACGGTGCGATCCGGCAATCCATCCGTCGAAAGATCGGCGACGTGAACACCCAGCGCCGATGCTGAGGTCGGCGTATCGGTCGCCGACTTCCAGTCATCCGCCGTCCAGTGAACAACCGCGTCTTTCTGCAGAACGATGCGCAGCGTTGTGCCGGATGCGAGCGTTTCGGCCTTGTTCTCGAACTGCCAGATCGTGAGATCCGATCTCGCGCCGGTTTCGTATCGCGCGGCGGACTGCCCCGGCTGATCGAAGATCCGTCCATCGCGAAGCGACCGAAGGAGCTTCACGTGTTCGGCATGCGCCCATGCAAGGGGCATGGCGGATCCCGTCGGCTTGCCGAACGTGAGGCTCGGATCGGGGCTCTCTTCGCGGTCCCAGACCTGTTCGGGCAGGAGGTAACCGGGTCCGTTGAACGACTCGAACGTGCGAAGCAGCTCGCGCGCGCGCTTTCTGTTTCCTGCGGCGAGTTCGTAATGTGCCCGCTCGCCGGTGAGCAGCGGCCACAACCTGCCGATGCCGACACCGTCGAACGGGCGGCCGTCGTCCTGTTCTCCGTATCCGTCACCGTTGTAACGATACCAGCAAGGACCAGCGGGCGTGTCGACCTTCAGCTCGCCGTCGAGCACCTTCAAGGTGTTGATGATTCGCGGATCGTCGGGACTTCGCAGCCCGTAGCGAACAAGCGCGAGTGCATCGGGGCTCACAATGTTTTCGGCCGGAACGGGGTCAGCATCGGGTCTGTTGCGGATGATGACATCGCCGCGAACAGGCGTGTCGCTGCCGTCGGCAGGGGCGATGCGGACGTAGTAGCCTTCGACGCCGTACTTCCTGCTGAGCGGCGTGTCGGTGGCGTACGTCCATTCGTCGATCTTGCTGTTCCAGTAGTCGGCAGTTGCGCGCAGGTAGGCCGCGATCGCCGATCCGTCGAACCGTTCGGCGATGTCGGCTGCGGCCAGCAGGGCGGCGATTGCGGTTGCGATCGTGAACGTCGAGAATCCGCCGTCCTCTTCCCATCGGTCCTGCTCCGTTACCGGCCCGTTGCGGACGATGTGTGACGCGGCGCGAAGGACCATCGGCCAGAAGCGGCGGAGGTCTTCTTCGCTGAGGCAGTCCTCGGAACGTGCGAGGTCGAGCAGGAGAATCGGAAGCGCCGTTTCGTCGAGCTGCTTTCCGCGCCAGTGCGGCTTGCCGTCGAGCCACATGTTCTGCGGCCAGGATCCGTCCTGCTCCTGCGTCGTGTAGAGGTAGTCGATGGCGCGTCGTGCGTCTTCGTGTGCACCGGCCGCGAGCAATCCGCCGATGGTCTGCACGAGGTCGCGTGACCACACGACGTGATAGCCGCCCAGGTCGTCGTCGCCCTTTGATGATCCCCACGGTATCGACAGGCTTGCGATCGCGCCGCCCGGGAACGACTTGTCTTCATGCGTGCGGAGGACCATTGCGGATACCTGGTAGCGAACTTCGTCTTCGCCTTTCAGTCCGAGGTCGAGAAGCGTCTCCGCGCGCTCTTTCCAGGGGCCAACGAACGCGGCGGTTGCGTCCTCGAATCCGTCGTGCATGCTGGCGACGGCGCGATGTCCCGCTTCTTCGGCAGTGCGGCCAAAGCCGAGCGCGAGAATGATCTGCGGGTTGGCTTTCGTCAGTGGAAGTTGTCCGACGAGCGCGACGTTGCCGTTCGCGGCACGATGGTACGTTTCCGCGAGGCGATAGTCTTTGGAAAGCTGCTGCCATCCATCCGACGCGCCGACGAATCCGGCGGAGCGGTCACCCCACCCGGCTGAGGAGGCGAGTGCCAGCGCGTGGCCGTGGCCGTGTGCCAGCAGGAGGGGTGTGCCCTTGTAGTGGCCGACCCATGCCGTATTGGCGGCGCCGCGGTTGGCGAGGTGGGGAGCGAGGAGGGCGTAGAGGTTGTAGTCGTCCGGTGATCCCTTCAGTGCTTCGAACGAGATGCGTTGCAGGACGACGTCGCGAAGGGGATCGGCGAGGATCTCTTTCGTGATGCGATAACGTCCGTCGCGAGCGGTGTTGACGAGCCGATAGAACGGCACGCCGTTGTCGGGTTGTTCGACCGCGTGGGAGGTGTCGCGCTTTTCTTCGGAGAAGTACGACGCGCCATCCGTAACGATGAGCCCGAGGTCGCGGATGCACGCCTGGTCGATGCGCGGGTAATAAACTTCGTCAACGATGCCGTGTCCGAGGGTGAACCAGACGCGGCTGTTCGGCTGCAGTGCGGTCCCGGCGCCTGATTTGGCGCTGGAGGTCCATCGAGCCGGAATGCCGGGCCAGCCCGGCGCGTCCTGCGAAGGCATTGTGCGTCATCCGATAGCTGTTGCGGAGATCTATTCTTTGGTACCGCTCAGAATCATTCAGTTCCATTTTCCGGCAGTCCGCCGTAGCGGTCACTGCAGTCGACCGCCACGCTGCGGCCCGCGTTCGCTCGTACCGCGTTCGCTCGTACCGCGTTCGCTCGTATCGCGATCCGCCGTGAACGCGCATCGAATCTGATTGCGTCGCCTTACAGGTAACGGTGCGTTTGATCACGGTATTGCGTCGATTCGTGTCAGGCGGCGACAAAGTGCTTTCGTCGTCACGATGCCTTCTTGACGTGGTGTGTCAGGCGGCATTCGAACAGGTCGGCCGAAGGGAAATCTCGACGGAACAGGTACGCGTGTTGATTATTCACAGCGTGAATGATTATCATTCACGGTATGGATAAATTGCAAGAAGCAGCGTATCTGCCACGTTACGTGGGGAAAAAGCTGGCTGAGCATCTAAGAGTGATGCCCGCCGTGGTGCTTACCGGCGCACGCCAAACGGGCAAGAGCACACTCGTGAGGCGTACGGCCGGAAAGCGGCGGACGTACTACACGCTGGATGATCTTGACGTTGTGGATGTCGCGCGCACGGATCCGAATGCACTTGTCGACACGGATTCGCGCATTACGCTTGACGAAGTTCAGCGCGAGCCGGATCTGCTGCTTGCAGTGAAGCGTGCGGTTGACAAGAGTCGGACTCCCGGGCGCTTCCTGTTGACAGGGTCGGCAAACCTGCTATTGATGAAGCGTGTTTCGGAATCGCTTGCCGGCAGGGCGAGCTACTTGACGCTTCGGCCACTGACGCGGCGGGAGCAGCTTGGCCAAGCGACTTGCGGACTCTGGGGTCAGCTACTCGACACACCCGAAAAGAACTGGATCGAACTCTTGGCGGACACGAAGTCCGACGAGGAAGATTGGCGTGACCTGGCGCGACGTGGTGGGTATCCGACGCCGGCAGTGCAGATGACCGGGCACGCGCAACGTGCAATCTGGTTCGATGGCTACGTGCGCACCTACGTCGAGCGCGACCTTCAGGATCTTTCAAGTATTTCTGCCCTTCCGGAATTCAGGCGGCTGATGCAGGCCGCGGCCTACCGAGTTGGGCAGCTTGTGAATCAGACCGAACTGGGTCGCGACGTATCGCTTCCGCAGTCGACCGTCTTTCGGTACTTGAACCTGCTTGAGACTTCCTATATCCTTTCTCGGCTTCCGGCATTTTCGGTCAATCGAACGAAGCGGCTTATCAAGTCCAGCAAGATCTACTGGGGCGACACGGGTCTGGCCTGCCACCTCTCCGGTTTGTCGAAACCGGCCGGCGCGCATCTCGAAAACATCATCCTTCACGACCTGAACGTGTGGGCGGATGGCAACGGATTGAGTGCAAACGTTTACTACTGGCGGACAGCAGGGGGTGATGAAGTCGACCTCGTTGTCGACAACGGTGGGACTTTGCTCCCAATTGAAGTGAAGTCCTCCGGGCAGCCGCGAGTGCGCGATGCGCGGCACCTTCTCACGTTTCAGCAGGAGTACGGAAGCGATTCCCGAGCGGGTCTGCTGCTTCATACTGGAACAACGCTTCGATGGATTACGCCGCGCGTTCTTGCCGCGCCGTGGTGGCGAGTGGTTTGAAAGATTCTGACAACCGACAACTGAAAACTGTCAACTTGGAGAAGCACCCGCGTCCGACATCGCACGGACGCCGAGACCAACCTCACCCCTCCTCCGGCGCGTACGTCTTCCGCAAATCGATCCCATGCTCCATCCACGCCTTGGCGCAGTCCGCCATGTGCTGCCATCCGCCGCAGTTGTCATAGGAGGCTTTGATGCCTTCGGCATCGTCGTGCCAGCCGGATTCGCTGATCTTCAACATCGTTCGTCCGGGCTCCAGCTCCTCGATTTCGAATAACACGCGGACGTCGTAGCTGTTGGTTTCGGATTTCTTCCAGTCCGTCGTGTTGAGACGCAGTGAGATGCGACTGAAGGGGACCACTTCGTCGACTTCGACCGGATAGTCGCCCCATTCTTCCCACGTCCAGACGATGCGTTTGCCTGCTTCGAGGGCGCCGGATGTTCGATCGACGAAGTAGGCGGTGAGGGCGTCGGGTGCGAGGATTGCGTTGAAGACGTCCTCGGCGGATCGGGCGATCGCCGTCTGGACGGTGAAGGAACGTTTCATTGGACAGGTGTGCGGTTGTCAATAGATATGTGATAATATTATCACATAAAGATGTATATTGCAAATTGTAGCACGCTCGCTTCGCTCGCGAAGTGAGCAGTCATCAGTGACCAGTTATCAGTATGGGAGCCTTAGACTCGTAGATTCCGAGATTCATTCTACGATTCTACGATTCTACGATTCTGCTAGATTCCCCGATTCCAACAAGTGACAACTTCGTGAGCGACGCGAACGACACCGTCTTCAAGGCCAT
>JAGQWL010000442.1 GCA_020437385.1 Bacteroidota bacterium
CTTTGCATCCGACGCTGATTTTGTCCGACAGGTGGAAACGCTTCGCCAGAAGCTGCTGGTCGACTACTACGTTTCGGAAAAGATCTATGGCGACCTTGAGCCGACTGAAGATGAACTCCGCGAGATGTTCATTCGAGTCAATACCAGCCTCAAGGCGCGGCATCTATATGCCCCGGATCTGGAGTCCGCAACGAAGCTGCGCGCCCGATTGGACGCCGGTGAGTCGTTCGAGAGCCTCGCGCACGAAGTGTTTTCGGATCCTGTTCTCGCCGAGGGTGGCGGGTCGGTTGGATATTTTAGCTTCGACGAAATGGATCCGGCGTTCGAGGATGCAGCATTTTCACTCAAGATCGGAGAGATCTCCGATCCCGTCAGAACCTCGACCGGCTATTCGATTATTCAGCTCGAGGACTCTCAGGTAAAGCCGATTCTGACCGAGTCTGAGTATGCCGCAAAGAAGGACAAGATGTGGCAATATGTTTCGTATCGGAAGCGCCTGGACGCTCGGCGGAGCATGACGGAGTCGATGATTGCAACATTGGATCCGCTCTTTGACGATTCAGGTCTCGATGCGCTGTTTGCTGTTATTGCAGGCGCCGTTTCGCTGGACACGGACGAGGCTCGACTGGATCTCGACGCGATGCCCCTTGTTTCGTTCGGGGCCGGCGAGGACCGCACCCACTGGACGATCGGGGAATTCCGTGCATACGCGGAACACACGTCGACGGAACAGCGCGAGGCGGTCAAGTCGCGGGAGTTCCTCATCGAGTTCGTCAAAGGCCTGGTGGTTCGTCACGAGTTGCTTCAACGGGCGACGACGGCCGGGCTCCAGAGCAACCCGGAATTTGTAAGGGCGTTAGCAAAGGGACGATCGGGGCTACTCTATGACCGCGGCTATCGCGAACTTGTAGATGGCGTTGTTGTCCCGGTCGATTCCGTTCGCGAATATTACCGGCGGTACGAGGGTCAATTTCAGATGGAGCCAACCGTGCTCGTGTACGAGATCTTGACCGAATCGGAAACGGTCGCGAATGCGGCACTCGAAAAACTCCGCGCTACCGATTTTGAAAGCGTGGCATCGGCGTATTCCATCAGGCCGGGCGCGGCGTCAAGTGGCGGCCGACTCGGATACGTCACGCGTCCTCAGTTGGGTGTGCTGGGCGAAAAGCTGTTCGACGCCCCGCTGAATCAGGTCGTTGGACCACTTGAGATCGACGGGCGATACGGAATTTTCGAGGTACGAGACCGGGTGGACCGAAAGCAAGCCTCGTTTGAAGAAGTCGAAAACGAGATAGGGACGTTCCTGCAAAAGAAAATGGCGCGCGAATTCCTGCGCGCGCACGTCGACTCGCTGAGGGCGCGATACCCCGTTGACGTCGACAGGGAAATGATTCTGCAAATTGAATTGAGCAAGCACTCCTGATGTTGAAAAGATACGGTAGCCTATTCGTGCTATTATTCGCCGCCGTTGGGACCGCAGCGGCGCAGGCCGGCAAGATTCAGGGTCAGGTATTTGACTCCGCGACCGGCGAAACGATGCCCGGCGTTAACGTCTTCATCGAGGGCACGACGCAAGGGGCCTCGACGGACCTCGACGGCAAGTACACCATTATCGGCGTGCGCCCCGGCGTATACACCGTCCTCGCCTCCTTCGTCGGCTTCTCGACGCAGCGACAGGAGGGCGTACAGGTCTCCATCGACCTCACTACGACTGTCAACTTCCGATTGACAGAGGAGGTCTTCCAGGGCGAGGAGGTCGTGATCACTGCGGATGCGGTCACGGTCGCGAAGGACCTGACGAGCTCCGAGGCCCGCGTAAATTCCGCCACGCTGGACAGGCTGCCGGTGACGGAGCTGGGGCAGGTGCTTGAGGTGCAGGCGGGCATTACCAATCGGGATGGGCTTCACATTCGAGGGGGGCGCAGCTCCGAAGTTGTCTACATGGTTGACGGTGTGCCCGTTACTGATTCCTACGACGGCTCGGCCGCCATTCAACTTGAAAACGACGGGATCGAAGAACTTCAGGTAATCTCCGGCACGTTCAACGCCGAGTTCGGCAACGCCATGTCCGGCGTCATCAACGTTGTCTCCAAGGAAGGTCGGGGCGATCGAATCGGGGGGTCGGTGAAAGCCTATACCGGATCCTACGTTGTGACAGGGGAAGGCGGGGCGGATTACCTGCGCGGCACGAACGTCGACAAGTACACGAAGGCGGGGATTCAATATCGCGACGTCGATCCGTACTCCTACCTTGATCTCAACCCAACCCAGTTCTACAACACCACCATTTCGCTGGAAGGACCGATCACGTCGGACCGCTTCACGTTCTTCGCCCTGGGACGCTTCTTTCGCAACACCGGATGGATCTATGGTGCCCAGCTTTATGACGTGAATGGCATGGGCGGTGACTCTTCGCTCGTCTCCATGAATGACTATGAGAAGACGAGCTGGCAGGGCAGCCTGAAGTACCGTCTGAGTAGCAAGGTTATTTTGAACCTGTCGGGCCTGGGGTCCTTCTCAACCGGCGATGCGAACTCAAGTCTTTTCTACCGCTGGAATCCTGAAGGCGTCCCGACTTTTACGGACTACGGATATGACGCGCGGTTGAAGCTCACCCATCTTTTGAGTCCGACGACGTTCTATGCGATCAACGTTGCCACGTTCTATCGCAAGGCCCAATCGCGTCTGTACGACGATCCATTTGATTCGCGTTACAACGGATTCCTGTCGAACCTTCCTGATTCAATCGAGGTGTCCCCGGGCGTGTACGAACAAGTGTTGAGTGGAGGATCTCGGTACTCCCGAATTGGAACGGATCCCGGTCGTTTTCAGCGCTCCACACAGTCCTTCCTCGTCAAGGGAGAGCTCTCGTCCCAGATTGGTGATCATCATCTTGTCAAAACAGGATTTGAGGGCAAGGTCGACAATCTCGATTTCACCGCGTACTCGCTGATTGCGGGGACGGACGAGACTGGCGCGATTGCAGATCCGTACGTTCCGTCGATCCCGCAGGAGACCTCGTCTTCCTACAACAACTTCGACAACGTCAGTCCGATCTCCGGAACCTTCTTTGTTCAGGACAAGATCGAATACGAAAGTGTCGTTATTAACGCGGGTCTCAGGGTCGACTACTTCGATTCCCGCGCGGACGTGCCGGCGGATCCCGACGATCCGAATATTTACAACCCGCTGAAGAAGATCAATCGCTTTTTCGACACCAACGGCGATGGGATTATCACGGCCGACGAAGAGACGGCTGGAAATGAGAAGACTGTGGCGGATCGAGAAGGCTACTGGTACACGAGCGCGAAGCCCAAGACGCAGGTCTCACCACGTCTGGGAGTTGCGTACCCGATAACGGAAGAAGGTGTCATCCACTTCTCGTACGGTCTGTTCTTTCAGATTCCGACGCTGAATAATCTCTTCGACAACTTCGGCTACAAGATCCCGAACCTGTCGGGTTCCTATGGTCCTTTCGGCAATCCGGACCTCAAGGCGCAGAAGACAACCATGTACGAGATCGGGTTCAAGCAGGGCTTCGGGCCGATCGTTATTGACGTGACAGGCTATTATCGCGACGTCCGCAACTGGATCTCGACTTCGCCGCTGATTACGACCGCACAGCCGGGTGTCAACTACGTCATCTACGCAAACCGTGATTACGCGAACACGCGTGGTTTGACGCTTTCGCTGCGGCGCAATTTCGAAGACCACTACGGCTTCGATGCGAGCTACACGTTCCAGGTGGTCGAGGGATCGAATTCGAATCCGGCCGACGAGTTTTTTGCGTCACAAAGCAATAGTCAGCCTACGCTCGCGCTCCTGCCGTTGAACTGGGATCAGCGGCACAAGGTTGCGGGTGCTTTCTACGTTGGCGGCAGCAGTTGGGGGGGATCAACACGATTCCGGTTTGAGTCAGGCTTCCCGTACACGCCGACGTTCCTGCAGGCTGCCAACTCGGGCAACGATGTCCAGCCGGAGTTTCCGAGCAACTCGCGGAGAATGCCGGCCAAGTATGAGTTTGACATCACCGCCTACAAGGAATTTCGCCTGGCGGGCGTCACGCCGCGACTCTTCGTCGAGGTGTACAATCTGTTTGATCGACGAAACGTCGTCAATGTCTTTTCGGACACAGGTGAGCCGGACGTAACGCTCTTCCAGCTTCAGACGAGTGCGTTCGATCCAGGTTATTACGTTCGTCCGGGCAACTATAGCGAGCCGCGCCGCATCCAGGTTGGCGTCGAGTTCAAGTTTTAGCAAATGACCTCAATGATTCGATCAAGAAATCGATCCGCGTTTTCGACCGGGCGGCACGGAGTTGTGGCCGTCCTCGGCCTCGTGTTGGGCCTTTCGGCGGGAGTGGTGCAGAACGCTTTCGCCCAGGGCGCTGTGGATCGTAATCACGTGCCAAGCCTCGAGCGGACCGACTCCTTCGAACGGCGCAGCGATAATATTGACGGAAACAACATCCGCGCGACCATCACGAACTGGGCGCAAACCGCACAGTCCGGCAACCCCGGCGACTTCTTCTACGAGTGGCCCAAAAACACCAACCGGATCTACATCTCGTTGACGCAGCTCTGGGTTGGGACAAAAATTCAGGGTGCCGCAGCGGACGGAAACGACCTGTACATTCTTGACGTGTCGGATTTCCGAAGCAACCCCGTCGACGAGAACATCTCCTGGACGTTCGAGCCGATCAAGGGCTACGTGAATCCGGGCGGCGAGGGAATCGCACAGTCAGATGAGCCGACCTCCTGGCCAACCTCGTGGCCGGACAAAGTTGATGACGCGTCCGACCCGGGCTGGGCGGGGTCGTGGAACGGACTCTTCGGCAAGGACATCTTCAATGCGGACCAGGAGTTCTTCTTCAAGATCGGCGACGACCAGTACAACCGCTATCCCACTTACTTCCCGGATTCAACGGATCTGACACGCAAGGGGATGGGGCTGATCGCGGAGGTGCGACTGCTCGCGTGGAGCCAGATCCTGATCGACGACGTGGTGTTCCTCATTCACGGCGTTACGAATGATGGTACGGAGGATCTCACCCAGGTTGGCATGTCGATGTGGCTCGCCGACCTCGTGGGTGGTGATGCGTCGGACGACATTCCATTTTTCGATCTGCTCGAGGACGTCGCGTTCATGACAGACGCTGATGGCGTTGGCACCGAGCCCTTCGGTTCCGACCCGGTAGGTGAAGCGGCGTTTGCGTTCCTTGAAACGCCCGGCAACGCGACGGACCGCATCGACAACGATGCCGATGGTTCGACAGCCGAAAATTGCGATCCACTTATCGGTGAGTGCAACAGCCCTGTTGTGCCTGTGGAGTTTCTGGTCGGTGAGGATCCAACGAACGGCATCGACGACAACGGAAACGGATTGATCGACGAGAACGAGACGCACACGCCGTTCTCGGGTGGGCAGGCCGTGAACATCGGCGTCGGCTATGCGGATCGAATCGACAACGACTCGGACGGTGAGGCGGGCAGCCCCGTCGTTACGGCCGAAATGATCGCTGCTGCCGCCGGGGATGCCTTTCAGCGTTGGCCCGCGAATCCGCAGAACGACAGCTTCCAGAACGGACAGGTACATCTCATTGGCGTGGACGAGACGGATCTCGGACTCGGCTTCGCGGATGGCATCGATAACGACAACTCGGCAGTAACGCCGTCGGCAGCCTATCCGTATCTGTACGAGACGGATTCGCCGGTCGTGACGCAGGCCATGATCGATCAGGCGGCAAGCGATCCGTTCCGTCGATACCGCGTCTCGCCGTCGATTATCCTGTACGACGTTGGCCCGGAGGATCTCGGAAAGGCGTATGCGGATGGCATCGACAACGACGACGACGGCGCCATCGATGAGGGCATCGACGAAGGCATCGACGAAATGATCGACGAAAGCCGAGAAGACGGCATCGACAACGACGGTGACTGGAATCCGCTGCAGAATGATACCGGCCTCGACGGCATCGGCTTCACCGGTGATGCGGGCGATTCGGATGGTCTGCCGACGACGGGCGCCGGAACGAACCTGCCCGGCGAGCGAAATATCGACAAGACGGATATTTCCGAGTCGGACCAGATCGGTATTACCAACGTCCAGATTACGCCGGCATTCTCTATCAACTTTGGCTCGCAGAGTGACCGATTCCTCTTCCTGACGTACATGATTCCAGGTCTGTTCGACGCGGATATTCCGGAGCCCGGTGAGAATGATCTCGTTGTTTCGAGTGGCCTCTTTCCGCTCAAGGCCGGCCAGACCGAACGCATCTCGCTTTCGATTCAGATCGGGCTGACACGCGAAGAAGTATTGGGCTCGCGCGACAATGCCTTGCAGGCCTATCTCGAGGACTACCAGTTTGCGCAGGCGCCTATCACGCCAGAGCTCTCGGCGGTTCCCGGCGACGGCCGCGTGACACTGTATTGGAACTCCGAAGCCGAAGACTCCTTCGACGAGTTTCTGAGTGGTCTGGGTCGCGATCCGAACGACTTCGAGGGCTACCGTGTCTATCGATCAACCGATCCGGCGTTTCTGGATCCAAAAATTATCACGGACGGTCGCGGCAACCTGCTCTTCCGAAAGCCGATGGCGGAGTTCGACCTGATCGACGAACACGCCGAGTTTCATCCGGTCGATGTCAACGGCGTCAAGTTCTACATGGGCAACAATCGGCGTGACCCGGGCGAAGATTCGAACGGACTTGCGCATGTGTACGTCGACTCTACCGCGCAGAACGGCATTACTTATTTCTATGCTGTGACGGCGTTCGACTACGGATCCGCAATGGACAACATTCCGCCGACGGAAACGCCCATCCGGATTCAGCGCCTCGCTGACGGGACGATTCGAACCGGTAACAATGTTGTACAGGTCGTGCCGACGCCTCCGGTCGCAGGGTATGTCGATGCCTCTCTGTCATCGAATGCGGGCCTCATCGAGCGTGTTCAGGGTTCTACTTCGAGTACGATCCGCTACCGCGTCATGGACCCGACGGTAATCAAGGACAATCACACCTATCGGATCACGTTCGAGGACACTCTGATCGTCGGGACCGCCGTCATTCCGGATACCCTGACGACGAAAAGCTTTTCGGTGACCGACGTCACCGAAGACGAGGTTGTGATCAGCCGGTCGCAGGACTTCCGGCCGGGAACGAGTTTCCCTGTCTTTGACGACTTCGGGCAGCCGCTCGGATTCCAGCTCATCTTTACGTCGGAACCGTTTGTTTCGGTTGATCGAACGAAGACCTGCTGGAACCGGGTAGACGGTGTGTGCACAGGCGCGTCGACGAACATGCCGACGACGCTCGATCCCTACGTTGCTGCCGGATTCGTCAAGGGACTACGCAACCCGACGGATTATCGCGTGAAGGTCGTGGGCGCCGGACAGGGCCAGTCGACAGAACTGCAGGTGCGACGCACGGTCACGCTTCCGTCTCGCCCGACCAACGTCGAGGTGTATCGCGTGACGCCGGAAGGCCAGGAGATCCCCGTCGATTATGCGTTCTGGGATATCACCGGTGATGACTTTGTTTCGGCGACGGCGACGACGGCCGCGACCTGGTCTGCCGATCCGGCGCGCGGTGAAAGCGACCTGCTGATTCTTTACGAGACGAAGGTTGGAGACGACGGCGGTGACAAGATCGTCACCTGGAGGATTGGCTTGAACTTTACGGTTGCTGATGCGACGCTTCCTGTTGCAGGCGATGTCGCCGATATCGTGCTCCGTAAGCCATTTCTTTCGACCGACGCTTTTGAGTTCACGACGTCGCTGCCTTCGGTCAGCAAGAGCAATCCGGACTCGCTGTTGGCGCAGGTGCGCGTGGTGCCGAATCCATATGTGGTGACGAACGAGTTCGAAGCGTTGAACCCGTTCAGCACGGGACGGGGGCCGCGCGTCATCAAGTTTATGAACCTGCCTCCTGAAGCGATCGTCCGCATTTTCACGGTTGGCGGAAAGCAGGTGAGGGAGTTGCGTCTGAACGAAGGCTCCAACGACGGCCTGTCTCCGGATGCCCTGTTGAACGGATCCCTGTCGTGGAATCTCGAGAGTGAAGACGGACTGACGGTTTCGTACGGCGTGTACCTGTACCACGTCGAGGCCCCGGGTCTCGGCGAGAAGTCCGGAACGTTCGCGATCATCAAATAGCGGCCGGTGAGCCGCAGCCCAGGTATTATTGAAATGCCAAGAAATACAGTAATGAAGCCTCGAAATGTCCGGAGAGCGGGACTGGCTGCTTTTTTTGTGGGAGCGCTGCTGGTTGCTGCCCCGGCGAATGCTCAGGAGACATTCGAGGGGAACACGCGGTCGGTATCGAAGCGAGGTACAACCGCGGCCGATTTTCTGTCGATTCCTGTAGGAGCGCGGGCGGCGGCCATGGGTAACGCGATCTCTGCGAGCGTCGACGACCTCACTTCGATCTACTGGAATCCGGCCGGACTTGCCGCCGTTCGCCAGGGCAACGTGACCGCCGAGTATGCCCAGTGGCTGGCCGACGTGGACTTCAACTTCTTTGCAATCGCTGCTCCGACAGGGGCCGGGACGATCGGTCTCGCGATCACGTCGATGCGAACACCCGAAATGGAGGTGACGACGGTGGACGACCAGTACGGGACGGGAGAAACGTTCACGGCCTCGTCGTACGCGTTGGCGCTCTCACTGGGTCGTCAACTCACGGACCGCTTCGGCGTAGGCGCGTCGATCAAGTATGTAAGTGAACGAATCTGGAACTCCAATGCGGGCGGCGTGGCGATGGACATCGGTACGATGTTCGTGACGCCTTTCAGCGGCATCCGCCTTGGGGCATCTATTTCGAACTTTGGTACGAAGATGCAGCTCACCGGTGACGACCTCCTTGTCAAGGTGGACATCGATCCAAACAACGGCGGAAATAACGAAAGCAACCGGGCGTTTCTCAGCACCGGCGAATTTGATATGCCGCTGACGATGCGGATCGGTCTTGCCGGTGAGGTGTTTCAGTCTGACAAGGCTCGGCTCACGCTGGCGGTGGACGCACTGAATCCGAACAACAGTGAACAGTACGTGAACGTGGGGGCGGAGCTCGGACTTGCGGGCGACCTGCTGATGATTCGTGGCGGCTACAGCGAGCTGTTCCTGGCCGACAACGTGCGTTCGCTCACGGTGGGGGCGGGCCTGAATTACCGGTTCGCGCCCCTGTATCTCTCGTTCGATTATTCCTACGAGGTGATGGAGTATTTCACCGACATCAATCGGTTTACGGTTTCACTACGGTGGTAAGATTGACCATCAAGTAGAAGAGTAGGAAACGGGCCTGCCGACGGCGGTTGGCAGATCCAGACATTTTCGGCCGCACGGAAGTTGACGGCTGAAAGTACGCAGCTAACAACACCATACGTCAACACAAAGCAATATCATGCGCACAACTACAGTATTCCGATTAGGAATGGTGCTGCCGGTCGTTGTGTTACTGTTTGCGGGTGAAGCGTTTGCACAGCGAACGGTCACCCTCAGGCTGAACACGGCGACAGCGCCCGATACACTACGCACCACGGACGAGATCCAGGTGCGAGGGTGTCTGGTCGGTTGCTCCGGCGACCAGAGTGACCTCCCCGGAGGGGACGTGATCGCTTGGAACGACAATACCACCCTCAAGCCTGCAAACACCGGTGGCGACTATTGGGAACACACGTTCCAGATTCCCGACGACGACACGTTGAAATTCAAGTTCTATTCCCAGCTTCTCGAGGACGATGCTGTGGGTGGATGGGAAGACGGTCTCGATCACGAGCTGCTCGGCGGAGTTGGTGATACGACGCTTAGTCTCCACTACTTCGTGAAAGGTGCCGGACAGGCGTACGACTGGATGCCTTTCGAATCCAAGGAGGATTCGGTCGGTGTGTGGTTCCGCGTCTACATGAATACGGACGACGCTGTTAACAATGGAGGCTACGTTCCGTCTGCCGAGGCACCGGCCCAGCAGATTGGTGTCCGGGGTGACGACCTATCCGCCGCAGGACCGCTGAATTGGGGCGAAACCAAGATACTCTTAACAAGAGAGAGCACCGGAACGACTGTTCCCGGCTATAATCTTTATAGCGGGGTCGCTTACTATCCGGTCTCGCTGGCTGGCACGGTACAGGCATATAAGTTCGTCAACGACAATGACGTCCTCACGGATGCTACTCTCGGTTGGGAAAGTGGAAGTGATCGCACGTTTACGATCCCGGCGCAGGACTCCACGTTGCATTGGGTTTACTTCGGTTACAGCAAGCCTGCAACGGGTGCCGAAAAGGTGACGTCGAATCTCCTGTTCACCGTCAGTCTTGATCCGTACGAATCTATTGGCGTGTTCAAGAAGTCTCGGGGCGATACGCTAAAGGTGCTCGGAACGTTCAACCAGTACGGATGCAACAATCCGGACCTTTGCTTGCTTTCTGACATTCCGGCTACGAATGATTTCGAAGCAGCAATTACGTTGACTCTCGTGCCCGAGGCGCAGATAGCCTATAAGTACTTCCTCGATTTCAACAACTCAGAATTCGTGGCAGAATTTGGCGTTGACCCACCGAGTGGTTGGGAAGAAGGGCACGCAACCGGCGTCGACCGGGTGGCGACCTTTGCAGGAACCCCAGAGCAGGATTTGGGATTGCAATTCTTCAATGACATCGAGAATCGCAACGTGATCCCGGAAGGGACAACGATTAATGTTGACTTCTCCGTTGACATGTCGAACACCGACGCGATCAGGCCCTTTGATCCGGCAGGGGGTGACTCCGTCTTCGTCGAAATCGAGGACCCGATTTGGGCCTTTACCCAGGGGCTTGATACGTTCCTTGGTGGTGCAGGTGACGATCGGGCTGATATTGTTGGACTCCTGACCGACGACGACAGCGATGGAACCTATACAGGTACACTGGCGATAAACGGCCCGACCTATGGCTTGTTGACGTTCAGGTACGCGTACGGGAAGCGAACGAACACTGGGTTCGACAACTTCATCGAAGCGGGTTCGGGTCTGGGGACATCTCCAGGTCGAAATCGTGCCTATTTCATCAAGTCGAACCCGGACGGTTCGTGGCCAAGCACGTATTCGCTGGGCGAGCACACCTTCCAGCCGGAGGGCGCACTGCCGTTCGAAACGAACACCGTCGCCGTTGAGCAGGTCGGCTCGGATCTTCCGGCTGCCGTAACGCTGCAGCCGAACTACCCGAACCCGTTCAGCTCCTCGACTTCGTTCGAGTACACGCTGACGGATCAGTCGGACGTTCGATTGAGTGTTTACAACGTCATCGGCCAGAAGGTCGCTGTTGTTGTTGACGCTGTCCAGCCGGCCGGCACGTTCAAGGCCAATTTCGAAGCAGGTACCCTTTCCAGCGGCACCTACTTCGTGCGACTCGAGGCGGGCAACCAGACGATCACCCGATCGATCGTTCTCGTCAAGTAGTACCGGTCCTTCTGGACCCTCGGCAATTCAGGTTCGGCCACGAATAGCAGTATCCGTGGCCGAACCTGTCTCTGGCCGACCTCATCATCACGAACAACGAGCGACATGCGATTCGTACAGCCCCATCGGCGGATTATCCGGCCACTTGCGCTTCTCACGTTGCTCGTGTTGGTCCCACTAATCGGTGCATTGCCGGTTGGCGTCGCCTCTGCCCAATCGGTAGAAGTAACGTTTCGGTTCGTGCCTCAACCGGAATACACCTTCGTCCGCGCGTTCCTTCCGGGCGAGTTCAACAACTGGGGCCCGAACTCGAACGGCGTGATTGCCGTCGGTGCGGCGTCGCAGATGACGCTCGACGCCGCGTCCGGGGACTGGCTTTATACCACGGCGCTCAACGCAGGGGCCGACTACCAGTACAAGGTTCATCTGCACCTCAACGCAACCGGCACGAGTAACCAGTGGCTGTCGGATCCGCTGAACCCGCAGACCAATCCGGCAGACAACAACAACTCGGTGATTACGGTTGCGGACCCGATGGTTTTCCAGTTGGCGCGCAAGCGGAATGCCGGCGGGATGATCGAGGCCGTCTCGGCAGGCATCTTCGGGACCGCAGACATCACATCACTCACGTTCGAGGTGAACGGCGTGGAAGCTGACGGCATCGCCTACTTCGATTCGCAAAGTCGAATCTTCCGGTACGCGCTGCCGGTGCCCGTTCCGGCCGGATCGCAGTTCAAGGTTACTGCTACCGATGCGAGTGGGGCGACCGTTTCCGATGAAGTCGGCCTGATTCCTCCCGTCGTTGTCGATGAGCCGCTGCCGGATGGCATTCGCGACGGCATCAACTACGACCCTGCCAATTCCACAAAGGTGACGCTGTCGCTTTTTGCGCCGGGCATCAGCTACGTGCACGTCATCGGAGACTTTAACAACTGGGCAATCTCTGACGCGTACCTGATGAAGCGTGATTCGCTTTCCGCAGATTCGATTCGCTTCTGGCTCGAACTGCCGTCGATCACGCCGGGGCCGGAGTATGCTTTCCAGTACCTCATCAATGGACAGCGCCGCGTTGGCGACCCGTACTCAGCGAAGATCCTGGATCCGTCAAACGATGCGTTTATCAGTGCGACGACGTATCCCGGGCTCAAGTCTTATCCGACCCAAACCAGCGGAATTGTTTCGGTACTCCAGGTGCCGACCGCGTCGAATACGTATCAGTGGACCACCACAGACTACGAACGGCCGGAGCAATCGCAGCTTGTCATCTACGAGTTGCTGATTCGTGACTTCATAGCGAAACACGACTATTCGACGCTCATCGACACACTCGACTACATTCAGAACCTCGGCATCAACGCGATCGAGTTGATGCCCGTTGCCGAGTTCGACGGAAACGATAGCTGGGGCTACAATCCGGCTTTTCATCTGGCGCTGGACAAGTACTACGGTCCGGCGAATGACTTCAAGCGCTTCGTCGACGCTTGCCATGCCCGCGGAATCGCGGTCATCATGGATGTCGTTTACAATCACGTCACCGAACAATCGCCGCTGTATCAGATCTGGGGCGGCGCGACGGCGAGTCCGTATCTCAACACAACAGCGACCCACCCCTTCAGCGTCTTTGTTGATGTGAATCACGAATACACCGGTACGCGCTACTGGCTCGATCGGGCCAACGAATGGTGGTTGACGGAGTACCGGGTTGACGGCTTCCGCTTCGACCTGTCGAAAGGATTCACGCAGCGGAATTCGGGCTCGGATGTCGGCTTCTGGGGACAGTACGACGCCAGCCGCGTCGCGACTCTTGAGCGGATGGCTGACCGGATCTGGGATGTTGACTCAACGGCGATCATCATCCTCGAACACTTTGCGGAGAATTCCGAAGAAAAGGTTCTAGCCGAGTATCGGACGACCGAAGGCCGACCGGGAATGATGCTGTGGGCTGAGGGGTTCAACCTGAACCACGACTACAACGAAGCCACGATGGGGTACAACAACAGTGGCAACTCGGATTTCTCGGAAGGTTTCTGGAGGACGCGTGGATGGTCCGTGCCGAACATGGTCACGTACATGGAGAGCCACGACGAGCAGTGGCTGATGTACAAGAACATCGCATTCGGCGCGTGTGAAAACTTCCCGGCCGGTGGAAGCGGTTGTGATACGAACCCCGGTGACTACTCCGTACGCGAGTTTCCGATTGCCTTCGATCGTCAGAAGATGGCTGGTGCGTTCTTCCTGACGATTCCAGGTCCCCGAATGATCTGGCAGTTCGGTGAATTGGGATACGGCTACGGTCCGGATGGTCGCGAATGTCTCATCAGCGGCGACGGACTCGGCGATTGTCCGGCGGGTACGCCGGGTCGCGTTTCGGCCAAACCCATCCGGTGGCAGTACCGCGAGGACCCGCTCCGCTATCGGATTTATCAAACGTGGTCGGAGCTGCTGCGACTTCGGCGAACGCTGCCGGTTTTCAGCTCGACCGCGACGAGTGTCACGCAGCTCCTTTCTTCCGGTGTCAAGGTCCTCCGTCTCAATCACCCGTTTGACGCCGACGCGGTTGTGATCGGAAACTTCGGGGTGCTGCCGGCTTCCGGGCAGCCAGGGTTTCCGCAGGCGGGTACCTGGTACGACTTTTTCTCCGGCGACTCGATCGAGGTCGTGGACCCGTCAATGTCGATGGAGCTCGCTGCAGGCGAGTTCCACGTCTACACGAGTGTGCGCGTTGATCCGCCACCACCGGGCCTGATTACAGTGGGTGTCGACGATCAGTTGACTGAGCTGCCGTTGACGCTCGATGTGCAGGCGTATCCCAATCCTTTCGAGCGGGAGCTGCGGGTGCACATCAGCGCTGCGGAACCTGGCCCGGTTGTCCTCGAAGTATTCGATATTCTCGGAAGGCGTGTCGACAGGCAGTTGATTGACGCGGGCGTTGTCTCCGATCTACGCGTCGATGCGACCGCGCTTGCGTCGGGAGTCTACTTCGTGCGCGTCCAACTCGGAAAGGAGGTATTCACACGGAAACTCATCAAACAATAGTGTTTCGGATTCCAATCGCGCTTGCTCTCGGCGCATTGTTGTCTGTCAGCGCGTGCTCGACCAATCGCGGTGCCGGGCCTTCGCCTTCGGGTTCCGCCGCAGTCCCCACGTGGGCATCGGACGCCGTCTTCTACCAGATTTTTCCCGAACGTTTCGCTAACGGCGACAGATCGAATGACCCGACGCGGCAGTCGCTGGAAGAGGCGGGGTCCTTTGCGCCCACGTCGTGGCGCATCTCCGATTGGACCGCAGATTGGTACGCCCGGGCTGATTGGGAGGAAGAGCTTGGCCCTGACTTCTACAATAACGGCGTCTTCCAACGCCGCTACGGCGGAGATCTCCAGGGCGTGATCAACAGACTGGGCTATCTCGACTCGCTGGGCATCAACGCGATCTACTTCAATCCCGTCTTCTACGCCCGATCGCTGCACAAGTATGATGCAAGTTCCTATCACCACATCGATCCGTACTTTGGGCCCGACCCCGAAGGTGATCTGAAGTTGATCGAAGGTGAGACCTTTGATCCGCAGTCCTGGCACTGGACCGCCGCAGATCGCCTGTTTCTGGAATTGCTGCAGGAGGCGCGGCAGCACGGAATCCGCGTGATCATCGATGGCGTGTGGAACCATACGGGCAGGTCGTTCTTCGCGTTTGCGGATTTGATCCGGAATCAGGAGCAGTCGGCATACCGCGATTGGTATGTCGTGAATGCATTCGACGATCCCGCAACGGCGGAGGACGAATTCGAGTACGAAAGCTGGTGGAACTCATATTCGCTGCCCGTCTTCGCGGACACGCCGGACAGCACGGACCTGCACCCGGGACCCAAACAATACATCTTCGATGCAACGCGTCGCTGGATGGATCCCGATGGCGACGGCGACCCGTCAGATGGCATCGATGGCTGGCGCCTCGATGTCACGGAAGATGTGCCGGTGAAGTTCTGGTCGGATTGGAACACGCTTGTGCGCGAACTCAATCCGGAAGCTTATACCGTTAGCGAGATCTGGGGTGATGCATCGAGTTTTATCCGTAACGCCGGCTTCTCGGCGACGATGAACTACCATGCGTTTGCACTGCCAGTCAAGGCCTTTCTCGTGGATGAAGCCGTACCGGCAGACGAATTTGTTCGGTTGCTGGAGGACAGGCGCGATCGCTACGATGAGGGCGTGCGGCCGGCGCTCCAGAATCTTGTCGACTCTCACGACACGCCGCGTATTGCAACAATGATTGTGAATGCGGATTCAGATTATCGCGACCCCGAATGGTTCGACTATGACCGTGACGTTTCACCGCGTGGCGGAAACAGATATTCGATCCGAAAACCGAATGACGCGCAGCGACGAGTTCAGCGCTTGGTGGCCCTCTTCCAGATGACCTACGAAGGGGCTCCGATGATCTACTACGGAACGGAAGCGGGTATGTGGGGAGCGGACGATCCGGACGACCGGATGCCGATGGTCTGGCCGGAACGCGCCTTCGATGACCAGGTGATGAACCCGGATGGCACGCGGCACGATCCAGACGAAGTGGCCTTCGACGAGGAGCTCTTCAACTACTTTCGCGAGGTGATCGGGATGCGGCTTTCGCATCCGGCCCTGACGTCGGCCGAAACAATGTTTATTGATGTCGACGATGAGACCCGGGCCGTTTCATTCATTCGTGGTACTGGGGCGGACAGGGTTCTCGTTGTGATTAATCGGGGCGATCGGGCCGTCGAAGTCGTTGTCTCCGCGACAGATTTCAGCCCGGAGCGCCCTGTCGTTCTTGCGGCCTCTGCGCCCGGAGCAACTTTCGACACGCGTCGCGATCCCGCTGACAACGACAATCGGATTAAGTACTTTGTGGCTCGGGTGCCGCCAATCTCAGGTGCTGCCTTCGGTAATCAAGTACTCGCCGCCGATGAATAGTGCAGTTCATCCTCCTGCTCGCAGCGCTTCGGCTGTGGGGCTGTGTGTTCCGGATCGCGTCAGCGACTCGGTGTTCGCGCCAGCGCGGCTCTTCGGCTTCGGATTCCTCCTTGCTCTTGTGTTGGTGATTGCCGGGTGCGGCGACGGATCCGACGTGCAGTACGTTACCATCTGGCACCAGAAAACCGGTGGCGAGCGTGCCTTCTTCGAGCGCGTAGTGGACGAGTACAATGCCACTCATTCCGATCACCAGATCCGCACGCTCTATCGGGAGACGGAGGAATTGCGCAACCTCTTTGTCATCGCCGCAGCGGGCGGGAAGGGGCCGGACCTCGTCTTTGGACCGTCGGACAACGTGTCCATATTGGCGCTTACCGAGACCATCGCGCCAATCACTGAGATTATTCCGGATGAGTTTATCTCACGGTTCACCTCGGAAGGAATTGTGTCCTGGAAGGAGAAGAAGTGGATGCTTGCCGACCAGGTTGGCAATCACCTGATGTTCGTCTACAACAAGGACATCCTTCCGAGCGCCCCGCAGACACTCGGCGAGATGGTGAACATGCTGGATTCGGTAACGGTTGATCTGGATGGGGATGGAACGATCGACCGGTACGGATTGACGTGGAACTACACCGAGCCGTACTTCTTCATCCCGTTTCTGACGGGCTTCGGCGGATGGATGATGGACAGTGAGGGCAATCCGACGCTCGATACGCCCGAAATGGTAGCCGCCGTCCAATATCTGCTCGACCTTCGGGACAAATACCACCTCATCCCGGGCTCGACGGACTATGACACCGCGGAGGCGATGTTCAAGACGGGACGCGCAGCAGCGATTATCAACGGGCCCTGGTCGTGGTCGGGTTACGAGTCCGCCGGCATCAACTACGGTCTGGCGCGTCTTCCGTTTAACGAGAAGACGGGTTACTGGCTTTCGCCGATCTATTCGGCCAAGGGTTACAGCATCAACATCAACACGCCCGAAGAGAAGTATCCGATTGTTCGTTCGGTTGTCGAATACCTGACGGGGCCGTCCATGCAGACACGGATGGCCGACGAACTTGCGACCATCCCCGTTGTCGAGAGCGTGCTCGATTCGGACGCGGTCCGAGAAAATCAGATGCTGCAGCTTTCTCTTTCGCAGGTCGAGTCGGGAAGGCCGATGCCGACGCAGCCCCAACTCCGACAATTCTGGGACGGAATGCGCGGGCCGTACCAGCTCATCATGAACGGGGCAGTCAGTGCGGAGGAGGGCGCTCGACTCATGCAGGCCGAAGTTGAAAAACGGATTCGAGACGCGTTCCTGTAGACGATAATGGCAGCAATCTCCAACATAAGCGAAGCCAGTTCTGCGGAACGTCGCTACCTGCGGTGGTTCTTGTTTCTGCTGCTTGCACCGACGATCGTGCTGGTGCTGGCCGTTGTCGCCTATCCGTTCTTCTTCAATGTGGTACTGTCCATGTCCAACATGAACATTTACCACATCCATGACTGGAAGGTTATCGGTCTTCAGCAGTACGCCGCCGTTTTTGCGGAACCCCGCTTCTGGGAGGTTCTCTTCAAGACGGTCGTGTGGACGCTCGTGAATATCGTCTTCCATGTGACGATCGGCGTCTTCCTCGCCGTGCTGCTGCACCAGAGTTTCGTGCGTGGCCGCGGAGCTTGGCGCGTCCTGCTGATCCTTCCATGGGCGCTGCCGCAATACATCACCGCGCTTACCTGGCGCGGTATGTTCAATTCGCAGTTCGGAGCGATCAACCTCGTGCTCACAAAATACATGAATATGCCGGCGGTCGACTGGCTTACATCTCCGTTCGAGGCATTCGCCGCTGCGATCATGACCAACATCTGGCTCGGCTTTCCGTTCATGATGGTGATTGCGCTTGGCGGACTCCAGTCGATACCGGCCGAATTGTACGAGGCGGCCGAAGTGGACGGTGCATCTGCGTGGAGTCAGTTTCGCAATATCACCATGCCGCTTCTACGGCCGGTGATGATTCCTGCCATCACGCTTGGCATTGTCTGGACGTTCAACAACATCAACGTGATCTGGCTCGTGACAAACGGCGGGGAGCCGAACGACCAAACGCACATCCTCGTTTCATTCGTGTATGAGGCTGCTTTTACGGCGTATCGATTCGGTTGGGCCGCCGCCTTGTCCATGGTGATCTTTGCGATCCTGTTTACGTTCACGCAGATTTTCCTCAAGCGGACTAATGCGGTGGAGGCGGCATACTGATGGCTGACTCAAAATCACATCGGGCGACTCTTGGCGGAAAGATCTTTACGTACGTGGCGATTGCGCTCTTCGCGTTGATTTCGGTATATCCGGTCCTGCGAATTGTCACGATCTCGCTTCGACCCGGGAATCAGTTGCTGTCGACGTCGCTTGCGCTTATCCCGGAGAATGCGACCCTCGACAACTTTCGCATCCTTCTGACGGAGACGCTCTTTCTTCGCTGGCTGCTTAACTCAATCATCGTGTCGGCAGTTGTCACGGTCACAGGCGTGGCGCTTGCGTCTACGGCCGGATATGCACTCTCTCGATACAAGTTTGTCGGCCGGGGGCCAATGATGAGCGGCTTGCTGGTGACCCAGATGTTTCCAGCGACCATGCTGCTCCTGCCGCTGTATGTCGTGCTGATCAAGCTGAGCCTGCTTGACTCGTATGTCGGCATCATCATCATCTATTCGGCAACGGCGCTTCCGTTTACGGTGTGGCAGATGAAGGGCTACTACGACACGATACCGGCCTCTCTCGAAGAAGCGGCCCGAATCGACGGCGCATCGCCGTGGCAAGCCTTCCGCCAGGTGATTCTGCCGTTGGCGGCACCCGCTCTGGTGATCACGGCGCTGTTCTCCTTCATGACAGCGTGGAACGAATATGTCGTCGCGAACGTCGTGCTGCAGAACGTCGAACACTTCACGCTGCCGCTGGGGCTGAAGATGTTTCAGGCCTCGATGCAGACCCAGTGGGGGTTGTATGCCGCGGGTTCACTGCTTGTCGCCGTTCCGGTCGTGGTGCTGTTCCTCGTGTTGAGCCGGTACCTGATCTCCGGACTCACGCTGGGTGCCGTGAAGGGTTAGCGCGGCGTACAGGCGGCTCACCACCGGCTCACCTGCGGCTAGTTCCACGTGCGACGCTTGAGTACGACACCCAGAGGTGCCAGTACGGTGTTATAGAGGATGTAGGTGAGTTCCAGAAGCGGCTGAGTAACGAGCAGTCGGGTTTCGCCAAGTCGCCGCGCTCCCGGCACAAGAGCGCCGAATTGAACGAGCTGCCGAAGGAGAAGAAGCGCAAGCGACATGCCCGGGCCGAACACGGCGGCAACCCAGAGGGTAATCGCCGACGAATGATAGGCCGCAAGATGTCGTTTCGTCGCGGCGGCGTAGTACTTGCCAGCCGACGTATGCCGGAGCTTCTGGCGGATCCATGACCGCCAGGTATCGGGTGCCTCGGTACGGACGAATGACGCGGGCGAAAAAGCGTGTACGATCGGTGCGTTCGAATTCGCCGCGACGTGTTGCACAAACAGGTCGTCATCACCGCTGAGTACGTGCAGCGAGTGGCTGAACCCGTCGACGGCGTCAAAGAGGGTGCGCGTGTACGCAATGTTGCGCCCGACCGCCATGAACGGATGTCCGAGTCCGATTGCGGCTGCCGTCGCATATCCCGTGACGAACGTTTCATAGCGTGCGACAAGATTCAGGAAACCGCGGCGTGGTGCAAACGGGCTGTAGCCGACAATGAGCCCATCCGGTGAGTCGGGCAACGATTCGAGCATCGCGTCTATCCAGCCTGGACCCGGCACGCAGTCGGCATCCGTGAAGAGGAGGATGGGGTAGCTCGCGGCAGCGATGCCGGCCGTCAGCGCGCGCTTCTTCCGCGGCTGCGCAGTCTCCCGCATCGTGACAACGCGCAGGTGGCCGGACGCAAACATATCGGCGGCCGAATGCAGGATGGACGGAGTTGAGTCTGCCGAGTCATCGTCGACGACGATCAGCTCACGTTCCCCAACACACTGTGGCGCGAGGCTGGCAAGAAGGTCGGGCAGGTTCTTCTGTTCGTTGTGCGCGGCAACAAGCACCGACACGCCCCGACGCGCATCACCGCGCCGCGGCGCCGTCAACGCCTTTCGAAAACCGAGATGAAAGGCGCTCCAGTACGCAAGCTGGATAAGGAAAGCGATGGATGAAACGGCGAGCCAGATCGACATGTAATAAAGATACGTTCCGGCTGTGACGCAGGCGCTCCTGGCGTGAGAGACGTAATTACGGCGCTTGCGTATCTTGCGATCCAGTCAGTCGTTGATCCCATGGAGCCGAATCGGAATACAGAGCCGCCGAAATACACGATCGCCACGCTGGGGCGGTTCTGGACGGGGCCGAACGTTCTGACGCTCAGTCGGCTGGTCCTTGTCATCCCGCTCGTCGTTCTTGTCGCCACCCGGGGTTCGCTCTACTGGATCCTGATCCTGACATTCATTGCCGCCGGGACGGATTGGTTTGATGGCCGGCTGGCGCGATGGTCGCACACCGTTTCGGACTGGGGCAAGGTTCTGGATCCGCTTGTCGACAAGATCGGTGCCGGGGCAATTGTCCTGGCGCTGGTGTGGCGCGGTGACATCCCCCTCTGGTATGTCGCGATCCTGGCGACCCGCGATCTGCTCGTGGTGCTCGGTGGCATCCGCATCGGCCGTCAGGCCGGGGTAGTGCCCAGCAGCATCGTTGCGGGCAAACTTGCGGTTACGAGTGTGGCGGTAACGGTTCTGGCCG
Source organism: Bacteroidota bacterium (assembly GCA_020437385.1). Taxonomy (GTDB): domain Bacteria; phylum Bacteroidota; class Rhodothermia; order Rhodothermales; family JABDKH01; genus JAGQWL01. The sequence goes on from JAGQWL010000442.1 coordinate 21,157, forward strand.
CACTGTTGGAGGCGGATCCACCGGTCATGCGGTTCTGCCTCATTGCCAGCACCGTCCTTCTCGTTTACTCCTTTCTGCGCTACGTGGGTCGCTATTTCTCGTTGATGCGGATGGCCCGACGAGAAGCGGCGGGGGCGTCCGATGAAATGCCGGTTGCGGACCCCACATTGCGGCACAATACCGGGAGTTGATAGTTGTACTGACTCTTACCGGGACAACACTAAACAGGAGTTTGCCGATGCTTTTCAAGCGTGCTCGTTCGACTGAGGAAGCACCCGATCGACCGGCAGCGGACGTGAAAGCGGCCGGAACCAGCGACCGGGAACAGGAACGGCTTGTGGAAGGGCTGGAAAAGACTCGAACGAGCCTTTTTGGGAAGCTGAACAAGCTCGTTCGCGGAAAGGACACCATTGATGATGAGGTACTGGACGAGCTCGAGCAGGTGCTCGTGACCAGCGACGTCGGCGTCAAGACGACATTGGATATCATCGACAGGGTTCAGGCCCGCGTCGCCAGGGACAAATACGTAAACGCGCGGGAACTGCAGTCGATGATTCGGACGGAAATCGCGTCGCTGCTGCTCGAATCTACTACCCAGCGGCCCGCCGCATTCGATGCGCCGTTTCCGACGCTGCCCCACGTCATCATGGTCGTCGGCGTCAACGGCGTTGGAAAGACGACCTCCATCGGCAAAATCGCCTACCGGTACCGCCTCGCCGGGCGCAATGTGCTCCTCGGAGCCGGAGACACGTTCCGTGCAGCCGCGACCGAGCAACTCGAGATATGGGGAAAGCGAGCTGAGGTGGACGTGATCAAGCAGGGACACGGCGCCGATCCCGCCGCAGTCGCCTTTGATACCCTCGCCGCCGCCAAAAAGCGCCAGGCCGACGTGGTGCTCATCGATACGGCTGGACGCCTTCATACCAAGGCCGGGCTCATGGACGAGCTTTCGAAAATAAAGCGGGTCATGGATCGACAGGTGGACGGCGCCCCGCACGAGGTTCTGCTGGTGCTGGATGCCTCGACGGGGCAGAATGCGATCCGTCAGGCAGAGGTTTTTACCCAGAGCGTCGACGTCACAGGGCTCATTTTGACGAAACTGGACGGTACCGCAAAAGGGGGTATTGTTATTGGCATTTCGAACGAGTTCCAGATTCCGGTAAAATATATCGGTGTCGGAGAACAGATCGACGATCTCCAGGTCTTCGACCGGGAGCGGTTTGTCAGTGCGCTTTTTGGCGCCTGATCATTGAAATCGGGCTCGAAAAATGGCATTTTGCCCCCATTCGGCGGATTGCTGGCCATTCAGTGGCCGAATCGAACCGTTCGTAGCTGATATTTTACATTCTGTAGACAGACACTCAGTATGAAGTCCGGAAAAGACGATATTAATCTCGACCGGGCTCATGCGTTTGGGTTCGCCTTCCGCCGATACCCCTTGCCGCTTTCGATCGGTGGATGGCTGCTGGAATCGTTCTTCGACCGAGGCGTTGAAGTGACGCGATGGCACTAAAGCACCATGGCAAGCACCATGGCAAGCACTGTGGCAAGCACCATAGCAAGCACTGTGGCAAGCACCGTGGCTAACACCATGGCATTGAAACAACAAAGAAAGCAGCAACTGGAAGGATGATGGGTACAGGAGAGGGAATAATGTCAATTCCGGATGTCATCTCCAGGACATTCGCTTCCGCCGTGTTCGTTGCGCTATCCGCTCTGATGCTGGCGGGGCCGGCGAGCGTCCAGGCACAGGACCTGCCGGAATACGACGTGGACGTCGTAGCCGTGCGCGCCGCGGGAAATGACCCGCTCCCAAGTGTCGACCTCTATACCCGGATCCCGTATTCCAAGCTCCGATTCCTCTCCTCACCGGATGGATTCACCGCCCGGTACGAGGTGTCCGTCGAGATCGTTGAGGTCGACGCAGATGGGAAACGCATGAATGTCGTCGAAAGCCCGATCTGGGAGCGGACCGTCCGAGTCGTCAACTATGGCGACACACAGGTCGAGAATCGCTTTGACTTTTCAACCCATTCGGTGAAGCTCCGCCCGGGACAATACCTTTTCGAGTTTCAGATCGACGACAAGTCCAGCAACGAATCGTTCGTAACCGAGCAGTTCCACACCGTCAGAGACCTGTCCGACAGCCCGGCCATGAGCGACATCCTCGTGGTTGATCGCTTCGACGATGACACCAAGAATGTCTACCCGAGCGTCGCGAAACGGATCTCCTCCGTCTCCGACGAACTCACGCTCTTCTACGAACTCTATCTCGACCGCGCCCAGACCATCAAGTTCAGACGAGAGGTCGTAAGAGTCGGTGGGCTACTCGCCCGGTCAGAGGGCAACGCGGCATCTGAGGTAGTGTCCAGTACCGATGAGAGCGCAGCCGTGGAAGCTGGCAGAAGTCAGCACGTCGCCCGCGTGAAGCTGGACGATCTCCCGGTCGGTTCCTACGATGTCATCATCAGCGCGCTCGACGAGGCAGGCGTGCTTCTCGCCTCAAGCCAGACCTCCTTCGACATCGATTGGTCGGGATTGGAAGAGCACCTCTCGAATCTGGACGATGCGATTGCCCAACTCCAGTACATCGCGAAAACGAGAGACATCCGCTTCATCCGGGATGGTGAATCCGACACCGAAAAGTGGCGACGGTTCGAGGACTTCTGGCGCAAACGCGACCCGACGCCAGGTACCATCCGGAACGAGAAGATGGAGGAGTACTACTATCGCGTCGCCTTTGCGAACAGACGTTACTCGTCCGCCACCGAAGGCTGGCGCACCGATCGCGGTCAGGTCATGGTTCTCTACGGCCAGCCGGATATCATCGAAAACCACCCGTTTAACTTCAGCGTCAAGCCCTATGAGGTCTGGTACTACTACCGGATCGGGAGACGCTTCATCTTCGTAGACCAGTCGGGCCTCGGCGATTACACGTTGCTTGTTCCGATCTGGGACGAGACGACCCGAATTCGCTAGTCGCCCCGGCGATCGGCAGCCAACAGCATCCAGCAAGGCGGAATACCTATATTCAGGTATCCCGCCTTTTCTATTTGTAGCGATGCGTGTCGTTTTCATGGGGACGCCGGAGTTCGCCGTCCCATCTCTCAGAGCTGTCCATTCTGCCGGGTTCGAAGTTGTTGGCGTCGCAACGGCGCCGGACAGGCCGCAGAGCAGGGGACTCAAAGTGCGCCCGTCACCGGTTAAGGAGGCCGCCCTCGAGCTCGGTATCGATCAGGTCCTGCAACCTGAATCCGTCCGAGATCCCGACTTCGCCGACGCCGTCCGCGCTCTGAGGCCCGACGTGATTGCGGTCGTTGCGTTTCGGATCCTGCCGCCCACTGTGTATGAAACGGCCCCGTTGGGCGCCTTCAACCTGCACGGCTCGCTTCTTCCGCGGTATCGCGGCGCTGCGCCGATTCATCGTGCAGTACTGAACGGCGACCGCGTTACCGGTGTCACGACGTTCTTCCTTGAAAGAAAAGTCGACACCGGCAATGTCATTCTTCGACGGGTTATGACGATCGGCGACGAGGAGACTACCGGAGAGGTGTACGAACGGATGAAAATCCTCGGTGCCGAGGCAGTGGTCGAAACCCTCCGACAGATCGAAACAGGCGAAGTGAAGGTTGAGGGCCAGGACGAGTCCAAGGCAACTCCGGCGCCAAAGGTCAGCGTCGCAGACGCCGTAATCGATTGGTCACTCGCGGCCCAAGCCGTACACAATCACATCCGAGGGTACTCGCCGTCGCCGGGGGCGTGGACCACGTTCGAAGGAAATCGGGTGAAGGTCTTTCGCTCACGGATCGGTGAGCTTGATGCTGTTCGCGGCGCCCCGGGAACGATTCACCCGGTCGAGGACCGGCTCCTTGTAGCCTGTCGGGACGGCGTCGTCGAGCTTACTGAGTTGCAAATGGAAGGCCGTAAGAAGGCAAGTGGTTCCAGTTTTCTGCACGGGTACCGGATACAGGACGGCACACGATTCGGCGAATAGCGCGAACGTGATGGTGCCGGAAAAGGCCGGTCGACAGATGGGCCACAACACTGAACCCCTAGTTCTGCTCTCTTCGATCGCTCTCGTTCAGTGGTCCGTACCGATGAATCAAGGCAGGCAGCAGGAAGAGGTTGGCAACGAGCGCACCCGCTAACGTCAAGGCGGTCAGGGCACCGAGGCTGACGGTACCGCCAAAACTGGAGAGCGTAAAGACGAGAAAGCCACCCATCAGAACGAGCGAGGTGAACAGGATTGCCTTGCCCGTTTCGCGAAGCGTCTGAATGACGGCGGGATCCCGTGCAACCCCGTTCGCTCTGACCATCCGATACTTCGCCAGAAAGTGTATCGTGTCGTCGACTGCGATGCCAAAAGCCAGCGGGAAGATCAACGCGGTCGATGGCTTCAGTACAATACCTGCGAATCCCATTGCCCCGCCTACAAGCACGAGCGGGATGACGTTCGGTGCAAGCGAGATCAATGTCAGCCTTGTCGAACGGAACAACATCGCCATGATGATCGAGATCACAACCAGCGCAACCGCCAGTGAAATCGCAAGATTGGTAACGAGGTTTTCGCCCGACGCCGTCGACTTGATCGCAGTCCCCGTTACAAACGTCGTGTAGTTTGCCTCCGGAAAGAGCGCACGCGTTTCATCGAGCACTTCATCCGCAAGAACATTCATATTTGTAGTGCCGAGGTCGTGAACGCCGAGGTAAACCCTGGTGATCGTAAACGTCGAATCCACAAATCGCGGCAGGTTACGCGTCAGGCTCTCGGGGCTCTCTTCGACGAATCCGGAGAGCGCGTTCTGCAGGAACGGCATCTCGTAGTTGCTCGGAAGCCGAAATGCCGCCGGGCGCCCTCCGAAATAGGCCTGATTGGCCAGCTTCAGGTAGTCCGCAGCGGAGAACGAATGGCCAACGCCCTCCAGAGGCTCAACCTTTTCCTGCAGTTGTTCGACGCGCCGAAGATTGGAAAGGGAGCGGAACCGACCGGGGTTACGGGACTCAATAACGACTTCCAGCGGCAGGATGCCGCCGTAGGCATTCTCAAAAACCTTCAGGTCCTGTCTGAGCGGATCGTCCTCGTAGAAATCCGAGAAGACGAAGATGTCGGACGAAATTCTGGTGGCCCCGAAAACTCCGATAGCCAGCATACCCAGTGACACGGTGAGGATGGCGGTTGAACGGTCGCGAGCGAAGCGGCCGACCCGATCGAAGAAGTCGGTCAACGCCGCGTGCGTCGCGAGCCGCAGTCGCTCCTGGCTCGGCGGCTTCAGCCAGACGCAGGCAAGCGGAATCAGGGTGACCGAAAGAATGTAGAGGATGCCGATCCCGATCGAGGCAAAGATTCCGAATCCAGACAACAGGTCCGAGCCGGACAACACCAGTACAAAGAAGCCGACTGCGGTCGTGAGCGAGGTCAGAAAGGTCGCCTGGCCCACGATATGCATCGTTTCGTCGATCGCCTGTCGCCGGTTGCCACACGCCTGATAGCGGTCGTAAAACTTCGTCGTGAGGTGGATCGAGTTCGCCATGCCGATGATAACCAGCAATGCGGGCAGAACAGACGTTACAATGTTGAGCCGGTGGTCGAACAGCGCGATGAGTCCAACCGTCCAGATGATGCCCAGCGCCACGACGATCGTTGGGAGTATGACGGCGCGCCTCGCGCGAAACGTTACGTACAACATCAGCAGCGAGATCAACAGCGCGAGGCAGGTAAAGAGGGGTGCCTCCCGGGTTACGCGCGTCGCGTACATTGATCGGAGGTAGGGCAGCCCGGCAAGTGCGACGGGACCAAGAGTCGATCGCGCCATCCGCTGCACCTTCTTGACGAGGGTGACCCGTGCCGATGTGTTATTGAAATCGTCGTTCAGCGTGACGATGATCGCCGGATCCGTCCCGTCGTCGGATAACAGGAGTCCCTTCAGAAAGACCTGGTCCTCGATACGGGATTCAATAACCTCGTGCGGGAGGGTCGGGTCGTAAAGGCGATGGGCAACCAGGCTGTCTCCTTCGCGAACCAGAAAGGGGACGTTTGTCAGGCTGAGAACACTCTCCACTCCGTGCATCGACTCGATGGCACTCGTGACCGAGTCGAGTTTCGCCAGAAAGGCATCGTCACGGACGTCCCCATCCGGCACAACGATGTAGAAGAGTGCCTGCGTCTGCGCGAACGCATCGGTCAGGTGGCGGTAGTTGCGAACGACGTCCGAATCATCCGCGAGGAAGTGTCCCGGTCGATGATCCGTCTTCACCCTTGTCGACCAGTAGCCAAGAAACAGCGTGGCAACAACGCACACCGCGACAATCGGCCGCGGATGTCTGATTATCCAATCGGAGAATCGTGCCCAGCGATACATGGTTCATTGCGGTGGAGATGTGCCGGAGCCTGGGTCCCTTTGCTGTTTCGGGGTGCCGGCATGTCGGGACGGTCTGTACGAATATACTGCACACGTCGACATGAGACTTAACGGCGGCAATGCGGCACCTTGATGGCGGCCGCGCGGTAGCGGCAGGATGCCGTGCTGCGACTTACGGTGAGGTGGGTCGGAACCGATATCTGTGGTTTGCGGAAACCACACGACGGTTGATTCCGCCGGAATGTACGATTGTCGTAAGTTTGGGCGTTATACCCGCGTCCTGAGAACCCAAGGTCTGGAGAATGAGCCATTTTGATATCAACGTAGTCAAGGAGCGAATCGCGACCGAGAGCGCGTTCATTGACGACCTCATGGCGGAGATCGGAAAGGTGGTTGTTGGCCAGCGTTATATGGTCGAACGCCTGCTGATCGGTATGCTTGGCGATGGTCACGTCCTGCTCGAGGGGGTGCCGGGACTGGCCAAGACCCTGACTGTCAGCTCGCTGGCGAAGGCAATCGGAACCGGTTTTCAGCGCATCCAGTTCACGCCGGACCTTCTTCCTGCGGATGTTCTCGGTACACTCGTATTCAATCCGAAGGAAGGTGACTTCTTTATCAAGAAGGGGCCGATCTTCTCGAACATCATACTCGCTGACGAGATCAACCGGGCTCCAGCGAAGGTGCAGAGCGCTCTGCTTGAGAGCATGCAGGAGCGCCAGGTGACCATCGGTGATGAGACGTTTCCTCTTGAGGAGCCGTTCCTGGTGTTGGCGACACAGAACCCGATCGAGCAGGAAGGAACGTATCCTCTTCCCGAAGCGCAGGTCGACCGGTTCATGATGAAGATCAAAGTCTCCTACCCCGAGCGGGAAGAAGAGCTTGAGATCATGAAGCGGATGTCCCGCACCGGTCAGAAGACCGCGGTCCGGAAGGTAGTGGAGGCCAAGCAGGTGCTTTCTGCTCGATCTGTCATCAATGACCTGTTCATTGACGAACGTGTACTGCAGTACATGGTCGATCTTGTGATGGCGACGCGACATCCGGCAGACTACAAGCTGCAGAGCCTGGAGCCGTTTATCCAGTTTGGTGCGTCGCCGCGTGCCTCTATCAATCTCAACCTTGCGTCACGGGCGCACGCGTTCCTGAGACACCGTGCCTATGTGACGCCGGAGGATGTTCGATCGATTGCAATGGACGTATTGCGGCATCGAATTGCAATCACCTACGAAGCTGAGGCAGAGGAGATCGACGGTGAACACATCATTCAGAAGGTTCTCGAAACGGTAGAAGAGCCGTAGCTTGAGTCGACCGTCAGCCGACTTGATGCTCAGACTGTCAGACGATCTCCCATTCAAAGAGTATGGCTCACGAACCGAAGGTCTTCAAGAAGGATTTCATCACGGTCGACTTCCTTGCGGACAGGCTTGTTCGGACGGTCGGGATCACTCTGGAGGCGGTCAACGATGTCCCGAGTGACGAACGCCAGATTGTCGAGAACACGCTGCATCGTCCGGGGCTGGCGCTGGCTGGATACATCGACCTGTTTACGTACCAGCGCGTGCAGATCATCGGGAACACGGAGAACCAGTATCTCGATCATCTGTCGCTGGACGATCGGAAGAAGGCCTTCCAGAATCTCGTGCAGTTCCCGGTTCCCGTCGTTTTCCTGACCGAGAACAACAAGCTCCATCAGGAGGTAGTTGATCTGGCAAGCGCGAACGGTATTCCCATCTTCCGCACACCACTGCCGTCTACCGACTTCATGACGGTGTTGCGCGAATTCCTGACGGACCAGTTTGCGCCGCAGGTGTCGCTGCATGCATCAATGGTCGATGTCTACGGTGTCGGGATGCTGCTCAGGGGAAAGGCAGGGATTGGGAAGAGCGAGGTCGCGCTCGATCTTGTCGAACGGGGTCACCGTCTCGTGGCTGATGACGTTGTCATCTTGACGAAGAAGGATGATCAGGTGCTGATGGCCGCGGGGACCGAACTTGTCCAGCACTTCATGGAAATCCGGGGGCTTGGGCTGATTGACGTGCGATCAATGTTCGGGATCAGGGCGATCCGATTCCAGAAAAGGGCGGAGGTCGTCGTGAATATGCAGCTGTGGGATCCGGACGAGGAGTACTCACGTCTGGGCATGGTCGACGAGACGATCAGCATCCTCGGGGTCGATCTGCCAAGCGTGAAACTGCCGATCACGCCTGGAAAGAATGTGACGGTACTTTGCGAGGTTATCGCGCTGAATCACCTCCTCAAGAACTACGGCTACGATCCGGCGGTGGTGTTCGCTGAGCGCCTCGAGGAGCGGATCCGCACGAAGAAGAAGTCGGCCTACCTTAGAGGAATCGAGTATTTCGAGCACGACTACGAATAGTCTGCGCTCCTAGCTCTGAGCAAGTTCGACGGCCTCTTCGAACTTGACGCCCACCAGGTGTGACACACCCTGCTCCTGCATCGTGACGCCGTACATGCGGTCCGCAGCCTCCATCGTACGCTTGTTGTGCGTCACCAGGATAAACTGCGTCGTCTTTGAGAACTCGCGGATGATCCGCATGAAGCGCAGCACATTCGCATCGTCGAGAGGGGCATCGACCTCGTCCAGGATACAGAATGGGCTCGGCTTGACGAGATAGATTGCGAACAGCAGTGCGATCGCTGTGAGCGTTTTCTCGCCTCCGGA
>JAGQWL010000443.1 GCA_020437385.1 Bacteroidota bacterium
CCGAATGGCCTGGACGCGCGCCGTCCCGTTATCCGTTTCAATTTCGCGAACGCCTGCCGTCGCCACGTGCACACGTGGCAGCACACGGATGCGAACCCGGTGACTGGCGGACGAAGAAGCCGGCGGACCGGGCTTCTTGGAGCTGGAAACGTACGTGCCGGGGGCCGTCGATCGGCCGTGCTGCGCGGATGCACTTCGCCCTGAAAACGCAGCTACGAGCAGAACCACGGCAACCGCTGAAATGCGTGCCATCAATCGTAACAGTGTGCGCCGCACACAGCACAATCAATTCGGCCGCTGGAGTAACAGTAGAATAGTTGCGGCCGCGATGCTGCGTGAAGCGAATCATTAACCTTCTACCGGGTATCGCCGTTACTCCGCAGTAACTAAATACTCCGCAAAAGATGGAATTCGCGTCACCGGCGATCGAGACCTACCGCTCCCGCCCTGACGCCCGCTCCGAGGCCCGCTGCCCGAACAACACGCGGTATTCGACGCGGAGCCGCTCCGGACCCGGAATAATGAGCTCCGTTCCGGGCACGAGATCCGTCTCCTCCCCGACCAGCGCCCGATTCACGAGCCAGATCCGCGGCCAGAGAAATCCGCTGCCAAGCGTCCGCTTCGCGATCGAGAAGAGCGTCTGTTCGCTCCCCACCGTATAGATGTGCGTCACCCGCACCTCCGATGGCGCGGATTTCACCGACGAGCTGTCCGCATCGCGGAGGCTGAATCCATACACATCGGCTTCCGCAACGGGGACGGCCAGCTGCTGCCCCGGATAAATCACGTGCGGATCCTGGATGGCCGGATAGTTCGCCAGCCAGACCTTCGGCCACATCACGACGTCGCAGTAATAGCGCCGCGCGATGGCCGCGAGCGTCTCGCCGCTCCTGACCTCGTGTACGCCGGCGTTGTCCGCCGGACTGCAGCCCGCATCGGGTTCAACTGACTCAACCGACGGTACCGGCATCGGTTCGTGCTGCACGATTGTAGAATCCAGGCCGGACGCGACCCGCAGCGCTTCCTCAAACGCTAGGCGGATGCGGTTCGCGACTGACTGATCCACCAACAGGTCGCGTCCGTGGGCCTGGATGAGATCGCCTTCGGTTGAAGGCGAAAGGGCTTGGTTGTTCACCGCAATCGAATCGGCAGGGGTGTCAAGCACCGCCGGCGCATTAGGGGAATCCCGCGCGGGTTCACCGGCGATCGATGCCGCAAAGGCGGAGTCACCCACCGCCACACGTCCGCCGCCGATGAAGCGGATGCGCCGCTTGCGCGGCACGACGCGCAAATCGACCTGCGTGCGTTCGGCCGGACTGAGCTCGTGCCTGCGACTCGACACCTCCGGTCGAAAGTCGTCACCAAAATCACCGTACACAATCCGGAGCTGCCAGCTACCCGGGCGAAGATTTGTGAACTGAAACCGCCCGCTGCCATCGGTTGTCGTTCGATACGATCCTTCGCTGTCGGCCGCCTCGACAACGGCGCCGGCGACAGGGTCGGTCGGTCGGAGCTCGCCCTCCTGGAGCACGCCATCCGCGTATTCGTACCGCCTGACCGTACCGAACAGCTCTCCCGCCCTCGCAACCGGTATCTCAACCAGATCCGCGAGCGCCTGCTCGGTAACGGTCAGGGGCAACGGAATCATCGGAACACGATCGAGTCCGATCGAGCTCTGATCGATGAACAGGTACTGCCGTGTGTCGGACTCCCAACGAAAACGGAAATCCCCCTTTGCGTTTGTCACCACCTTGTCGCGACCGAGCCGCAGCACAACCCCCTCCAAGGGCTCGCCGGTTTCGAAATCAACAACCCTGCCGCTAAGGCGCGGTCCATCCGCGCGAAGGGACGGGATGCCGATTGGGATTTCGTAGTAGAAACTCAGATCCCCGCGCATGGTCCGCGAAAACCCGCCGAACGAATTCAGGTTCGTCTGCACTCCGGCTAGGTGCCCGAAGCCGAACCGGTGCTGAATACGCGTCGAGACAAGACTGTATCGCGCGGAAAACGAGGCGTCGTCGCGAATCGTGAAGACGTTGAAACCAACATCGGTACCCTGCGCAATCCGATAATCCGCGGTGACACCAAAGTTCGCCGACTTGTGATCGATTGCGCGGTCGATCGTCGCACCGATAAACCGATCGAAGTACGCCGATGCATTGAGCCTCCCCGTCACCGCCCGCATCGAGCCGCCAATGCGAACACCTCCCATCGAAGCGGCAAGTGTACTGGCGCTGACGCTTCCGACATCTACCCGCGCACCGAACGAAAACACGTTTCCCCCGAGATCCAAGCGTAGCCGAAGCTGCTGCTCGTTGCGTGTCGTCCATCGACCATCGCTTACCGCGTTCTGCGCGCGGTACGCATAACGTGCCGAGGCTGTGAACGTCCGCCCGAGTAAGCCGAACTCGAAGCCCGGCCCCGCCTGGATATACTTCGCGATCGACCGTACGTCCTCGCCGCCGCCGGACTTGAAGCGACGATCATCGATCTGGTAGGCGGCCATCAGCGACACGTCTTCCGTCGGATGAAGCTGTACCGACCCCGACGTGTTCGAGTAGTTCTGGTACACGCCCGGAAACCCGGGCGAGGTCGAGAGATGGCGAACGTCGTAGCTGAAAAGGTCATAACTGCCGGAGGCCCGCGCGGATACACCGGTGCTTTCGAGGAACGCGGACCCACCGTCGCCGACCTCGAGATCGAGCGTCGAGTTTCGGATCGGCTCGGCCCGCGTACGAATCGAAATCGTCTGCCCCTCGGTCTGACCACTCTTGTCGATGAAGTTCGCCGACACGGCAATCCGGTCCGACAGATCGTATCCGAGCAGTACTCCCACAGCGTCTTCACGCGGGAAGGCATTCCGATTGCGCGACGCGAAGGCGCCAAGCGTCATCGGTCCGGAATACAATTCGACGCCGGCTCCTCGTGCCAGCCTGCCGTACTCGGTCAGCGGCGACAACGCGTAATTCTGGTCGCCGAGCCGCAGCGTGAACGATTCGCTTGCGTACGTCAGGCGGTATTCGTCGCGGCGAGCGAACAGCGACGAACTCGCGTGGTCCGGCGTGCGGATGAACAGGTCGACGATGTTGCTCGTCTCCTCGCGCAGCGGACCCCGAGCCTTGAACTCGACCTGTCCGCCTCGCCCCCTGTAGCTTTCGAAACCGACGAAGCGAATCGAGGCCGGTATCGTGCCGGGACGCTCGCGGGCGTGGCCCGCAGGAAGCACATCAATCGATGCATTCGCAGTCGCGAGTTCTTCGCCACGATCGTTAAGGATGTCGAGCTTGATCCAGTGCTGAAAACGGCGGATGCCCAGCGCTTCCGTCTCGACCGTCGCCGCGATGCGCGCGCTGCTACCGGCGGCTACATCGATCGTTTCGCTTGAAAGTGCCACGGGGAAATCCGGCACGCTACGAATGCGGATACTGCCGCTGAAGGATCGATTGCCGGCGTTGATCAGAACGAAAGACGCCGTGTACGACTCGCCCGCCAACACGAAATCGTCGACCTCGAGGAGTTGCAGGTCGATGCTCTGCACGTGGCCGACGGTAACATTGATCACATCGCGATCACGATTGTCGGGATTGCCGATTTCGCGAACCGAATACTCGACCGGAAACACGCCGGATGGACTGCCGGCCGGCACGCGAAACGAGATGACCCGCCGCGTAACGGCGTTGGCCGCTACGTCAAAAGAGGAGCCGCTGCTCACGAGCAACCACGAATCCGGAACGCGGACCTCCGGAACGTACTGCTGCGTGGAATCCGACGAGTTGTGCACCTCGAACACCGTCGAAACGATCTCGCCGGGCGTCGCAACGATCGCACGTCGCGAATCAGAGCGAACATCAACTGTGTTGTCACCGGGAACGGGATGGGCGAAGCCGAGGCTGAATGCGGCAAGAAGAACGGCAACGGCCGTCGTACCTATTCGTCGGGCACTCTGCAGAGAGTGACTCGCCGTTCGAGCAACGCGTCCGGGGGCGCCCAGCCGGGCATTCCCCTCAAAGTGGATTCGATATGTTCGCGCTTGCGACACGATCCGGTCTGCTACAGCGCCAGCGCGTACTGGGCGCCATAGATGTTCTCTTCGCCTGCGTCGACTACGACCAGCACCTCGTACGCTCCCTGCTCGAACTGGGACATGTCGAACACGTGCGTCACGGAGGTGTCCGGATACATTCGTGCGGGCGTACTCTCGATCTTCGCGCGTTTGTTGCCGGCAGCGTCAAATACCTCGATCCACACGGCCGGGCGCATGAACGCGTTTCCGGTATTGGCCACCGCGACCTTGAGCGCGCGCGACGAATCCGGCGTATCGACGAGTCCGACGCCGAGAAACTCGACGGCGTAGTCTTCCGATCGATGGATGTGTGTCGCAATCTGGACGCCGTATCGGAAGACCTCGCGCACACCGATCTTAAATTCGTCGTCCGCTTTGTCGATAGTCGATTCCGGTGAGTTCGCGGGGACATCCTCGATCATGAGCATGGACCAGTAGGATCCGGACAGCACGCCGGCTACCGAACCGGCCGGTCCATTCGATGCCGAGTCGGCCGATGCCGAGTCGGCCGATGCCCTGCTGACGGCCAGCGCGTCGGCCTCCGCGTCCGGCGGGACGTTGACCTCAAACTGAATCTGCGCAGTTTCGCCGGGAGGAATCGTCACGAACGCAGGCGAAAAACGAACCCACGCGGCGTTCGAGCGCGGATTCGCACCGGGCGTCTCGAAGTTGTTTTCGCCCCTGTAATTGAACGAATAGTCGGTCTGGTAGACCTTCGCCTGGCGGGCTTCCGTTCCGCCATTGTAGACGTCGATGGATCCGGAGTAGTGCGAGCCGGGAGTTGCGTCGATGTCGCGGGACAAGGTGCCAAGCACAGCGAGTTGTGCGAAGGCGGATGAGGGTGCCAGCGTCAGGAGCGCGAGCACCAGGATTGCCGATGCCGGGCGCGCCGGCGCCACGCGCTTCGACGTAGCGGCAGGCGTTATGCGAGCGGAGTGCAAGATGCGTTTCATTGCGGATGGTGGATGGTCAACAAGTGCAACGCGGTTCATGGTCGGGCGGGATGCAGTGGGATGCAGTTGATGCGGGCTACTGATCGATCCAGGTGTAGACGACGGTGTGCACATCGGTGCCGCTACCGGAGTTGCCTGACGCAGACGATTCGGCGCGATACGAAAGGTTCGCGCGACCAACGAGCCGGAAGATCCCGGACACGTCGCGAATAAAATCCTGCGGGGCCATCCCGTTGATGAGCTGCACCTCGGGCTGCGGGTTGCCGCCGATAATGCTGGTGGCTTCGACGAACAGTTGGAAGTCCTGGCCGGGTGCGACGGTGCTTACCACGATCTTGGAAGGTCGTGCCGGCGGGAAGAACCACATCAGCCGCGTCCGGTCATCGGTGTCCGGCTGAAAGTCCATTCCGGGCCCTGGTGGAGGGCCGAGCTGGAGGCGGACGTCACCGCCTGTGAGATTGAGGAACTGCGCGCTGCTTGTGTTGATCGACGAGGTGAGGAATCCCGCGATGAACGCAGCGAACAGCGTCTTCAGGATGATCTTCATCTTCCTGCAAGCCGTCGCGAATCGGCGAATGAGCGTTGGGCCCGCCCCTCTCGAGGCGGACCCTGCTCACAGGGGAACCTGTTACGACTAGCTTTACTAGTTCGTCAGCGTGTAGGTCACTGTCTGGGTTTCGCCGGACGGATTCGGATCCGCTGCGGCGGTCGCAGAAGCTGTGTACGTGATCGTACCAGATCCATTGACCTTCGAAAGACCCGTGACAACATCCTGGGCGGTCGTCGAGAGGACGACGGCGCCGGCGGACGTGCCGAGACCAGTCAGGTTTGCAGAAAGCGAAATGCCACTTGCGTACGTGCCACCCAGTGCTGCGGTGATCTTCTTGGACGCGGTGGCGTTGCTCGTCACCGAGTACGAACCGGAGTTGTCGACGTCGTCGGCAGGCGCATCGCCTACCACCGCCGGTGCTCCGATCGTAAGGGTGATGTCGCCGGAAACTGCGATCAGGTCAAACGCAGGGACCTGAATCGTTACGTTATGGCTGGCTGACGGCTGCGCGTAGGACGTTCCTACAAAGCAGACGGTAACAGCCAAAGCCAGAACGAGCTTTGAGATGTTCATCTTATTCTCCCTTTGGATACCCATTTATGGAACTGTGCCGCGTCCGCTTCCATGTCGCGCAGGTTCGTTGCTGCAAACGATTGGACATGGCGCGCAACGCGTCACACTGACTCCTATCGGATATTCCGTGCGGGAATTAAGAGTTTAGCACCCCGATTCTCGGTAATCTTTTGTGAAGCGGATTGGCTCGTTCGGGCGAAAGAATGCTGTTCAGCACCGTCACGCGGCTGCGGGAGCAGGTGTCGACTGTACGCTGTTGTCTGCTTCAGGTGACATCACGCGCAGCACGAGGGGCGCGTGCCGCCGACTCGCCGAGCGCACTTCGTAGGCCGACAGGCGTCCGCTTCGCGGCTTGGCGAAGTTGAAATGATCGACGCGCGCGGCCCGCGGAAGCTCGTTTCGCGAACGTTCCGAAAAGAGCGTCGGGGCGGACTTAAGCAATACGTAGAACAGTTCGGCTTCGAAATCCAAAACATCCAGCGGACTGATCACGAAGAGGTGGTCGACGAAGTACGGGACCGGGCGCTCGACCGCGCGGGTGTCAAAGCAGATGCCGATTGTCGCGTCTCGACCGGCGAGCACGACGTCAACGACGCCCGCATTTCCCGCTTCGACGTTGCGGACGAGGATCGTGTCGTCGGCGAGGAGCGAAGCAATCGCATCCGCGAACTCAACCGCGGCAGGATGTTCGTAGCGCGTCTGCGAAAGTGCCCACGAGGTCGGCACCGGCGCCGGCGCAGGGATGGGTTCGCCCGATGTGTTGTCGGCGGCCGCGGCCTTTGGAATGGCGCGGAGAATCGGTCTGAAGGTCGTTTCGGGGGTTGCTGTCGTCTTCATCGCTGTATCCGTCGAGGTTGGCGTTCTTGCTGCCTGATACCCGTTGTACGGGTCGTTTTTCAATCTGGATACAATCTACGGAGGGGGTGTGACAGCGTGGTGTCATAAGCTCGTCGCGCGATGTCTGATCGCGCGGAATTTCCTGCAGAACAACATTCCGCCGCCCTCACCCGTTTACCTCCCGGCACCTCACTCGAAAAACTTCGCAATGGACTCTCCAAAGCTCGGCCACGCAGTGGCGCTGCTGCTGCTCGGCCTCGTCCTCGCGGCTCCGGCATCCGGCCAGGGCATCATCGTCGATCACGACTGGCATTTCGGCAATGTCACGCTCGAACACTCCGACGTCAACGTCCGCATTGCGAACAACATCGCGCACGTGTCCGTCATGCACGAGTTCATGAACTCGGGGTCGCGGCCGGCCGAGGGCACCTTCCTCTTTCCGCTTCCGAAGGACGCTTCCGTCGCCGACTTCCAGATGGAGATGGGCGGGCGGATGGTCAGCGGCGAGGTGCTGCCCGCCGACGAGGCGCGATCGATCTATCGGCGGATCGTCCAGAAGAACCTCGACCCCGCGCTCCTCGAGTGGGTCGACGGCCG
>JAGQWL010000444.1 GCA_020437385.1 Bacteroidota bacterium
GGCAGGACGAACATCCGCCGTGCAACGACACGGTGAAACCGCAGCCCGCCTACTTCAATACCGGATGCTGCAAGTACTCGAGTGGCAGCATCACCGGAATCGAAATCGAGGACGGCAGAATCCGCCTGATCCGCTGGGGGGCACAGGACCTCGAGAGAGAAGTGCTGGAAACCGCCGACGTGGCGCTGCTTCTCGACGAGCTCGGCCAAAAGGCACCCGCAAGCGGGGGACTTTCTTAACGGCTTCGCTGAGCGCAGTCTGATGGCGGTGTCGCCTCCCGTCAGAGAGCGGACGCAACGCGGGGCGGCGGGAAACAAGATCAGATTGTTGCGGCCGAACGAACCTCGCCCCAAACACGCAGGACGTTGCCGCCCATGATCTTCGCGATGTTCTGTTCGCTGTAGCCCTTCTCCAGCAGTGCTTCGATCAGATTCGGGTATTCCGAAACATCTTCGAGCCCGTCGGGAAGAAAGGTCACGCCGTCATAATCCGATCCGAGTCCGACGTGATCGATTCCGACAAGCTGGACCGCGTGATCGATGTGCGCAACGACATCGTCGAGCGTACCGATAGGATTCGCCTTGCGCTGCTCCGAGTAATACTTGAAGCCTTCGTCCGAATCGCGATCGATGTCGTTGTCCTCAAGGTATTTCTTGATCTTCTCCTCTACGGGGTCCCCCTGGCCCTGGTATTCGCCGCGCAGGAAGGAGGAGCCGAAGTTGATCATGGCAACGCCACCTTTGTCGGCGAGCGCCTTGAGCATTTCGTCCGACATATTGCGTTCCCATCCGGGCGTGAAGCTCCGCATCGATGAGTGGGACGCGATAACGGGCACAGTCGACAGATCCACCGCCTGGTAAAACGCTTCGTCCGAAACGTGCGAGACGTCGACCATGATGCCGGCCTTGTTCATCTCCGCAACAACGGCGCGCCCGTAATCGGAGAGGCCGCCCCACGTGTGCGTCGAATCGTAGGACGAATCACAGATGAGATTGTCCCATCCGTGTGTCAGCGTGATGTACGAAATGCCGCGATCACGGAAGTACTTGACATTGGCCAGGTCGTCCTCGAGTCCGGCACCGTTCTCCATTCCCATCGGCAGCGAAATGATTCCCTTCTCGAAGTTTGAACGGACGTCTTCCGGCGACTTTGCAATGGCGAACTTGTCGGGCCATTTTTCCTGGAACGATTCGACGAGTTCGATCAATTCGATGGCGTGCGCCTTGGCGCCTCCCGTCTTCTGGTATTCTTTCGCGATGTAGATAGACATGAACGGCGCGTCGAGGCCGCCTTCCTTCGCGCGAACGAAGTCGAAGTCGCCGCCGATGGTTCGCTGCGAGATGTCTTCGTAGCGTTCATCCATCATCCGATACGGAACGTCGACGTGTCCGTCGACGAGTATGTGCGCATGAGCGATCTCAGCTGCTCTTTCGGCGGGATTTTCGGTCATCGTTTCTTTGTCGGCACATCCGGCAAATGCGAGCACTGCAATGGCAAGGGAGATTCGGGTCTTGATCATGTCCGGGGAGTTTCTTGTGGCGGCGTATGGGAGCTTTCGCCGATTCAGCTGGTCAATGATAGGGAATTTCATCGCGTGTCGGGAATCGCTGTGGA
>JAGQWL010000445.1 GCA_020437385.1 Bacteroidota bacterium
CGGCACGCGCAACTGCGGATATTACGACTTCCTCCAGATCGAGCGCGATCGGCAGGATGATCCGGACATGAAGATTGCGGCCTATTGTGCCGATTAGTAGTCACTTTCTTTTTGTCCCCAAAAAGAAAGTAACCAAAGAAAAAGGGCCCGGGCGGATTTCCTTTCCGGGTGCATCGTCGCGTGCTTAGGAAGTACCTGAGCCGGAAAGAAATCAATGCCCGGGATGGTCTCGGTTGGCACGTCGGTGGCATCCTGAATGGGTGATGGGAGCTTCGCTCGAGTCGCCTCGCCGTGATCCTGTCGCGAACTTGAGGCGGAACGAATTGATGCCGGGGATGGTCTCGGATGGCACGTCGGTGGCATCCCGAATGGGTGATGGGAGCTTCGCTTGAGTCGCCTCGCCGTGATCCTGTCGCGAACTTGAGGCGGAACGAATTGATGCCGGGGATCGGGCTCAAGGTCTTGCGGCGAGAAATTCTGTTGGCACGCGTGGCTTCGGATGCGACGTCAGTGGCCTCCCGATACGTTGCTCACCTCGCGCCGTAGCGTTCCATCGCGACGGCGAGGATGCCGAACTGATCGGTGAGCAATCCTTCGTAGCCGCACGGGCGATCGTCCCAGTAGCGCCAGTCCTTGCCGCTGCGACAGCCGCCGTACACGATCGCGTCGGCGAGGCCCGAGCAGAGCCGATCCAGCAACGCATCCGCCTCATCCTTCATCCCGACCCTGTACAATGCGCGGACGAAATGGCGCGACTGCGAGTGTGTCCGCGCACCGTTCTGGTAAAACCCAAACGGATAACCTTGCAGAATGTCCGCCCGATCCTTGTCGGGGATTGGCCAGAGACACACCGGCAGTCCGTAGCGCGCATCCGGCATCTTGCGTCGCTGCGCGTCTTCCCACAACCTTTCCATTGCGGATCGTGCGTCATCCTCATCGAGTAGTCCGGCACAGATCGCCGCGCCGGTCGGCGTCAGGAATGCGTGGTCGTGCAGCTTGTCGTCCTTGCAACGCCAACCAGCGACCCATCCGGTCTCCGGATTAAACAGCTTTTCGTTGTACGACTCGCGCAGCTTCGACGCCCACGCATCGAGATCGAGAACCGGCAGCTCGATGCCCCGCGCCGACAACAATCCAGGCAGTCTGATGAGCGCCTCATACAACAGCGCGTTGCTGAACGCGTCCTTCCAGCCGAACGACACGACATCGAACCAGCACGTGCTCCACTGGCCGGTTCCGCTGACACCCGTGCGGAACGGACTCTCGATCAATCCGTCGTTGTCGAGGTCGCGCTTGCGCATCCGGTTCAGCTTGGTCACGATCTGCTTCTCGAATCGCTTCGCCCATTCGTCGGACGCGCCGAACTCGAGGTAATCCGCCAGACCCAGCAGCGACGCGGTGCCCGTCATCAGGTACTCGTCCTCAGCCGCATGGACCTTGCCGTCCTGCACGATGTTGCCGCTCGCGTATCCCGTCGCGCCGTCGAGCCAGCGCTCGAGCGAATCGCGGACGAGATCCATCGCGGTCAGGTCGGGGAGCAGCGCGGGCGCGTGCCGCGCGATGTCCGACCAGTTGTCCATGCAGATCGGGCAGTGCATCGATGCACCGTTGTTGGACAGCGTTGACGTGTCCGGCCGATACGACATTGATGTCAGCAGGCAGCGCTCGACCGCCTTGCGAACGGATTGGGGTGCGTCGTCTGAGAACGCCACATCCGGTGATCGAAAGTGGATGCGGAAGACGGCCTCGACATCGCCGGCGGGAAGCAGGTACTCGCCGGTTTCGAGCGCCTTCTCATTGAGGCGAAGCTCGATTTCGGTCCGGTCCTCGAAGCGGAACGCGTCCGACCGAATTCGGCACGAGGCAGCATCGGGACCGTCGACCTCAACGAATGCGCTGCCGTGTGCCGGAAGGTCGATCCACGCAGGTAGTTCGACGACGCCCGTTTGACCGAAGCGTGTGTTCTTCGCGATCACGTGCGACGGCGTCGCGGTGCAGTCGAGCGCGAGTACCCACGCCGGACTTCCCCAGACGCGGACGGGCTCGCGGACGCTTCGTCGAATGCGGAACTCGAGGCTGTCCACGCCGACCGTCCAGTCGAGCGTCATCGAAACGGATTCGTCGAGCAGTACCAGTTGATAGGTGGCAGTGGCGCCCGTCGCCGTGAAGACACCGCCGACGTCGTTGCGAAGTGTCGGCGCAACATCGGGTGCGCGACCGACGGCGTGCATCCGCGGACCCTGGAGGAAGAGGCCGGGCCCGTGTCGCAGCAGGTTCGTCGCGGTCGAGGTATTGCCGTGACGGTTGACACCGAAGTGCGAGAATCCCGCGCGGTCGAGGCAGAAGCCGACGTCGAGCACGTCCGTCCGATAACGCAGCTCGCCGTGCAGGAGCTCGGCCGCGACGCCCTCGGGTAGGTTGTCGATTTCGATCGGGCCGATGTCGATCAGAAGTTCCTTCCGCGGCGCGCGTGGTTCGTCGACATCGCCTTCGAGGATCAATCCGCCGGACGCCAGATTCCACGACGGCCACCAGTTGTCGATTCCGCAGGCACGGAGCTCGATGATGATTGCGGATGTCTTGATTCCCTGCAACGCGATCCAGTGGACTTCGTCGCCATCCGGCCGTGGGAGATCCGTGAGGTGTCCCCACTCCGTCCAGTCGTCACCTTCCCAGACGAAGAGGCGGAGGGCGGTGATCCAGTCCGGATCGACGGTGCTGCCGCAGCTATGGTATCCGCGATGTTTGCGGAGGCCGAGCCGGTGGATGGTTGCCGGATTGTGGAGCTGGAGGACGCGCTGGTGGACGATGCGTTCGTCGGGCGCGTCGTCTTCGCCGGGCAGGGGATTCGTCCAGACTGCGCGGCAGAAGGAGAGCGGCGCGGGGCCGGTGGTGCCGCCGAGCGGGACTTCGAGGTCTTGTATTTCGAATAGATTCATTCAAGTGGAATGTCACTTTCTTTGTGTCGACAAAGAAAGTGACGCAAAGAAAACGACCGGGCCGGATTTCTTTTCCGGGCGAATCGCCGCGCTCGTGGCGCACGCCTGAGCCGGAAAAAAATCAATGCCCGGAGATTGGCTCACGGTTTGGCGTCTGCGGAATTCGGTTGGGGGTGTCTGGGTTGCGCCGACAGAGAAGGTGGAACTACCGTCGGACCGGTCGCATGTTCAAGTCCCGGAGATTGGCTCACGGTTTGGCGTCTGCGGAATTCTGTTAGGGTTGTGGGCGTTGTGCTGACGGATACGGACCTACTACTGTTGAATGCGCTGCATGTTTGATGGAGTGTCAGGAATGAAATGGCGGGATGTCACTTTTTGTTGACTCCAAAAGAAAGTGACGCAAAGAA
>JAGQWL010000446.1 GCA_020437385.1 Bacteroidota bacterium
CGTGTCCGTCAGCGCGGCAATCTGCGAGGCGTCGTTAGCGTCTTCCGGATGCCGCACCTGAGCCCGGGAGTCGGGTAGACTGCTCGCGTCAAAAGATGGATCGATTCGCCGGATCCTTTCAGCGAGAGGAGGATGCGTGGATAGGAGGGACGCAAAGAAGGAGGACTTCATTCCGTCGGCGAAAAAGAAGTGACTGATCTCCTCTGCGCTCGCGGACTGAATCTGCGACCCGGACGACCAGCCGGCGATCTTGCGGAGCGCCGAAGCGAGTCCGTCTGGATTTCGAGTGAACTGAACTGCCGAGGCGTCTGCAAGGAACTCGCGCTGTCTCGATACCGCTTGTTTGATCAGCTTGCCGAAGAACAAACCAATGTATCCAACGATCATTAGTGCGAGTGCAACGAGGACAACGACGAGAAGCGCGTTTCCACCTTTGTCGTTGGATCTGACCCGTCCTCGACCGAAGATCTGCAGGAGTATTCGACCCGAGACGGCAAGAACCAGGATTCCAAAGACAAGTCCGGTGAGCCGTGTGTTCAGCCGGACGTCTCGATTAAGAATATGGCTGAACTCATGCGCAATCACACCCTGGAGCTCGTCGCGGTTAAATGCCTGCAACGCCCCAGCAGTGACGGCCACTACGGCGTCCTCCGGACCATGGCCGGCAGCAAACGCATTGATCCCGGGTTCCTCGTCAAGGACATAGACGATCGGCATCGGCACGCCGGAAGCGATTGCCATTTCGCTCACAACGTTCATGAGCCGCTGTTCGGCCGGGTCATCTGTTAACGATGACAGCTCCCGTCCGCCCATCAGTTCCGCGACCTTGACGCCGGAGCCCCGAAGGGACGCCATCTTGTAACCGGAGGCCGATGCCACGAGCAGGGATACAGCGACCGCAACGAGTGCAAACGTCTGCACATTCCAGGCTGAGACACCGGATTTCGAAACAGTAAGTCCAAATGCGAGCGCCGCGTACGTGGTTAGTACAATGCCCACAATAGCCAGGACGAACAATACGACCAGCAGAACGGTCCTTCGGCGCGCAGCATCCTGGTGTTCGAAGAAGTTCATCTAATTGTCAGGGGACCTCCGGATAGTTCGCTCGAGCGTCAACTATTCAAAGGATACCTTCGGCGTCTCTCGCTCCTCGAAAGACTCAACTTCAAACAGCTCCGCAGGCCCGAAGCCCATGGCAGAAGAAAAAAGAACTGCCGGGAAGGACTCGCGCTTTGTGTTGTAGGTCGTGACGGCATCATTGAAAGCCTGACGCGCGAACGCAACCCGATTCTCGGTCGATCGGAGCTCTTCCATCAATTGCCCCATTGTGGTGTTCGCCTTCAAATCGGGATAGTTTTCAGAGAGGGCAAAGAGGCGTCCGAGCATTCCGGAAAGAGCGCCCTCGGCCTGCGACAGAGCGTGCATGGCCTGCGGATCTCCCGGATTCGCCGACGCAGCCGTGTTTGCCGACGCTGCAGCATTACGCGCGGCGATAACTTCCGCAAGCGTGCCGCGTTCGTGCGCCATGTAGGCCTTTGCGGTCTCGACCAGGTTCGGAATCAGATCATATCGCCGCTTCAGCTGTACGTCGATCTGAGCAAACGCGTTCTTGTAGCGGTTGCGAGTCGAAACAAGCCCGTTGTACGACGCGACGCCAAGAATGGCCAGAACCGCGACGATGACAAGGAAAATGACGAAGCCCATCGTGTACCCTCGAATGGTTGATTCTACCTTCGCATTATACGAAAACGTGAGGGCAGGTTGCGTCGATTTCAGATCGCGGCGGCCTTCATGCCGAAGCCGGCGCAGCGTTACGACGACTGAGACTCGCCGGACAGCAGCATATCGAGCTCGATCTCGTCCATGACGAGTACGTTGCGCGCCTTGGACCCCTCAAACGGCCCGACGATGCCCGCGTCCTCGAGCTGATCGACGATCCTTGCCGCTCTCGAGTACCCGACGGACAGCTTCCGCTGAAGCAAGGAAACGGAGCCCTGCTGGCTGCGCACAATGATCCTCGCTGCATCGTCGAACAAGTCGTCACGTTCGCTGGCGGCATAGTTCCCGCCGCCCGACTGGCTATCGGCCGGATCCTCAACCAGCGGCAGTCGGTACGGACCGACTCCCTTTTGCGTAGCGACGTAGCTGGCGATGCGATCCACCTCGTCCTCGGAAACAAAGGGACCCTGGAGCCGGATGATGTAACTGCCGAGCATATATAGCAGGTCGCCGTTGCCAACAAGACCCTGCGCCCCGTTTTGATCGAGGATCGTCCGAGAGTCGATCTTGGATGCGACCTGGTAGGCGATTCGGGCCGGGAAGTTCGCCTTGATGAGTCCCGTTATGACATCAACCGATGGGCGCTGCGTCGCCAGTATCAGGTGTATGCCGACCGCCCGGGCCATCTGTGCCAGGCGAGCAATCGGTCCCTCAATTTCCTTTCCGGCCGTCATCATCAAATCCGCTAGCTCGTCGACAATTACGACGATGTAGGGAAGGTGTCGATGCCCGTCGGCCTCAGATATGCGGCCAGATGCAAAACGGCGATTGTATTCCGCAACACTTCGGACCTGGGCCGCAGACAGCAAATCATACCGTTCTTCCATTTCACGCTCGCACGACCTGAGTGTGCCGAGAGCCTGCGAGACGTCCGTGATTATCGGATCTTCTGCACCCTCCGGCATCGCGATGTAGTGGTCGAGAATGCGTGAATAGGGTTGAAGCTCGATTTTCTTTGGATCAATCATGACGAACTTCAGGTTGCCGGGATGGCACGCAAACAGCAATCCGCTGATGCAGGCATTCAAACCGACCGATTTCCCCGAACCCGTCGAACCCGCGATAAGCAGGTGCGGCATTTTCGTCAAGTCACGGATAAAGACCTCGCCTTCAATCGTCTTGCCGATTGCAAGTGGCAATTCCATTTGCGCGTTCGCAAACTTCGCGGTTCCGAGGATATCCTTGATGCGGACGAGTTCACGATTTCGATTCGGAATCTCGACACCGATCGCCGACTTACCAGGTATCGGGGCGATCATCCGGATTCCGCGCGCAGCCATTGCCATCGCGAGGTCATCTTCAAGCGCGGTGATCTTGCTGATTTTTACTCCGGGGGCAGGTGTCAACTCGTACAATGTGACGGTTGGACCGACGATCGCGTTGATGTCCGTAATCTCAATGTTGTACGTCGCCAGCTTGTCGAGGAGGACCTGCTTGTTTTCCTCAAGCTCGTCGTAATCAATTGAGTGGCCGCTGTCATCCTCTTCATCGAGCAGCTCCAGGTTTGGCATCTCGTATGAAAGGTGCTCGAGAACGGGAGCGCTCGACGGTCGGTCAAGCCTGTCGGTGCGTTCTTCGTGGAGTCTCTCTGCGACGTGCAGCATCACGCCATCGTCCTCCGTTTTCTCGGAGGAGGGCGGATCGACCGAAACTTCTGCCCTGGCAACCGGGCGCACGGGCGCGGCAGTTCGCTCCGTCGCAATCTCGGCTTCAGCCGCACGGCGACGTTTCAGACGTTCGCGTTCCCGGCGTGCGGCAGCCTCCGCGAGTTTCTCTTCGTCGAGTGACGGCTGTTTCGGAAGAGCGTGTTCCTCCTCCAGGACTGCAGGCTTTGCCGCCGCCTTCCGATTCGGCTTTTGCGTGGACGGCGTTTCTGCCTGTCGCGCTTCCTTTTCCGCTTTCAGCGCGGCGCGACGCTCGGCTCGGACGGCTTTGGCTTCGGTTCGCCAGTTGGCGAAACGCCTGCGGAGTGAGGCAATGCCTTCCTCCAGTCGATCGATCGTTCGCTGGATGTCGTGGTCGACGAGGAGAAGGCCGGCCGTGCACAGTAGCGCGATCAGAATAATCAGCGACCCGACCGCACCGAAGACGCTGCGCATCCAGTTTGCAACACCGATTCCCCACGAGCCGCTCCAGGCCGTAAGGTTGGAATCGGCCGCGAGCGCCAACCATCCAAAGAATGTGGCGGCAAGGATAGCGGTCACCGCCGACAGGACGGAAACGAGGGGGAGGTATACGGGCGTCCGATTTCGAAAGAGGAGATACCCCCAACTACAAAGAAGGCCGCTCACAACAAGCGAGAAGTAGCCAATTGAATTGGCAACAAGACCGTAAGCCAGCCACGCGCCGAACAATCCGAGCGCATTGCTGGCACGATTCTCACCGGGATCAATCGCTCTTCCGAACGAGAACGAGCGGGCGAGCGAATCATCTGCCGGCGTGTACGTTACTACGGCAAGCGCAAGGAGAACACCGACAAAAATCAGCAGAAAGCCGAGTATCTCCTTTCTGCGCTGAGGTGGTAGTCCCTGCGTCTTGCTTGATTTCTTCTTGCTCATTTAGGTGGTGGGAATGAGCGAAAGTGAGCAAAGACCGACACTTAAGGTACGGCTTGAATTGTCATATGTCCAAGCCGGGTACGCGGTGTCAGCTCTTGTGAAGTGGCGCCCTGGATACTATGGCGGACAGTGATTTGCCGCGAACCTCGATGCCGATTTCAGAACCGGGATCGGTCAGGCTGGGGCGATTCTCTACATATCCAAGCCCGATTCCAACACCCAGAATCGGCGACTGCGTTCCGCTGGTCACCTCGCCGACAGGCGTTCCGGACGGGTCGAGAATCGGATAGCCGTGCCGGGGGATACCTCTCTCGGTCAGTTTGAACGACACCAGTTTTCGTTTCGGACCCGACTCCTTGACAGCAAGGAGTGAATCGCGTCCGATGAAACCGGATGACTTCTTGAACTTTGTAACCCAGCCTAGTCCGGCCTCCAGAGGATTGGTTTCGGCGGAAATGTCGTTTCCGTAGAGGCAGTATCCCGCCTCCATTCGAAGGGTGTCTCTCGCTCCAAGGCCGGCCGGCTTCAAACCGGCCGCGGAGCCGGCATCCATCAAGGCCTCCCAGATTGCGGTAGCGCCGTCCGGCGAACAGTACAGCTCAAGACCCTTCTCTCCGGTGTATCCCGTGTGCGACAGGAGAACCGAATCGACTCCAGCAAACGAACGATCCGTCAATTCTCTGAAGTGATAGAAGGGCAGATCGATCGGCTGGCCAAGAACTTTTTCTGCTATCGCAAACGACGACGGTCCTTGCAAGGCAATAAGTGCAAAATCGTCAGAGACGTCCCGGAGCTCGGCCTTCATCGGATTATTCGAAACCATCCAATCGTAATCTTTCTGTCGATTGGATGCGTTGATAACAAGCAGGAAACTGTCACCGGCGATTCGGTACACAAGGAGGTCGTCGACGATGCCGCCGTCAGGGTAACACATAACCGTATACATGGCCCGCCCGTCGTAGAGTCCCGCTACGTCGTTACTAACCAGCTGCTGGATGAAGTCCTGCGCATGAGGACCGGTGACTCGCACTTCGCCCATGTGGCTGACGTCGAATATTCCGGCCTGATTGCGCACGGCCATGTGCTCGTCGATAATTCCGGAATACTGAACCGGCATGTCGAAGCCCGCGAACGGGACCATCTTGGCACCAAGATTCACGTGAACGGTATGCAGCGGCGTTTTCTGGAGTTCTGTCATTGCGTTGGATACGGCGGTTAAAGTTGGCGTGCCTGGTGGCCATCAGCGATAAGGACCTCGATGGCCTGTCGGGACTCGATCCCTGTTTCGAAACCGAGCCGGAATGTTCCACCTGTTCCCTCACGCAGCTTCAGTAGTTCGATGTCCTTTATGTTCAATCCGGACTCGAACAACTGTTTGACGATGGCGAGCAGCGCCCCCGGTCTGTCCGCAGCATCGACATACACGTCGGAGAGGGGGCGCAGGAATCCCTTGGTGTTTCTTGGGATAGACTCGCGCGCCGTTCGCGCCCCGTCAAACAGGTCTTCTATGTCACCGAGGTCTTCCTCGATGAGTCGGTTCCGGATGCGCTGGAGTTCGCTGGAGAGCTCCGCAAGGGAGTCGAGGATAGCGTCATGATTTCCCGACAGAATGTCTCGCCAGATGTGAAACGGAGACGACGCGATCCGGGTCATGTCACGGAAGCCGCCGGCCGCAAGGCGCAGTGTGGCTTCATCCGTCCGATTCCTGGTTGCCGCGACGTTGGCCAGCGCCACAGCAAGGAGCTGAGGAGTGTGGCTCACGGCCGCCGCGATTCGATCATGTCTCTTACTGTCAAGGATCAGGATACGCGCGCCGATGGATTCGAGAAGCTCAATCAAGTCTTCGAGTCGGTCGCCGGGCACACTGTCAGATGGACACAGCACATACGACGCGTTCTCGAGCAAGTACTTGTCTGCGTATTCGATTCCCCGGTGCTCGGATCCCGCCATGGGGTGGCCACCGATGAAGTGCACGCGCGATGGCAGGATCTCGGCCGCCCAGTCGCAAACAACGGTCTTGACCGATCCGACGTCGGTGACGATCGCATCTTCTTGAAGCAGCGGACCAATCTCCTCAAAAACAAACGGGATACTCGACAAGGGGGTGGCGACAAAAATGATGTCTGCATTCGCCACCGCATCCGCAATTTCAGAGGCTGCCTCCGTGACGGCCCCTCTCTCGACGGCTCGATCCAGCGTTTCTGGAGCGTCGAACCCGACAATCTGGGCCGACGGATGGGCCTCTCGGATCGCCAGTCCAATCGAACCACCGATCAAACCGGTACCGATCATCGCTATTCTGAGTCGTTTCTGGTTCACACGCTGGTTGTATTGGGTCAACTGAGTCTGCCGAGCCGTCGGGCGCAGACCGTCGTTGCGCTCGGCGCGGCAACAAATTTACGCCATTCGCATCTTATGCGGCGCGATTCGTTATCCTTGTACTTTCTTTCCTGGCACGCCCTCTGGACCACACATGCTGTTTCCAATCAGTGATGACGACAGGCTACTCACTCGTCCCGCCTATGTGACGTACGCAATTATTGCAATCAACGTCCTGGTGTTTCTAGTCCTGCAACAGGCTGGCAGCAACGAGGCCTTTACTGCCGGATTCAGCACCGTGCCCCAGGAAATTACTGAGGGTGTTGATCTTGTTGACGTGGTCCAGATTCCCGCCGGGAATGAGGTCGTTTCCATCCGGCATTCACCGGGTCCGACGCCAATCTACCTGACGATCTTGACGTCGATGTTCATGCATGGCGGCATCATGCACCTCGCCGGGAATATGCTGTACCTGTGGATCTTCGGCGACAACCTTGAGCATCGATTCGGTTCTCGAACGTTCCTATTGTTCTACCTCATTGCCGGTTTTGCCGCCACCGGAACGCAGATCGCCCTGGATCCCCACAGTATCATTCCGACGCTCGGCGCCTCGGGTGCCATCTCCGGAGTGCTCGGGGCGTATCTCATCCTGTTTCCGAGGAACCGGGTAACGGCAATCTTCTTCTTCTACGTTGTTACGATACCGGCATTTCTCGCGCTTGGTGCGTGGATCGCCATGCAGGTCATAGAGGGGCTTGGAACGATCGGAGGCGGACAGATTGGCGGCGTCGCTTACGGCGCGCACATCGGTGGCTTCGTGGCGGGCGCCGCGCTCGCGTTAGTCCTGCGGCCGATCGTCAGAGAGGAGAGGCCGACCGTTTACTCCCGAGTCGTACCGGATGACCGACGCCGACGGCTGTGGTAGTCGCGACGTTGCGAAAAAAAAGCGGTGGACACCGAATGGTGCCCACCGCAGATTAGAGGTCGTCAAGCCGGCGGTCTAGGAGTCACTCGGC
>JAGQWL010000447.1 GCA_020437385.1 Bacteroidota bacterium
CGTTGCTGCAGAATTCTCTGCGTGCGTGCCGCGTACTGCCTGAGCACGGAACCGGACTACTCGGACGCATCCTTTCTCAGGCGCGGTCCTTCGGTTTCCACCTGGCTGCGCTCGATGTTCGGCAGCACTCCAAGGTACACCGGGAGGCCGTCGCCAGCCTGTTTAGACGCGCCGGCGTCACCGCCAACTATCTGGACCTGGATGAGGATGCCAGACTCGATCTCCTCGTCCAGGAGCTGCACAATCCGCGTCCTTTGGTGCGGCCTGACGAAAATGTGTCGGAGGGTGTCACGAACGTTCTGTCGACGTTTCACGCTATTCGTGACCTACTGAAGGTAGACGGCAACGCGATCGGCAGCTTCATCATCAGCATGACCCATTCCTTGTCAAACATCTTTGAAGTGATGGTTCTTGCGAAGGAGGCGGGTATCTGGCAGTACCGCGACGGGGCCGTTCAGTGTCCGCTTGATATCGTTCCCCTCTTCGAAACGATCGACGATCTCGAGTCCGCCGATGACTTCATGGGAAAGCTGTTCAAGCACCCGCTGTACAGACGCCAATTGGCAGCACGTTCGGGTTTTCAGGAGATCATGCTGGGATACTCTGACTCGAACAAGGACGGTGGCTATCTCATGGCCAACTGGGCTCTTCATCAGGCACAACATCGCCTCGGGAAGGTCTGTCGCGAACACAACGTCGACTTCAGGCTATTCCATGGAAGAGGCGGCACGGTCGGTCGAGGCGGTGGACGCGCGAACGAAGCGATTCTTGCGATGCCGCAGGCCTCCCAGAACGGCCGTATGCGCTTTACAGAACAGGGTGAGGTCATTTCCTTCCGCTACGCCCTACCTGACATCGCCCATCGCCACCTCGAGCAGATCGTATCCGCCATGTTGCTGGCCTCGGCCCGTACCGAGGAAGACCGAAGGTTTCCACCTGTTGGCTCCGACCGTGCACTCGCTGCTACGAACCTCGCCCGCGACGCAATGGGCAGTTACCGTGCACTGATCGAACACGACGGTCTGTGGGAGTGGTACACACGGATCACGCCTATTGAATTCATCAGTCGGCTTCCGATTGCATCGAGGCCAGTCTCGCGAAAGTCCGGTAACGAAGTTGACTTCGAGAGTCTACGCGCGATCCCGTGGGTGTTTTCGTGGACGCAGACTCGCTACATCGTCCCCGGCTGGTATGGCGTCGGGCGTGCCCTGTCCACCGCGATTGCTCGCGGCACTCCGGGCCCCACCGAACTGGCCGAATGGTATCGATCGTGGCCGTTCTTCCGTGCTGTGATCGACAGCGCACAGCGGGAAATGTGCAGGGCCCGCCCCTCGATTGCTGAGCGATACGTCGTCCTCGACGACTCCCCAAGAAGCGCGTCGTTCCACGAGACGATCCTTGACGACTTCCGAAAGGCTGAAAAGGCAATACTCCTGGTTACCGGGGAGAAGGCCCTGCTCGACAATGCTCCGGTGCTTCAGAACTCGATCAGAATCCGCAATCCATATACGGACGTATTGAATCTTGTACAGATCGAACTGCTCCGCCGCGCACACGCTGAAGGAGCATCTACCGTCGATGATCGATTGAGGCGAGCCCTCTTTCTCAGCATCGACGGGATTGCTGCTGCGATGCAAAGCACCGGCTGATCGGCGCAACGTGCGCCTGAGCAACCATCAGGCCGCTTGCTGTGGATCAATCACATCAAGCCCGGAAAAGATGCTGTTCGATGCATTCTGGTTGGCATCGATGATGATCCGCACCTTGTCAGCAAGGAACGCTACCGTTGCCGAAGCCGCATAGCGAAGCTCGAATCCCTCGAGGGCAAGAGAGCGAAGGAGCGGCTGAATTGCCGGTCGTGTGGGATCAGGAGATGCGAAGACGAAGCGCGTACGCGCCGAATGGCCGACCGTCATGCTCGCTATTGGAAGGCACTCGAGCGCAATGAGCGTCTCCCAGTCGTGTACTGACCAATTGTCGAACTGCTGCTGACAGAGTTCAATCGCGTCCGGAATCGAAACGTTTGCCTCTGCGAATGCATAGACGCGGGCAGCGGCGTGGCGGATTTCCTCAGCCTTGTGTGGAATGGCATTCGCAAGCATCCGCCAGAGCCGCTCGCGCGGCTGATCCGTATCGAATTGGGCAAACCAGCTTCGATACACCGGCTTGATCTCGGCGGGGCGAAGTACATCGTTGTTCAGCAGCCATCGAACGACTCGATCCGCTACATTCTCGGGATCAAACTGCTGCGCACGCGCACGTTCGTTCGCCTGAGAAAGGCTGTACAAGAACTCTGCGATCTTCTGACGATCTTGCACGCCGGCTACTCACCAGTTATTCGAATAACTTCCTCGAGCGACGTATCCCCCTCTTTCGCAATCTCGATCGCGCTCTGCTGCAACGAAAGCATCCCTTCTCCCGACGCGATGTCGCGAAGGGCCTTTTCATCGATAACCTCGCCGGACAGGATGATCTGGCGTCTGACGGCTTCGGAGAAGTACAGTGTTTCTGCAACTGCTCGACGACCCTTGTAGCCGGTGCCACCGCATCGTTCACATTCGGGATCGTGCCCGGCGTCGTACAGTGTACAGCTTTCGATGTCCTCCGGGCTGAAACCAAGAATAGCCATGAGTTCCGGCTTCTTTTCACCGATCACCTTGCAGCTCGAGCACAACGTCCTGATGAGCCGCTGCGCGACAACGATGTTGATCGCATAGGCGATGAGAAAGGGTTCGATACCCATCTTGAACAATCGGCTCACGGCACTGGGAGCATCGTTCGTGTGAAGTGTCGAGAACGTCAGGTGGCCGGTATTCGCCAACTTGATTGCTAGCTCTGCCGTCTCGCGGTCACGCATCTCGCCAACCATGACGACATCAGGGTCATGCCGCAGCAGCGCACGCAGAGCGCCCTCCATGCTCAGATGATGGCTCAGCTTAACCTGCCGAACCCCCTTGATCAGGTACTCGACCGGGTCCTCGATGGTCAGGACATTCACTTTCGGATTGATAACCTGGTGGAGCGCCGCGACGAGCGTCGTGCTTTTTCCGGAGCCCGTGGGGCCCGTCAGGATCACCATGCCGTGCGGTTGGTGGATCGCCTGCTTGAAGCGTTTCATCGCGTTCTCCAGCATTCCAACCTTTCGCAGATCCGCGAGAACCTTGCGGTCATCCAGAACACGAATTACGATACTCTCAGCGACGGCGCCGGGCTTGTGGCTCGCAATCGGAAGAATCGACACACGAAACCGAATTGTCGTATCCGAGATCGGCCGCTGAATAAACCCGTCCTGCGCGGTATCCTTTTCAAAGCGGTCAACATTCTGCGACTTGTCCTTTACCACAGCAAGGAAAGCCTCGGCACTGATTCGTTCCTCGCGGTGCCACAACTCGAGGTGACCATCGATTCGAAAATGGATTTCGATCTGTGCCGAAGGGTTCGGAAAGATGTGAATGTCCGATGCGCCCCGATTGACCGCCTCGACAAGCGTAGCCTCGAACAGGTTGATAAGTGAGGATCGGTTGATCTCGTTCTCGAGTTCCTCCTCATTTACCAGCTCGTCTTTCTCCTTGTCGAAGTTTGTCCCGAGGTCGTAGACCATCGGGTCTTCGTTCAGTCGATCGAGGTAGACGTTCTTGGTCAGAACACCGGCAGTGATCACGTCCTCGATTGTCGACTCGGGCCAGTATTTCAGCTCAACCCGCTTGATACCGAGTTCACGCAGAAGCTTGTGCGCTTCGGGACGAGTGGGATCATGCGTAACAAACAGCCACTTGACATCCCCGGTCCTTGCATCCTTTTCCTTTGCAACGGGAATGACAAACAGATCGAGCATTCGATCGAGCTTTTCACCTTCGAATACAGGCACGGCGCGCTCGATGAACGCGATGGCATCGGATCTGCTTATCGTGGCGCGCTCGAAGGCATACACTAGTGCCGCTTCTTCGAAAATCACCTCCCGCTTCAAATCGGGATGCAGCGTGAGTACCCGCCACAAGGAGAGGTTGTAGCCCTCCTCCTTGAGGTTCGCCCATTCGTCCCAACTTTCCAGAACCTGCTTCTCGGTAACCAGTCCCCGCTTCAGTAGCCGTTGTACAACGCGATCGCTGATTCGAACACCGTCGCGCCCAACGATTGGCGTCATCGTTTCATCATCACTGCCATTCTGCGGACGAACGGGCCGATCGTAGTCGTGCGCAGGGACGTCCTCATCGATCGCAGTCTCGTCAATCATTGAGCCTCCCGTATACTCCTCTGCGTACGCTGACGCGTCTGTGTAGGCAGTCCCCATTGCCTCCCCTTCAGCCCCGAACGATGCGTCCACGCCGGCCACACCGAATTCGTCTTCGAAGCCGGCTTCCTCCGAGAGAGCCGCAGGCTCCATCATCGGATCGATCGCTTCATGGTCGTCTGCATGTGGAAACGCAGTTGCGAAGAGTGCGTCGTCTGCTCCATCGGGCTCGTGCATCACGTACGCCGGCAGCTCTGCTTCACCAGGTCCGATGTCCTCATGAGGGATGGCGAAACCATCGCCCGACTCACCCGATGGATGCAATTGATCGGGCACCGCCTGCCGCGAGTGGTCGAACATATCCGGATCCTGATACGGCTCCTCACTCGTGTTTACCTGATAGAGACTTTCGATCGCCGATCGATCGCCATCGCCGGCCTGCGAGTGCGAAACAGGAGGTCGGTCGCCTCCGGTGGAATAACCTGCGTCGTCGAAGTCTTCCTGTTCTCGCGACTTCGATCCGTCGAGAATCGTATTAATCTTCCCGATCTGATCGCGGATATTCTGAAGGGAACCTCTTATCGACATCGGGGCGCAACGTTAATACTGGGCGGATCATGAGCTCTGGCAGAGTATCGACCGATCCACAAAGCCATTAAGCGCCCAAACCACTCCATCAGCCTGTCATTTAAGGACCTGTGCGGCTTAAAATTTGGTTTCGTTTCGACGATACCAATCGCTGCCCTCAGCGGCCGTTTGAAAGATCCACACCGAGCACCACCCGTCCAATGGACTCCATCATTCTCCAGATCGTGCTGCAACTACCGACAATCGCCCTGTTAATTTTTGCCGGATTCCTTTTCCGCGGCCTTCAAAGAGAGAAAGCGAATCTCGAAGACAGCCGCATGCTACTCGAAGCAAAATTGTCGGAACTCCACGCACAGGGTGGCGACCCGCGTGTCAAGAACCTGGAAGCACAGGTCAAGAAGATGGCTGCCGATCTGGACGCATCGCTGAAACGCATCGACGAAACGCGTACCGACGGCGACAAGGCGCGCGAGTACATGAACAATCAGAAGACTGCACTGAAGGAATTCGGTCGGGTACTTTCGCGAACCTCGGAGCAAACGTACTCTGATCTCCAGTCACTCGAAGAAAAGGTCTCGACCATGCGACGCGTACTTGAAGATCAGGGCTTCGAGTTTTCTGCCGCAGCGTGATCGTCGCCGGCATCGCCGACTTCGGCGTGCCGATCGGCCGAGAAGATTGGCGCGTACTCATCAGCATCACCTAGCATCCGTCGAGCGAGAAGCAGACCCATCCGGAACGCGATGCTCATTCCATGTCCGGTGAAACCGGCGACCCACAACCCGTGCGCGTTTCCGGGAAGGCTGCCCACACTTGGACGTCCGTCGGGCGAGAAACCCATGGTTCCGCTCCAGCGGTCGACCACTTCAAAGTCTCCAACCCGCGGAAAGAACTCCGATAGATACGATTCAAGGTCTCGCTGAAGCGTCGAGGTCACCGCATCCGAGTATCCCACCTCGTCGGCCACATGCAGATGACGGGCACCCCCCACCAGGATTCGTCCGGATGCATGTTGCCGGACATAGAAATACCCGTCGTGCGAATAGACAGGGCGTTCCAGGAATACTGGAACGGGAGCTGTGGCCAGCATTTGCGCCCTGACCGGACGAACGTGGCGAGCACCGTCTGATTCTGGCAAAACGAGCGGCAAGTAGGCGTTTGCCGAAACGAGGACGTGATCACTTTCAAACTCACGATGACCGGTCACTATTCGCGCCATCGAACCGTCGGTGTGGACCGACTCGACGGGATCATATTCGTACAGCGTCGCGCGACTCTGCGAGGCAAGAAAGCGGAGAAGCTTCACGGGATCGAGTACACCCCCGCTCGGAACCAGAAGGCCACCGTAGAACCCTCTGGAACCCAGAATGCCGTTAATCTCTGCCGAAGAATGGTATTCTGCCGCAAATCCATCCTGACGAAGAAGTCCTTCGGACTTCCGAAGAGATTCTGACTCCTTGTCCGAACCCGCCGCCGTGACACTGCCCGTGGCGTGCGCATCAATGGCATCAGACGGAATCTCCGAAAAAATCAGGTTCCGATTCTCGAGCGTCAGTTGATACAGCCGGGCCGCCAGTTGCCGGCCGAAGCGATCGATGTCGAGGGCGTATGACGTCGCAGTCCCCTGCAGCACGAAGCCCGCATTTCGACCGGACGCACCCGAGCCCAGGTACTCTCGTTCCAGAATCGCAATGTTGAGGCCGGGACGAATACGACGAAGCCAGAACGCGGTCGCGCATCCGACGATTCCGCCGCCAACAATTACAGCATCGTAGCGAAATGACGGACGATTATTCCTTATCCAGAACGACGTCGTGCGCTCAGTCATTTACGTCGACCACAATTCGACCGGTGACGCGGCCGGCCGTAATCTCGTCTGCAAGCGGAACCAACTCGTCAAGTCCCACAACGTCACCGACGCGACCCAGTGCCGGATTCACCTTCATGATAGATCCGAGTCGCTGCCAAAGTACAGCCCGCAGTTCATTTGGGCACGTGTTTGAGTCAACACCCAGCATATTTGCTCCCCGCAGTATAAACGGAAACACGGTGGTCTGCAGGTCGGCCCCGGCTGCAAGTCCACAAACAGCGACCGAGGCATGCCACTTCAACTGAGCGAGTATCGCCGCCAACGTCGACGAACCCACTGAGTCGATCGCTCCCGCCCAGCGCCCCGATTCAAGCGGCGCTGCCGGGCCGGCGGAGAGTTCCGCGCGATCGATCACGTAG
>JAGQWL010000448.1 GCA_020437385.1 Bacteroidota bacterium
TACGGATCAACAGGGATGCAGTGTCCGCCGATGCCGGGACCCGGCTGGAACGGCATGTAGCCGAACGGCTTGGTCGCGGCAGCTTCGACAACTTCCCAGATCGAGATGCCGCCCATCCGATCACACAGCCGCGCGAGCTCGTTCACGAGCGCGATGTTGACGGAGCGGAAAATGTTTTCGAGCAGCTTCTCCATCTCGGCGACTTTCGGGCTCGACACCGGATGGATGTGGTTCACTACCTGACCCATCGCCTTGCTCGCGAGCTCTGTGCAGGCACGCGTGACGCCGCCCACCACAACCGGCGTGTTCGCCGTCGTAAACTTTTCGTTGCCCGGATCGATGCGCTCCGGACTGAACGCGAGGAAGTAGTCCCGCCCCAGCAGCATGCTCTCCTTCTTTGCCGCTTCGGCGAGGATCGGCTGGACGACACCTTCCGTCGTGTCAGGGTACGTCGTGCTCTTCAGAATGACGAGCTGCCCCGGACGCAGGTGTTCGGAAATCGCGCGCGACGCGGACTCGATGTACTTCATGTCCGGCTCCTTGTGCGGGGTTACCGGCGTCGGCACACAGATGAAGAAGCCGTCTACTTCTTCCGTGGCGCGAAAGTCATCCGCCGCGTAGAAGGTGCCCTTCTCAACAACGTTGGCGAGGTCCACGTCGTCGACATCCTGAATGTAGTTGTGGCCTTCGTTCAGGCGCAGGACGCGCTCCGAGTTCAGGTCGATACCGATCGTCTTGAAACCCATCTTCGCGTATTCGACCGCGAGGGGGAGCCCGACGTAGCCGAGGCCGACGACGCCGATGACGGCCGTGCGGTCTTCCAGCTTGTCGTAAAGCTGCCGGGCAATACCGGTGAGTGACGTCTGATTGGTGGCCAGGGAGGTCTTCACGACTTCTGCGATGTTGTTGTAGGGTGACTTGTCGGCTGTCTTCATCAGAATCAATACGATCAGGAAGCGCGAGCGACGGCCGGGCCGATCAGGCCCTCGACTGCTCCGGTCGCATCCGGTTGGTGGATATTTACGGTCACC
Organism: Bacteroidota bacterium; assembly: GCA_020437385.1. Classification (GTDB taxonomy): domain Bacteria; phylum Bacteroidota; class Rhodothermia; order Rhodothermales; family JABDKH01; genus JAGQWL01. The sequence goes on from JAGQWL010000448.1 coordinate 1,032, forward strand.
GTTCTGCAGGGTACTCCAATACTTTCGCAGAAGGCGACGGTCTCATCGACGCGCTGATCGGAAATGCGGGAAGTCGTTATGAGGACCTCTTCAATCCGCTGTTCCCGGCAGATACTCTGCAGCTCGGCGCGCGTTCCGAAGACCTGCAAGCCCTGTACCAATCGCTCGACCTTGCCGGGATCGTCGTCAACGAACCCGAGCGGATTGTAGCCCAATGACGGATTCTGCCGTATTTCGCGCAGAACAAGCATTCCGGCGTCGCCGGCGCCGTACAGCACGACCCGCTTGCCGCCGATCCGTCGCGAGGCCAGAAGCTGCGGCAGGAAGCGGAAGGAAAACCTGACCGCCACGAGCGAAATTGTCACGATCATCCAGTCGATCACGAAGACGCCGCGCGCGATTCGATCAAAGCCGTAATAAGCAGACAGCGCGAGGAAGGTGACAACGGACGACAGAAAACTCGCCCGCACAACGCGCACAAATTCCAGCGTGCCCGCGTAGCGCCAGATGCCGCGGTACAAACCGAACGCATAAAAGACCGGAATCTTGATCGCGACGATCACCGGCAGAACCGCCGTGATAAACGCCGCCCGGTCCGCGTTAATTCCCTCTTCGAAGCGCAGGTAATACGCCGAGATAAAGGCAGCGATTACCAGCAGGATGTCGCCGATGACGCCAAAGATCAGCTTCCACGAATAGCCGACCGTCGCGTACACAAACGACTGGATTTTGCCGATGGACCCGGTGAACGTCGGTTTACTTCGTTCGTCGTCGCGGTAGACGTTGACGCTGCCGA
>JAGQWL010000449.1 GCA_020437385.1 Bacteroidota bacterium
CGTGTCGACGGGACAAGCTTCAAGTCATAGACGGGTACGGCAGGAAGACCCGATCCGAGGAGATTCCATGTTTGACCATCGTCTGCGGTAACGTACGCGCCTACGTCGGTTCCCACGTAGATGGTGCCAGGTGCGGCAGGGTCGATGGCGAGTGCGTTGATGGGTGCGTCCGGCAGGTTGCCGGATATGTTACGCCAATTCTCGCCGTAGTCGGTTGTCCGAAAGACATGTGGCTGCGGGTCGCGCCACTTCAGTCCGGAAAAGGTTACAACTGCTGCTTCCGGATTCGATTCTTCGACAGCCACTCGTGTGACCCACCGCCGCGGAAGTCCGCTGTTTATGGAATTCCAACTTAAGCCGGAGTCCCGGGTGACCCACACGTTTCCGTCGTCCGTCCCCAGATAGATGACGGATGTGTCGGATGGAGCCACCGCAATCGTCGTAATCGTACCGAGCCGATCCAGGTACCCGTGCGATGTCAGGTTGTCGCTCAATGCCGTCCACGTGTTGCCCCTGTCGTTCGATCTAAGCAGTCGATCGGCACCGTAGTAGAGAATATTCGAGTCGTCCGGATTCAGGACGACCGGTGTCGACCAGTTGGACTTGTACTGGCCCGCATCTGCGAGGCGAGTACCGGACCGGTACAACGCCCCGTTCTGCGTCGAGGTATAGATGGTGTTGGGGTCGTCTGGATCAACGATCACATAGAAGCCGTCACCTCCGTTTATGGAGTACCAGGCGTCGTCGCGAGACTGATACGAACGAATTGTGCCGTTGTCCTGTGTTCCGCCGAACACGTCGTTCGGGTTGCCCGGGTCGAACGCGACCTCATAGAACTGGGTCACGGGCAGGCCCCTGATCCGCGACCAGGTCTTCCCGCCGTCGTCGGACCTTGCGAGTCCGCCGTCATTCCCGTCCAGTATTATTGTGTCGTCGTGCGGGTGGAACGCGAACGCGTGATGATCAACATGGGTGCCGGTTTGTATGCTCCACGACTCACCTCCATCTTCCGACGACGTGATTGCAAGGTCCAGGAGGTAGATGCGATCCGGGTCGGACGGCGCGGAGCGTACCTGTCCGAAGTACCACGAGAAGTCGGCGAATCCGCTGCGGTCGTTCTGCTCGAGCGGAACATCGGTCCACGAATCGCCGCCGTCCCGGGAAACGTACAGCCCGAGGAACGTCAGGCCGTCGGTGTAGAGCGCGTGAACGACAGATGGATTCGATCGGTTGACGGATACGCCGATTCTACCGACTCGTACGAGGCCGTTGGCTTCGTCAGGGTTCGATGCGTCCGGCAAGCCGACTTCCGGCCCCAGCAGGGACCAGGTGTCGCCTCCGTCGATGGATCGATAGATGCCACTGGTCGAGCCGCCGAGCGTAATGTTGCCGTTCGGGCGCCGTGCGCGCTCCCACGCGGCGGCAAAGAGGGTGTCAGGCGAACGCTCGTTAATCGCGAGGTCGACCGCACCTGTTGAATCCGAAACGAACAACACGTTCTCCCACGATCCGCCACCGTTGGTGCTTCGGAAGACTCCACGTTCCGGATGGGGGGCAAAATAGGATCCGACCGCAGCAACAAACACACGGTCCGAGTTCAACGGGTCGACGACGATCCGCCCGATCGAGACGACCTCCTCAAGGCCAACATATTGCCACGATGTGCCGCCGTTCGTCGACCTGTAGACGCCGCCTCCGGCAAAGTTGTTGTGCCCGCCGTTCGCCTCACCAGTTCCGACGTACAGTGTATCTGGATGGCGTGGATCGATCGCGATGTCTCCTACGGTCAGGA
>JAGQWL010000061.1 GCA_020437385.1 Bacteroidota bacterium
ACAGGGCCACTTCGTTGATTCGACTGCCGGCCGGCAGGGAACCGTCGTAGATCCGTTTGCTGACCAGGTCCGCGACCTCGTCCGACAGGTTTTCTCTGATGTGCACCATACGATTATCTGAATTGCATACTGTATACAGTTTGTTTGTCCGAAAGGTTGCGTTTGACTGAGCGTTTTCATGCTTCATCCCTGATGATAGGTCAGCGCCATCCAGATGAAATGCCTGACCGCCTCGGTCTGCTTCGCGTCGCGGGCGTCGTAGCGGATGCAACGTGTACCCTCGTATTCCAGCAGATCGCCGTACATGGAGCGCATCGTATCGACGAGGGAGGTCTGGCAATGCACGTACAGGCGCAGATCGGAAGCGCCCTCGTCGGGTCCGTCAATTCTGATCGTCGTGCCGCTCTTCGACTTCGGCGTGAGGTAGGAGATCTGCCCCCACTTGAGCGTCTCCTCGAGCTCCCCGACGCCCGCCGTTTCGGCGGCAACATCCAGGATCATCCGACGAACCGCAAGCAGTTTCTTGCGGATGTCTCGATCATGCGTGTCGAAGACACGCTGCACGTCATGGGGAATCCCTTCCTTCATTCTTTTATTCTTTCATTCTTTCCTTCCTTCCTTCATTCCTTCCTGCTTCCCCACGGCATGCCGGCCGTGGTCCGACACCTGCGCGTCAAACCACTGATGAATGGCCTCCACCATTGAAGGGTCGTCGGTCCGATAGATGATCTGCGCACCCTCCGGAATTTCACTGTACTCGACCGTCATTTTGTCGTGTCCCATCACGAGCTGATGCAGGCCGGCCATGTGCTCGCCGTGAATCATCGACGGATCGTGGAAGTCACCCTTCGCAAATCGCTCAGCCTCGTGCGACAGGTGTTCGCGGATCAGCGCAACCTGCTTCTTGTCGCCGTCATCCGACACGACCTTCTGGAGTCCGCCGTACGATTCCTTCGAGAACACGTGCGTGGTTCGCTCGAGGTCGAACGGCATGACCATCGCGCCGCGATCGGCGACTTCCGCCTGGCGCTCACTCATCCCCGCATGGTCCATGGGAGCCGTCGTCGTTTCGGCCGACTTGCAGCCGATTGCGAAGACGAGCAGCACGGAGAGGAGTCGCAAGACCTGCGATCCTGCGGAATCGAAGAGTCGAGGAAGATAGGAAGTTGGGTTCGCGCGATCGAAGATCGCGCTCTGGAATAGGAGCATGTCTGATGGTGAATTAAGGAATGAAAGAATGATGGAATGAATGGGGGATGCTCGCTTCGCTCGCGAAGTTGTCAGAGGTCAGTTGTCAGTTGTCAGATGGGGGCGCTGGTCTGGCGAGCCGTCTCGCGTAGGTTTTTCTCGTCCGTCATCCCGCGCCGCGGCGATCGAACGGATCTCGGCACCTCACGAGGGAACTCGCTGTGATCGTGTCGCGAGGGCCACGACTCTACGAGTCTACGAATCGTCGATTCTTGAAACGATGTTTCCACGTTTTCTTTTCAAGACCTGATACATCGCCGCAGTTCGCTGACGCCGACGTATGAGAATTCCCGACGGTGTCGGACTGCTTCCCTGAAGCCACGTCGACCATGGATAACATCTATCCATGACCGACTGCCGTCTGCCCACAAAATCGCTCACTTCGCGAGCGAAGCGAGCCTCCTTCATTCCATCATTCCATCATTCCTTCATTCCTTCATTCCTTCGTTCCATCATTCCTTCACTCCTCCCTACTCGGCGATCCGAACGATCGGATACGCCCCATCATCACCCTTGGGCTTGTCGACCAGCTCCCATGCAAGGAAACCATCGTCAGACAACGGCTCAAGCAGCACAACGGCGAGAAGTCCGAGCGGCTGCGAAACGGGCACGTACATCGAGCCGCCGGACAGCGTTGTGTCCTTTGTTTCGTACGCGCCAAAGAGCTTCGTCTCGTGGTGTCCCTGGTATTCACGGTCGCTCACCGAAACGGAGTCAACACGAAAGGCCTCGACGCGAGCCGTCGAATCGGACGGCAATGCACGCATGGCAATCCCGTGGAAACCCAGCCGGCGGATTACTTCGCGCTGCGATGCGGGGATCACGTAGGCACGCGGCGCCTGCGTGGTAACCGTCGGGGTGAACGCGCCGTACTCATACATCATCTCCGGCTTGACCACGTCCAGTCGCTTCAGCATCCGCTCGCCGGAATACGGGTTCGTTTCCTCCTCCACCTCACCCATCAGGATTCTGACAGGCTCGGGCGACTGCTCGAACGTCGCCTGCAACGCGACATCCGATCCCACCGCGCTCGACGCACCGGCCCGTTCCACGACGTTCGCAATCTCGTCTGCGTGCGACGTCGCAAAGTCCAGTATCTCCTCGACGAAATATTTCGTCGCCATCACCCGTTCCTCAAACGTCAGGTACGCGTAGGCCTCCGACAGGATAGCCATCCGGTTTCGGAGTCCGGAGTAGTTGTTGTTGAATCGCGCACGATAATCAAACGTGTACCATCCCGGCTCACCGCGACGCGGTACGTTTCCGTAGTAGTAATATTCCCATCCGTACTTGTTACGGATGGTGTCGGTCACATCGGGAAGCCACTTGTCACGGAGAAACGTGTCGATGCGATCATCTGTGTTCGGATTGAGCGGAGGCGAATACGTAAGATGGTACGCGTGGTGGGAGCCGTTTGTGGTATGAAGATCGACGATGACATGTGGATCGTAGTCATTGAACAGCCGGACGAGTGATCGCGCCTCCGGCGAGTCCAGCTTCATGTGGTCGCGGTTCAGGTCGAACATGTCCGAGTTCGGGCGCTGCCCCATCCCGCCAACCGGACCGTTCTGCAGCGGCCGATTGTTCAGACTGAATTCCTCGTTGCCGTCCGCATTGTAGATCGGCGCGATCAGCACAACGAGGTTCTCCGCCCACTCTGGATGTTCGCCGGACGCGAGGTCCCGCAACATCAGTAGCATCGCCTCCTTGCCGCACACCTCACCGGCGTGGATGTTTGCCTGAATGAAGATTCGCGTTTTGCCCGCAGCGAGCACCGATTCGGCGTCGGCCCCATCCGCCCCGATCACGAGCAGCGGCAGGGCGCGGCCTTCCTTCGAATACCCGAACGTGGTTTTGTGGATGAAGGGCGCGGCCGCCACGATCGCGTCGGTAAAATCGGCGACCTCCTGGTAACGGGCGGTCTCGCGATAGTCCGTCCGCTCGGCACGCGTCGTCAGGCCGGCGAGCACGGCACTCCGCATCTGCGAGTCGGCCTGCTCAGAGGCGGCCTCCATTCCGATCGCGGCGTCGGCAGCGGATACCGCCGGCATCTCCGACGTATTCGAGCAACCCTGCGCAAGGAGAAACGTGAGTAGAGCTGCCGGAACGTATTTCATTGATGCCATTCTTGGTGCTGTGTTTTTCACTGGTGCCGCTGAGTTCATAGTGAGCAACTCAGCCGCCGGGCTGCATGATGTCGACGCTGTTCAGTTTTCCGAACTCGTATTCCTTCGGCGGGTCCACACCGAGGAGGTTCTTCACGAAGTAGTCCCACCGCCGACGCATGAAGTAATCCGAGTTGCCAAACCCGTGGCTCCAGTTCGGCATCATGACGAGGTCGAAATCCTTGTTGGCCTTGACGAGTGCGTCAACCATGAGCATCGTGTTGGACGGCGGAACGTTACTGTCCATCGTTCCGTGCGCGATCAACAGCTTGCCCTTGAGGTTCCCCGCGAGAAGCTGGTTCGCCTGGTTGTCGTAGTTGGTCGTGCCGTCTTCATTTTCGACGAGCAGTCCCTGCCACTTTTCACCCCAGTCATCCTCGTAGTTTCGGTTGTCGTGGTTGCCGGCGCCGGAAACCGCCACCTTGTAGAAATCCGGGTAAGCGAGTATCGCGCGCGTCGACGCGAAGCCGCCGCCCGAGTGCCCCCAGATACCAACCTTGTCGAGATCCATCCAGCTGTTCTGCGCGGCAAGCTGCCTGATCGCGGCGATCTGATCCGGGATTCCGTTGTCGCCCATGTTGCCGTAGTAGTACTCGTGGAAGGCCTTTGAGCGGCCGGGGGTCCCCATGGCGTCGACCTCCACTACGATAAACCCGAGCTCCGCCAGCGCCTGCTTGTCCGATCGAGACGAAACGAAGCTGCGCGTGCCGACGCTGCCCGTCTGCGGTCCCGGATACAGGTAATTCAGGATCGGATACTTCTTGTTCGGGTCGAAGTTGGTCGGCTTGTACATCAACCCGTAAATGTCCGTCTCGCCATCGCGGGCCTTGACCTTTACCGGCGTCGGAGGCTGCCAGCCCATCGCAACCAGCCGCGAGATATCCGCCTTCTCAAGCTGAACGAGCTCCTTCCCGTTTTCGTCACGCAGCTTGATTACCGGAGGGACGACCGGCGTGGAGTACGAATCGATGAAGTACTTGCCGGACGGCGAAAGCGTGATCGAATGATGTCCCTTGTCCGGCGTCAGCAGTTTCAGATCCGAGCCGTCGAAGTTGACCGAATAGAAGTACTGGAAATACGGGTCTCCTTCCTCTCGACCGCTGCCGGTAAAGTACAGCCTGCGGTTCTGTTCATCGACCCGGTAGAGATCGAGCACGTTCCAGTCTCCGGATGTGATCTGCTGCTTCAACTGTCCCGTCGCGAGATCGTACAGGTACAGGTGCCCCCAGTTGTCGCGCTGCGAGTACCACAGAACCTCGTTGCTGTTCTTCAGCACGCGCCAGTTCTGATCGCTGTATCCCGACTCGAAGAAGGTCTCTTCGACTTCCTCCAGCACATCTCGCACGTCGCCGGTTTTCGGATCTGCGACGCGGAGCGTTGCACGTTTGTGATCACGGGAAGAGGACACGAAAGCAAGCTGCGACTCATCGGCACTCCACTCGACATCGAGGAAGCGACCGCCGCGCCCGGCAATGTGGTCGCTGGTCGTTGAGCGATGTTGATCCGGCGGCATCTTGAGGCGGACCATTTCGCCGGTATCAACATCAATGATGACGCGACTGATGCGGAAGATGACGGAATCTTCGGGCAGCGGATAGCGCCATGCATGAAGCTCGGGATGACCGACCTGCGTATTCACGAGGTACATCATTCCGACGCCTCGGGCGTCGTGCTGGAAGGTTGCGACCTTGTGAGAGTTCGGCGACCACAATACGACGGGTCCGTCGCTGCGCGTCCAACCCGCGTTGTTGGTGGCGTAGCCGAAGTCCTCGATCCCGTCCGTCGTGAGCTGTCTTTCGGCTTTGGTCTCCGTATCGCGAACCCAGAGGTTGTTGTCGCGAATGAAGACGGCCTTCTTCCCGTCGGGCGAGACGCTCTGAGATCGCTGCGCCATGAATGCGGCGCGTCCTGTCGGCATGCGAGGCCCGGCGGACTCGCTTTCTTCGCAGGTGTATTTCCGGATCGTGCAGGTGAAGGCATCGCGCCCGACAGAAAACGTTATCGCCCTGCCGTCATCGGAGAACTCGAAGCTCCAAAATGGGAGGCCGATGGCGGAATACGTCGTATCCGAAACGGCGGAAAGTGCTGCGGCAAGCTTGTCGTGGTCGAAGGCACGCTTGCGCGTCTTCTTCGCCGGGTCGACAAGGATAAACTCGGCGCCTCCCGGAATCGTGTTGCGGTACGTGAACCGCTCATCGGGAAGCCAATCGGGAGAAACCGACGCGCTGAACACCAGCGACGACGTCGTGTTGCGAAGCATCGACTCGGCCCTCGCGTAATCGGCCTCGGTGACTTGTTCCTGTGCGTTGACGGGGACGGCGGGCAGCGCAATGATCGCGGCCAGCAGGGCGGCTTTTCGGAATCCGGACATGGTGCTTCGATAGGTACCGTCGGGTACGATGGTCGGAGAACGCGCGCACCGGATCGCGGGCACCCGGGCACGATGCATCAGAACAGGATTTTAGGGCAGGTGCACACGAACCGCAAGGAGAGGGCCACGCGACCGCTACGCAGCCGGTTCGAGTGCCAGTGCGGGTGTTCCGAGCTCCTTCAGCATCCGGTAGTGCGACTTGATCGCAGCCATCAACGTCGGATGGTAGTGGTAGGGCACGCCATGCTCCTCGGCGGACTCCCGGACGATCCGGCTGATCGTCGGGTAGTGGATGCTGCACACCTGCGGGAAGAGGTGGTGCTCGATCTGGTAGTTCAAGCCACCGATGTACCACGAAAGCGGATGATTGCGTCGCGCGAAGTTCGCCGTCGTGTGCATCTCGTGGATGATCCAGGCGGCACCCATCCGGCCGGACTCGTCGGGTACCGGGAATTCCGGACCTTCGACGACGTGGGCGAGCTGGAAGATGACGCCGAGGATCGTGCCGGCGGTCAGATGCATCGCCGTGAAGCCGATCAGGAACTGCCACCAGGTGATGTCGAGCACAAGCAGCGGCAGCACGATCGTGTAGAAGTAGCAGAACAGCTTCGTCACGATGAGCACCGCAATCTCTTTCGGCGGATGGGTTTTGTCCTTGTACGGGCCGAGGTCGCGCTTCATGAACTGCTGGTAGTCTTTCGCGAAGACCCAGTTGATTGTCGCGAAGCTGTAGGCGAGAAAACCGTAGAGGTGCTGGTACCGATGGTACCACTTCCGATCAGCGCCGGGCGAGAGTCTCAGCAGCGGGGACACGGTCAGGTCCTCATCAACGCCATCGATGTTTGTGTAGGTGTGGTGGATCACGTTGTGGGTGATCTTCCACATGTAGCCGTTGGCCCCGACGAGGTCGAAGCAGTAGCCGAGCATTCGGTTGACGAACGGACTGTTCGAGTAGGCGCCATGGAGGGCGTCGTGCGCGACGGAGAAACCAATTCCCGCCATGCCCACGCCGAGAAGAATACACAGACCGAGCATCTGCATCGGCGTAAAGAGGCCACTCATGATGAGCACGTAGCTTCCGATCGTCAGCGAAAGCAGGACGATCGTCTTGAGAACCATGGCGGCGTTTGCCTTGTCGGACTTGCCGGTTTCCTCGAAGTACGCGGCTACGCGGCGGCGGACGTCGGCGACGAAGGCTTCGCCGTCCGGCTTCTTGAATCGGATTTTGGCAGCGGACATATTTTCTCGCGGTTTTCTCGCAGTTTTCTCGCGTGTTCCTCGCGACGTCTTGCTCGCGTCGTCGGCGGCTTTTGATGCCGCGTCGCCGGCGGCGTCGGTGCAGGTCGTATGCAGCGCCTTCCGCAGGGTCCTCACGCGCCGTTCTGGGCGCTATTGTGAGCGCTATTGTGAGCGCTTTTGTGAGCTGCTTTTGTGAACGCCCTTGCGGGCGCCGTTACGGCTACAGCCTACGGAGCGCCGCCGCCTCGTGTTTGCGATCCACAGTGGGAGCGCACGGAACCATCGTTCAGGCAAACGTTGATCCGTGTTGATGCGGCAACCCTGCTTCAGCCCGGGGCATGGGCGATTGGCGCCGTTAAGATACCATAAATGGTTCGTAATCAAACCAAACGTGGGTTCCGGATTTGTGCGCAAAAGGGACCCAAAGAGTATCTTTGGGGTTTCTGTCGCCATTCCGGAACGATCAAGGTCGTTTGCCGGACATCCGTACCATGCGCAAAATGTCGGCGCAAACAATGGGAAACAAAGGTCCAGAGCGCGCACTTCGTCATCTCGAGCAGGTATTGACGGAGGAGTTGGAGCCGCTTGCGCGCCCGAATGGTCGGCCGAGCAGGCCCCTGGAGCGGATGCGTCGTTTCTACCGGTCCGCAAAGCGGGTTGCCTGGGATGTGTCGGACTTGCCGTGGGACACCCAGCCGGTGGTTCCGCGTGCTGATTCGGAGCGCTGGCGCCTCGTGTGGGGAAGTGTCATTCAGCAGCAGCTTCAGGCGGATCAGACGGCGGTTGACGCCGCAACCCGGTTGCTTCTTCAGGTTCCGGAGCCGGAGGCCCGGATGTACTACAGCACGATGGTGCAGGACGAGGCGCGCCACATCGAGGGATGGACGAGGCTCGCATCCTCTCTCGAGCCCGTCGATGGTTTCAGTCCTTACTTCGCCGAGTTATCGGAGAAATTTCTGGAGTGCGAGCTTCTGGAGGAAAGCGTCCTGCTCTTCCAGGTGTTGTTCGAAGGATGTGCGTTGGAAGCTTTTCGAGAGATTGCTAAGACGACGGAGCAGACGGTGCTGGGTGCCATGGCGAACAAGCTGATCGTGGATGACGCGATCCATCATCGATCCGGCGTTACGTACGAGGAGCACCTGCTGTCGAACGCAAGCAAGGCGATGAAGGGTCACCTGAGCGACGTGTTGCGGCGGTACATGCCGCTGTACATCGAGAATCTTACGTGGCGCCCGCCGGTTCGTCGGTGGCTGAACGCGGGCATGGCCGAACACGACCGATACGTCGTAAAGAGGAATCAGCTGCTGATGAGTCGATCGGTAACTGAGCTCGGGCTGAAGGCGCCATTCGACCTGTAGTGCCGAATGGTTCGGCGTTGGCGAAGGACGCTGCCGCCCGCGAACGTAACTCCCGGATACGACGAACGCCAGCGCACACTGGCGTTCAGGAGTGATGTTCAGTTTCCGGACACGTCGCGGGCGTGCGACAGACCAGGCGCCATTACGGCGCGCTCATTACGCCCTCAGTCAGGAACCACGTTCTGCGCCTGCAGGCCTTTCTGCCCCTGGATTACTTCCATGGTGACCTTCTGCCCTTCCGCAAGCGTCTTGAAACCCTCCATCTGGATTGCTTTGTGGTGAACAAACACATCCGGCCCACCGTCCTGCGCAATAAAGCCGAAGCCCTTGCTGTCATTGAACCACTTGACGGTTCCCGGTACTCTTTCTCCTGACATAACTACCCTGCTTTACCTGTTTTAACTGGTGCGCGCCAACGTACACCGGCGCTTTATAAGACGCGATAAGATAGAAATCTTCGGGAGATTCAAGCACAATTCGAAGACAACGGGGAAAGAAAAACGGAAAAAACGCTCCAGACGCTCGAATTAGGCAGTTCAAGCGCGTTTCTCGTTTTTGAAGAAAGCCCGTTTCGGACGTTCGCCGGCTGATGCGAGCGATACTCGGTCGGACAGATTCTGTTGGTCCCGGAGTCGAACTAGACCTGGTCCACGTAAACAAACGCCTCGTCGCTCGTGCGTCGGGCCGGTTCGCGATCCTGCCGCCGGATTCGGCGCAACTCAAGACCCACGCGAATATCGTTTGCCTGCAACAGCCGGGATATCGGACTCGCCGTGTATCGGACGTGGACGTGCGTGACCCCGTCGATCCACCGCTGTGCACTCGTTCGATAACTGTTCAGTTCGTCGATGTTGCCTTTCCCGATCGCCACACACCGCCAGTTTCTACCAACTTTTCGCGTCAATAGATAAACCGCGTCTACTGACTCGAACTCCGAGTCGATTGAAAAGACCTGGTACCGGTACGGCCGTTCGCTGGCACCGAACCAGATCACATTGCCCTCTACACTCATGCTGCTTTACGTGTATCGGGAGCAGCGCACACTACGCCCTTTGTTGGTACAACATCATTTATCCACGATATCTGTTATCACGCGAACGGCGATCCGAAGCCGACGGTGCAATGCATTCATGTAGCGACCACTGTCTGACCCGTACAGCAACCGCACATCGTTCGTGGCAGTCGAGTGATACTGCGTCCTACCGGCCTGAAAGACTACTGCTGGCAGCGATTCCACGTCAACTACCCCAAAATGGGCCCATTCTGCACGCTTCGCAATAGGAAAAAGGGATCAATCCGAAATGGCTAACCCTCTCGAATCAATGCTTTTCGCGGGTTGGATCAGTCACCCTGGGCCTCGGCAATCATGGATGTCGCCAGATTGTGGCCCAGGTAGACATCCATAGCGCGATGTGCCGCATAGATCAACGGTGTAATCAGAATTGCAATCACAAACTTGTAGACGTAGTTGAACAGCGTGATCGCAACAATCTCGGCGAAGGCGAGCTTTCCGAAGAACGCCACACTGAGCACCACAAATGTATCCAGAAACTGGGATCCAAAGGTCGAACCGGTTGCTCGCAGCCACAGGTGCTTGCCGTCTGTGAGCCTTCTCAGCCAGTGGAACAGGGTGATGTCCGCAAACTGCCCGACGAGATAAGCCACGAGGCTTCCGAATATCACGCGTCCGCTGGCGCCAAACACGGTGTCGAAGGCAGCGGCCGGAACCGGCGAGATGTCCGCCGTAGGCGTCGCCATCGCGACGCGGATGATCACAAACTCGAACACGATCATTGCCATCCCGACAATCGTGACGAAGGCAATCCCCCTCGGGCCGTAGTATTCGTTCATGACGTCCGTCACGATGAACGTGATCGGAAAGGCGATCACCCCCGCGGTCATGATAACCGACGGAAACTCGTATCCGAGTATCGTGATGGCGCGCGGCAGGTCGAACGCGACAAAGAACTTGCTGGCGGTTGCCTCTGCGACGACAAGCGCCGTGATGAAGATCGCCGAGCAGATCACGAAGAGTTTCTGCGGGCGGTCGAGTTCGTAGAAGTGCGACATGCGGAATTGATACGCCGGAGGCGGCGCGCTGCCGGAAGGCAGGAGAATTGGTGATGGGGAGCAGGCTACAAGCTAGGACGTGCGGAGCCTTTCGAGCAAACCGGTCAGTTCACGCAGTTCGTCATCAGACAGGCTCTTCATCAGCTCGATCTGGATCGCGTCCACCATCGGGTCCATCTCCTTCAGGAGCTCGATTCCTTTCGGCGTCGCCCACACCTCGACCACACGTCGATCATGCTCGGCGCGTTCACGGTCGACAAGTCCGGCCTTCATGAGACGCGTGATCATCCGCGTGACGTCCGGCGTCCTGTCGAGCAGGCGGGCGCCGATTTCGCCACAGGTCAACTTCTCCGGGGCCGCACCGCGCAGGATGCGCAGGCAATTGTACTGGGCCGGTGTCACCCCGAACTTCGACATCGCCGATGCCAGTTCGCCGAGGATCCATGACCCCGTCACGATGATCGACAGCAGCGCCTCCTGCTGAACAGAAGTAAATTCGCGTTGCTTTATTCGTTCCGCGAGTTTCATGGTATTCATTCACTTCCGGGGTGGGAACCGGCATTCACTTCAACGGCACAAACCAGATCTGCAAGTAGTCCCGACGCTGTCACACAACCCTACGGGAACCAAAACCCCGATGAAACAACAGGACGGAATGTAACGGTTACCGCCCGCAGTTGCATGAGAACCGCGCTGTTCATTGTTCGCCCCTCCAGCCGATTACCTATCTTGACGCATCGATCTTCATCGAGATCGATCGTCCACAACACGGATCTTTCGCGGCATCTCAACCGGCACGATTTCAACGATGGGTACCGAGCGACTTCCAAATGAAGTTCAGTCCGGCGGGCGCCCGGTCCGCAATCTGATCTCGAAGAAGAAGCCGACCTATCCGCTCAGCGACTACTTCAAGACGTATCTCGTCCGCTACGGTCGGCTCAAGGATCGCGGGGTCCGCTATCAGGACCTGATGCGATACGACAAGGAGATCCCGCTTTACGACGAGCTCGGCAACGACACGTTCTGGTCGACGGTGTTTTATCCACCCGCCGAGCAGCGCGAAATACACGACAACCTCCGCGAGACCTACGCGATTCTGAAGGCGGATGGCGACCTCGATGCGGTCAAGCACCTGTACATCGATCGCGTCGACCTGTGCCTCTACGGCAACACGCTTCCGCTGCGTGTTAGAATTGTCAACTCGCTCAACGACAACTTCGATTACTTCTACGTCAAGAAGATCGACGCGAACCGGATCTACGGACTCGAGCTCGAACACATCCTGTCGCCCAGCCGAATCAACTACTACATCCTGGCGGACACGCTGATTGAGGAACACATCATCGGCATTCCGGCGGATACGTTCATCCGCGACAGCATGCCCACCAACACCTTCGACCAGGTCCGGCTCGCGAAGGAGTTCGCCAAGTTCAACGAACGCTGTTTTGTTCGTCTTCTCGGAGACATGCACACCGGCAACTTCGTCATCGACATCCGCCGCGACTTCGAGAAGTGGCACTATCAGATGCGGCCGATTGACTTCGACCAGCAGAGCCACCACTGGCGCAAGCAGGTTTATCTGCCCGCGTTCTACACGCAGAACGGTCCCTTCATCAAGATCGGCATCGAACACCTCGATCCGGACAACGTGATCCAGTACCAGAAGGAGGAGCGCGCGATGATCGCGAACCGGGTACGCGTCTCACACGGACGCTACAACGCCCTTGTCGAGGTGATGCGCGAGGACCTGATTTCGAGTGACACCTACGTCGAACGATTGCGCAGCCAGCTTGCGAAACACTACGACGACGACCGCTTCAACTACTGCGAAACGATGGGCGACATGGTGCATCTGTCGATCCACCGCATACTCGATCACTCGAAGCCGGCGACGCCGAACTGGACGTCCGTCGACGTGGTGTGACCGAGGCGACCTGCCGTTGAGGCGCCGTCTCCTGCCTGCCCGTTTAAACCGCGTCTCGGATCGCGTCCAGCGCCGAAGAATCCTCGAGGCTCGAGACATCTCCCACCGGCTCGTCGAGATACACCGATCGGATCAACCGGCGCATGACCTTCGCGTTGCGCGTCTTCGGAAGCGCCTCGACAAAAAGGACCGTCCGCGGCTTCAGCGGCTTGCCGAGTTCGGCCGTCACGAGCTCGACAAGCTCGGAACGCAGCGCTTCATCAGGGGATTTCCCTCCGGCGAGGACGCAGAACGCCACCACCTCCTGATCCTTCACCGGATGCGGCACCCCGATCGCGGCAGACTCCCTCACATCCGGATGGCCGTTCAGGATCGCCTCCACCTCGGCCGGACCCAGTCGCTTGCCGGCAACCTTGATCGTGTCATCGCTGCGGCCGAGGATGTACCAGAGTCCGTCCTTGTCGATCGCGGCGAAGTCGCCGTGGATCCACATTCCCTTGACGCGGCTCCAGTAGGTCTCCAGATACCGCTTGTTGTCGTTCCAGAATCCGCGCGTCATTCCGATCCACGGTTTCCTGATCGCCAACTCGCCGACGACCCCGCGCACCGGCTTGCCCGCCTCGTCCACAACATCCGCATCCATTCCCGGAATCGGTCCGCCGAACGAACACGGCTTCAGGGGGCGGAAGAACGAGGCACTGATGATGCCGCCGCTCACCTCCGTGCCGCCCGTATAATTCAGAATCGGCTTTCGACCCTCGAGGACCTTTTCGAAGAGCCACGACCACGACTCCGGATCCCACGGGCTGCCGGTCGAACCAACGGCGCGCAGCACGGACACGTCGTGCTTCTCGATCGGCGCGGTGCCATGCGCACGCAGCGTCCGGATAAGTGACGGGGACACGCCGAGGTGTGTCACGCGATGGCGCTCCACGATCGACCAGACGCGGTCAACATCGGGATAGTCTGGCCCGCCATCGTAGAACACCATCGTCGCCGCGTTGAGCAGCGAACCGAACACCAGCCACGGTCCCATCATCCAGCCCATGTCGCTCATCCAATACAGCACGTCACCGGGCTTCAGGTCCATCGCATGCCGGAGGTCCTGCGCCGCCTTGATCGGAAAGCCGCAGTGCGTGTGCACGGCTCCCTTCGGCCTCCCGGTCGTGCCACTCGTGTAGATCACCATCACGACGTCTTCGGCGTCCGTCTGCATGGTCTCGGCTTCGGCGGACTGCCCCGGCACCAGGTCGTGCCACCAGTGATCGCGCCCCTGTGTCCACGGCACGTCCTCGAGCCCGCATCGAGAAGTGACAATGATGTGTTCGAGCGTCGCGACCTGTTCCGCAGCCTCGTCGGCAATCGGCTTCATCGGCACGGGCTTTCCCCGTCGGAACGAACCATCCGCAGTAAAGAGCGCGCGGGCATCGGCGTCGCGCAGCCGCGTCACAACGGCGCTCGTTCCGTATCCGCTGAACAGCGGCAGGATGATGCCGCCGATCTTTGCGATGGCCAGAAACGCGATGGCGAGCTCCGGAACCATCGGCATAAACAGCCCGACCGCATCGCCGATGCCAAGGCCGAGGCTCTTCAGTGCATTCGCGCACCGGCAGACGTCAGCATGCAGCTCCGCATACGTCCACGTCTTCACGACGCCCTCCTCCCCTTCCCAGCTCAGCGCGATGCGATCGCGGACATCCGTCTCCTGCCAGCGGTCGAGCAGGTTGTGCACGATGTTCATCCGCCCGTCAACACACCACCTGGGAAACTCGACACCGTCGCTCAGGTCGACGATGTTTGAATAGTCCTGGTAGAACTCGATACCGAGATCGTCCATCACCGCGTCCCAGAACCATTCGATGTCCGACGTCGATCGTTCCAGCAGATCATCGTACGAAGCGATCCCGTGGCGGTCCATGAACGCCTGGAGATTGCTGTCCGCCATCCACTGCGAATTGGGTTCCCAGCGGATCTTCTGTCCAAACGGAAAGGTGTTGGGGGCGGGGTCGGTCATGTCACGGGGCGAATGCTTGGATGCGCTTGAAGTTAGCACTCGCGGACACGAAACGCAGATGCGGTGCGCGGCTTCTGCTGCTGCGCCGCGCAATTGGCAGCGTGGTTATCGGTTTCCGGGAAGGCGGATGGTGAACGCCGTACCCGCGCCAACGGTACTGCTGACGTCGATCTTTCCGCCGTGCGCTTCGACGAAGGAACGGGCGATGGCCAATCCGAGTCCGCTTTCGCCGTTCTCGCGGTTTCGCGACTCGTCGGCGCGATAGAAGCGCTCGAATATGCGGGGGAGAACATCCGGAGCAATTCCGGCGCCTGTATCGGAGACACGAATCAGCACGTCGTTCCCCGATTCCTCCGCCGTGATGGCGATGGTGCCGCCGCCGGGTGTGTAACGAAGCGCATTCGAGACAAGGTTGCCCAGGACCTGATCGATGCGATCCGGGTCGATGTTCATCGGGCGAATCGCATCGTCGCAACGAAGCGTCAGGTTGATGGCTCCCTCGGTCGCCTGATGGGCAAATCGATCGACCACCGATTGCAGGAGCTCCGGTATCCGGGTTGGCTTGCGCTGGAGTGCCAACTCTCCCGCATCCGCCAGCGACAACATCCGCAGATCTTCGATCAATCGTCCGAGACGCTTCGCCTCCTGGTGCATGGTATCGATGCGCTCAGGCGTGGCCTCGAGGTCGCCGTCGCGGATGGCCTCGAGATAGCCGATCAGTACAGTAAGCGGGGTGCGGAGGTCGTGCGCGATGTCTGCGGTCATCTGTCGCCGCAGTTCCATCTGTTTGGCGACGGTGGCGCTGAGTTCGTTGAACGCGATCGTCAGGGTGCTCAATTCGTCGCGGGTGCGGACGGGCACCTGCTCGCCCCACCGGCCCTGCGAGAGACTTTGCGTCGCGTCAGTGAGTTCGCGGAGTGGTTTCATGTAGGAGCGGGCGGCGAGCACGCCGACAATCAGCGATACGCCGAGTGCACCGAAGAGCGCGAGGGCGAGTGCGCGGTCCGTGCGGTCGAGGTACTGCCGCTCCAGCGCGCCGCGGAGCGACGGACCCCGATCGGGAAGGACGTAGCCGACAACTGTCCCGTCTG
>JAGQWL010000450.1 GCA_020437385.1 Bacteroidota bacterium
GAAGGTCCACCGCGTTGGTGGACCTTCTGTTTCTCACTAATTGCCGCTGGCACGTCGGGCACGCTGGATTGCGTAGAAGCGTGAGGCTGCCGCGTTGTGCTCACGCAACGTTCGCGAAAACGCGTGCGTACCGTCACCGTTGGCAACGAAATAGTAGTAGCCGTGGGTGTCGGGATGGAGGACCGCCCGAATTGCGGACGGCGACGGATTCGTCACCGGGCCCGGCGGCAGTCCACCGTACTTGTAGGTGTTGTACGGGTGGTCAATGTCGTAGTCGCGAAAGAAGAGGCGACGCTTGCTGCCTTCCGCCTCGAGAATGGCGTACTGAACGGTCGGGTCTGCCTGCAGCCGCCACCTGTCTCGCAGACGATTGAGATACACACCTGCGATCGCGGGCCGTTCTTCGTCGTGCCCCGACTCCCACTCGACGATCGACGCGACGTTGACGACCTCTTCAGGTGACAGCTCAATGCCGAGTGGCTTGCCCGAATACTCCTTGGCATAGAACGCGTCAAAGTACTCCTTCACCTTCCGTACCACGGTGGGTGCATCTGTCAGCCAGTAGAAACTGTAGGTTTCCGGCAGCATGAACCCGAAGAGGTTTGTCGTATCAGTACCAAGTTCGGAGGCGAGGGTTGTGTCACCAAGCGCAGACAAAAAGTCCCGCGCACTGAACTCCATGTTCTTCGCTACCACTGCCGCAACAACTTCCTTCCGCGAGCCGGGCGGTATGACGACCTTGACCGGCTCCTGCAAGCCTCGGCGAAGTATGGAAAGCAGTTCCTTATTGGACAGTCCCGCTGGAATCGAGTAGTGACCAGCTTTGACCTGATCACCCCACCCGGTTGCCGTGGCAAACAGGACAAAGGAGTTCGCGTTGTCAACGACACCTGCGTTGACCAGAGAATCGGTGACAGCATCAAACGAGGCATGCCGCGGAATGAAGACTGAACGACGGCCATCATAATCCGGCGTATTGGACCAGGCAGTCAACCAATACACGCCTACGGCCGCAAGAATGACGCACACAAAGGCGGCAAGAAACAGTCTCCTGAGGCTCCGTCTCATGAATTTGGCGGTTGGTTAGGCGGTTGCAGCGTTGGCAGGATCCATCAACGTTCTTAGACCCCGAATCAGAGCGTCGGTTGCCGTGATCTTCAGTCGGATGTATCGTCCACTTCAGAGGATTCATCAAAATGATGTCCCTGGTAGCGCTGTCGTTCATTTGAACGCGTCTCGTCGATGATTCGTTCGTAGAGACGCCGAGCGGCCTCATCCGAAAGCGGACCTTCATTCGCGGCGAGAATATTGCGAATCACATCGGCTTCACGGGTCGGGACGTACACGGGGATGTCCAGGTCCTTTTTTACATCGGCGATAACATTTGCTACGGCGACGCGCTCGTTGAGGAGATTGATGATCGCAATATCGAGCTTGTCGATCGTTTTGCGGCAGTGATCAAGCGTGTTCTGCGGATCGCCGTCGGCGAGTTTCTTCAACGATTGCAGATCGTGCGTGAGGGATTCGAGAATTGAGATTGCTTCGCTCGAGGACATTCGTTCGCGGACGCCGGCGATCAGGCGAGTCGTGCGGAGGGGTCTATTGTCAGTTCAAGGGAGTCCGTCTGTTTCAACAGAAGTCGTTGTGCGGCCGCGATTCCGACCATCGCGGCGTTGTCTGTACGGTACTCCGGCTTCGGAATATAAAAATCGAGTCCACGAGTCCCACAAATGTTCGCGATGCGGTCGCGAAGGCGGACGTTCGCCGAGACACCACCGACCAGGCACACAGAGGCGTAGGAGCCAAGATCGAGTGCCTTGATCAACTGAGTCGACAGCATGTCGACAATCGCTTCAAGGAACGACGCTGACAGGTCCTGCACGTGATCGTCAAAGAAGGCCTGCCGTTCGTCGACCGGGATCTTCTTGAGATAGTAGAGAGCCGATGTCTTGATCCCGCTGAACGAAAAATCCAGACCGTCCAGTTCGGCTCGCGGAAATCGATAGAAGTCGCGGTTACCGGCTGCAGCGAGTTTATCGACGACGGGACCGCCGGGAAATCCAAGACCCATCAGTTTCGAGAACTTGTCGATCGCCTCGCCGGCGGCGTCGTCGCGGGTGCGGCCGAGGACCGTGTGGACCAGTCCGGATTCGGTCTTCACGAGTTCGGTGTGTCCGCCTGATACGATCAGCGTGAGCGCCGGCAGTCGCGGTGTTACGCCATCCGCATAGACGGACAGGAGGTGTCCCTCAAGGTGATTCACACCGATAATCGGCAGGCTGCGCGCGACGGCGAGCCCCTTCGCAAACGTGAGACCGACAAGAAGAGACCCTGCCAACCCGGGTCCATAAGTCACCGCAACTGCGTCGAGGTCCTCCAGCTTCGCATCCGCATTATCCAGTGCCGCCTGTACAACCGGCACGATCATCCGTTGGTGCGCGCGCGACGCTATTTCGGGCACGACGCCCCCATATCTGGCGTGAACAAGTTGGGACGAAACGACGGACGACCGCACGAATCCGGGTGCATCCACGACGGCAGCAGCCGTATCGTCGCAAGAGCTTTCAATGGCGAGGATCGTTGCCATGTTCGTCGAATGGGCACCCGACAGATCGATGTGTCAGGCAAATATTTATGCCGGGAGGCATACTGCGGACAATTATTGGCCGTTTTGGGCGTTATTCACCCATATTGGCGAGGCCACTTGCGAACCGGGAATTGACTCCGATGATCCCTGTACGGGCTGTTTTTTCGGCGTCAAAACCATACTTTTGTCGGAACAGCCGATCTGCCCCCGAGTGGAACAGATTGAGCGACACCGATTGATTGGAACACAGCGAGCGGCGCGTACTGAGTGCTATGGCTCGGGTGGCAACGATCGATTGAAACAGAAGGCGCGGAACGACGGGCGATGCAGGGAATGTGCGTGCTCGGTTCTGGGTTCTCAGTATTTGGTATTGGATTCGGTATTGGATTATGCGTACGGTTCTATCCGGCATCTTCTTCATTGCGGTGATTGGCCTGTTCAATCCGGCGCAGGGTCAGCTCCGCACCGAGGGTGCCAACAAGACTCAGACGGCCCTGTATGACTCGGGCGCCCGAGCGTTTCTGTTGAACACGCTGTTCAGCCCCGAGCATTTCAAGATGTCGCATTCCGTAGAGATGTCGGTTGGCTCAGGCGGTGGCCAGACGAATTCGCTGGCGATGTATACGAATACGCTTGCCTGGAATTTCGGACAGAAGCTTGCCGCTCGCGCAGACATCTCGCTTGCCTACTCGCCATTCTCCTCTGGGTCTTTCAACGCGAATGGGCCTGGCAGCATGACGGGCCGTAATGGCAACGTTTTTCTGCGCAACGCGGAGGTGATGTACCAACCGTCAGAAAACGTCCGACTGCACATCGCTTTTCAGCAGAGCCCGTACGGATATTATGGAAGCCCGTACGGCTACTACGGACGAGGCTCAAGCCCGTTTGGATACCCGTACAGAAGCCGATTCTAAGTTGATGACGTGCGATTGCGGGTATCGCTTGAAGTTTATCGTGGACTTTGGTGCGACGTGCGGCAGTTGCTGCGCGTCGCATTTGTTTTGAACCCACCGCAAGAACATGAGGGTGATGTCCTCACGTATTCTGCTGAATCTCGGCCTTATTGTAGTGGTTGCGGTGGCCGGCCTTCTGTTATACTCCCTTGTGACCCGCGTCGCCGCTCCGCGAGTTGATCCGGTGCGGGAGTCGAACCCCTCCGGCCTCGCGGGTGGAGTCATCCAGGTCGAGATACTGAATGGCTGTGGTATCGACAATCTCGCGGCTGAAACCAGAAACTACGTCCACGATCGCGGTTTCGACGTTGTCAACGTCGGAAACTATGAACGATCCGATGTCGACTCCTCACTCGTCATCGACAGAGTCGGAGACATGGAGTCGGCTCGTAAGGTGGCCAACCTGCTGGGAGTCGGCGAAGGAAGAGTTATTCAAGAAATCGATCCAGAACGCTATTTGGACGTAACAATCGTTCTGGGTAACGATTACAGGGACCTGCGCCCGTTCCGCGATCGTTCGGAATAGGCACACCGGGACGTGTTCGCACGCTCGTTTTGTAGACACGCAACTTCATCAGACGCCCGAGAAGGGTTTTGCATGACGCCGACAGAAAAAGTCAACAGACTTACGAAAAACCACGCAGACAAGAAGCGAACGTCCACGACGCCACCGATTGACCTTGTGGTGCGCGCCGTTGACGCCGTCCTTTCCAGGAAAGCCGAGAAGGTCCTCGTAATGGACTTGCGCGATGTGACAGGAATTGCCGACTATTTCGTCATCTGTGAAGGCACGACGGATATTCAGATCAAGGCAATCGCAAACGCGGCCATCGATCAGGTGAAGGAACACTGCTCGGAAAAGCCGTGGCATTCTGAAGGAATGGACACGCTTCAGTGGGTGCTTCTGGACTACGTCGATGTCGTCGTTCACGTCATGACACCCGAGAAGCGTGAGTATTATGGCCTGGAGCGACTCTGGGGTGACGCGTCGACAGTTGAAATTGCAGATGAACTGAACACCGACGAAATCAAAGAGGCATTGTCGGCCGTCGCTTGATCAACCGAATACGCCAATGAAGTCCAGCCAGCTTGGGTTCTTGTCAACGACGCTTGGTACGTCGACACTGCTTATGATTCTCATGGCTGGCTGCGGGGGATCGGAGGCGGTCACCGTTCCGGTCGACGAACAGTTCGGGCACCGATTCGACGGAGTGGCCCCAGATGGCAGGGAGACGTATCAGATCAGCCCGCCGGACTCGAACGTCGAGTACTACTATTATCCGGCGGTGTTTGATACCGTTCATGTTCGTCCGGAGCTG
Source organism: Bacteroidota bacterium (assembly GCA_020437385.1). Lineage (GTDB taxonomy): Bacteria > Bacteroidota > Rhodothermia > Rhodothermales > JABDKH01 > JAGQWL01. The sequence continues at coordinate 4,860 of JAGQWL010000450.1, forward strand.
GAGGCTTCAGGCCTGTCGCGCGTTGAGTTGCTGATCAAGGGCTCCTTTCCGGATGCCTGTACGGATCTGCATTCGGTGTCACAGCGTCGGGTGGAGCATCTTATCAACATGTCGCTCCAGATGAGACGGCCGAAGGGCACGGTTTGCGCCAGCGTCATGCGTCCGTATCGTTTCTATGTATTGCTCGACGGTTTGTATGAGCCGGGAAACTACACGCTCAAATTGAATGATCGGGCTCACACTTTTGTGATCGATGCGGCGCCGGCGGGGGAAGGAAGCTAGCAGGTTTAAACCTGGGCCTGCATCCTCCGATATTAGCAGGGTCCCCCGAATCCGATTTCCCCGTCTCATGGCCGGCCCCCGAGGACTGCTTTCGTCCGTCTCCGCTGCAGCCGCAGGTGTCGTTTTGCTCGCTGCTTTCAGTTTCAACCCGAGTCAAACCGGGGCTCCGCCGAAACGAACCGGGGCTCCCGGAGACGGCACGGGCGCTCCCGGCAACAGTGGCACGTGCAGCGATGTGGGATGTCACAACAGCTTTGCCCTGAACAGTGGTTCCGGCAGTCTGACAGTCAACGCACCCGGAAACTACACACCGGGAGAGACGATCGCGATTACGGTGTCCGTGGCTCAGAGCGGTGCATCGCGCTTCGGTTTCGAGATCACCGCGAAGGACGCAAGCGGAAATCATCAGGGGTCGTGGGTTGTCGGAGACCACACCCGAAAGACGATCGGGAATTCGCGTTACCTCACCCATTCCACCACGACGGAGTCTGAATGGACCTTCGGATGGCAGACGCCGACGGAGCCCGTTGATGTCACATTCTACGTCGCGGGAAGTGCAGCAGACGGAAAACTGGACGCGGACGGCGACCACATCTACACCACAACTCATGCGATAAGTGCAGGCACCTCTTCTGCCGTCGAAAACGAACAGCCTGCCCGTTCATTCGAAGTACTGTCGGCGTATCCGAACCCGGTTCACGACCGGACGACCCTACGTCTTCGCCTGGAAGCGCCGTCTGAAATCTCGATACGGGTGATGCGAATCGACGGCAAAGAAGTCCTGTCAGGTGATCGCGGCAGCAGACCCGCCGGCGACCACGAGTTTGATCTCGACTTCACGGGGCTGGCGTCAGGCATCTATGTTGTCGAGGCCCGCGTCGGAGGGGAGCGTCAGACGAAACTTCTGACGGTCATCAACGCGCGATAGCGCCAGTCTCCGGCTACTCGTCGCTGTCTGTCGA
>JAGQWL010000451.1 GCA_020437385.1 Bacteroidota bacterium
CACCGTCCCGCCTCCTTTCCGTCCACGGACCGATCCCGTCATCCGTACTGACGATCCCCTGCTCCCACGCCCAGACAACAAGCTCCGACCGCGTATGCATACCGAGCTTGTTGAAGATCCGGCTCTTGTGATTGCGAACCGTAACCGGTGCGATGCTGAGGACCCCAGCAATCGACTCCTTCGGCCATCCGTGTGCAACGTATTTGACAATTTCGATCTCGCGGTCACTCAATCCGTCCGTTGGAGACGCACCCGCGAACCGCCGAGTCCAGGCGCTCCGTGCAATCTGTTCGTGTACGAGCCTTCGCGCAAGCGCGGGGCTCATCCACTGCGCATCGTCTTCCATGACAGACAGGATGACCGATTCGAGGACCGCGCGCGTCGCTTCTTCCTTCATCAGAAAGCCCGCGGCCCCGGCTTCCAGCACGCCGTACACGTACTCGCGGTTGTCGTACCCGCTGATGCAGACGACCTTGACAGGCGAGCCCTCCGCAGTGAGCGTCCGTACCACGTCGACTCCGCTGCCGCGGGGGAGCTCCACATCCGTAATCATCACATCGGGCTTCGCGGAACGGGCGATCTCGATGGCCTCCTCGCCACTCGACCCCTGACCAACGAGCACTGCAAACTCGATCGAGGCCAACATCGATCGCATCCCCTCCAGAGCAACGGGATGATCGTCAACTATCGCTACGCGGATCTGTCGGGTACTCATGTGAGATGCGACTATTGGGTTACTGCTGAACGGCGCGACTTCCCGGTGTTCCCGCGATAGGCGCGCTGCTTTCTCAATGGAATGGACACACGGACCTTCGTTCCAGAATTGGCGGCGGACTGGACCGTCATTCGCCCGCCGATTGACGCGACGCGCCGATCAGCGAATACGAGCCCAAAGTGTCCGGCCCGTGTCCGATCGTCGACCTTTTCGGTTGCGAAGCCGCGCCCGTCATCGGCGACTTCCAATTCGGCGCGTTCTCCGGTGATATGCACGTGAACTGACGCGTGCGAGGCGTCCGCGTGACGCCCGATGTTGGTGAGGCATTCCTGAACGATGCGGTAAACGGCCGACGCAACTTCTTTCGGCGGATGATCGGGAGACGCGCCGTCGACCGCGACGGTGAGTGCGACCGTCGGATGCCTTTCCATGAACGTGGAGGCGAGAGCATTGATGCCGGCCGCGAGCCCGAAGCGATCGAGCACAACGGGTCTCAATTCGTTGCAGGTGTCGCGAAGCGACTTCTTGATCCGTCCCAGCGAATCGGACGTTGTTGCGATGGCGGGTTCAGTAGACTGCTCCGCGGCCTCGTTCAGGCCGCGAATTGCGAGGACGAGCTCCTGCACCGGGCCGTCGTGAAGGTCCGCGGCGAGGCGCGTCCGCTCCTCTTCGCGCGCTTCCATGAGTTGCAGGTTGAACTGCTCCGCGCGCCGCCGTCGGCGTGCCCAGGACCACAAGAGAAATCCGGCAAGGGCCATTAATAAGATTCCCGAAGCAACGATGACACCAACGGTCGTCACACCGATCCGTCCGGAGAAGATCACAAGGCCGGACCTGTCGTCGATGTAGACGCTCGATCTGGGTTCGGCGGAAGAAAACCGGAAGTTGTGGTTGGCGGCGGCGCCGTTGACAAGCGCGGCCGGGGCCGGGTAGTAACGTCCGCTTGTTGGATCCAGGAACGTGATCCACTTCTCGTCGACGATATAGAAGTTGTCGTCTTTGCGATTTACGACCGGCATTTGAAGTGCCGTTGCAGAGTCCGGCGCAACGCCGCCCGTCTGGATCAACTGCAAAGCGAGGGCTGCCGCGAAAGCGCGTTGCGGGATCAGGATGGTTCCGTTCGTTCCGTTGCGAACGAAGTCGACTCGAATCGAATCGGTGACAAGCTTGCTTACTTGAGACGTGATCGGGTAGCGCTGATCGAACGACGGCACGTCGTACGCGGATGTCAGCGACCTGCCCGTCTGAGGATTAAGAAAGCCAATCCGTGATTCGCCGTCGGAGTGATAGTCGATGCGGATGTAGTCCGCGTTCCAGCTCAGTTCGTCGATGCGAAAATCAGAAAGGAGTTGGTCGACTGATTGCGCGGCGGCGGATTGCAGGCTCCATACGGCAAGGCAGACGAGCGAGAATGTTGCGGCTCGTGCGTGCAATCGCACCTGGCTGACTGGGCGTCCTTCACACGTCGGAGTGGGGTGCGTCATGAGCGACGAGACGGAAGTCTTGCGTGGATACTCTCGGTAATAATCTCGGCGATGCTCGCGGCGACCGGACAGAATTAGAGGTCGCGATCAATGCGGAAACGTCGAAAGGCAATTCGATTACGAACGATCTCCTACGGGAGGATAACGCAAAAAAAACGCAGATGAAGCACCATTCGGCGCTCGTTGATTTTTGGCAACATTGGTTCTGGAGAACCAACAATATGGTCGTATCGGATCACGCCAGCGTAGTCAGATGTGCGGAGATTGGGCCTAATCATACCCGTGAACGCGTTCGCGGGCAAGCCTAAGTAGAAATGCGTCAGTCACATGTCATACAACAACGCGAGAGCGAACTATGGTGTACATCGTGGAGGTGTATCGCTGGTAAAGGTTGCAAATAGGCAACATCAAAACGGTCACGAACCGGACGGGAGTCCGGGCAGTGGTCCCCTCCGATCGCTTAGCGGATCGGACGAGGAGTCGGGTGACCGCGAGGCGGGTGGCAATCATTTTCCCGGCAATCAATCCGACGGAGGAAGCGCGGGACCAGTACTCATCCGCCCGATGTCGGATGCACAACAATCTCAGAAGGGCTCACGTCGAGACGAAGCCGCAGCCGATGCTGCGGTGGAACGAATCGATCCGCGACTGATGCTGGCGCTGCTGCTTTTCGAGTGGCCGGACGAGGCTGCCGCATTCAGAAAGGTGCTTCGCCAGGTCGCGCGGCTCGCCAACAATGGCGACGAGGGGCTTCTGGAACTGGAACGGCTGTTCAGGGGAGACACGTCCGGTTCTTCGAACGATCGGGAAGCTCCGGCCGACACGGGCACACCCATCGAACTGCGCGAAGCGCGTGAACGGTTTGAGTCGCAGTACATCCGCGCGGTTGTTGCGGCGAACGACGGCTCGATTCAATCCGCCGCCGCCGAGCTCGGCATCGACCGGACGACACTGTGGAAGAAGATGAAGTCGCGCGATCGTTGATCGCGCTCCGGAATGATGGAATGATGGAAGGAACGGGGACGCTCGCTTCGCTCGCGAAGTTGTCAGAGGTCAGTTGTCAGTTGTCAGATGCGGGGCGCGGTTTTCGCTCGCGCTATCGCACTCGAATCATCTTCCGGCTCTCCGTTCTTCCATCCGCCCGGATCTCGTAGAAGTAGGTGCCGGCTCCGACTTCATTGCCGAAGCGGTCGCGTCCGTCCCATACGACTGACTGCGGGCCGGCTGCCGGAGCGGCATCGACCAGCGTCACAATCTCCTGGCCGAGGCTGTTGAAGACGACTATCTGGACGCCTGCGGTGCCGCGCGCATCGTAGGTGATGGTTGTCGACGGGGTGAATGGATTCGGGTAATTCTGCCCGAGGTCAATGTCGCCGGATGTGTCTTGCGGGACTTCGGTTCCGGTTGGATCACAGGTGAACGCCGAAGGGCCCCCAAGCCCCTCAGGCGAAACAAGGAAGTTCGAGATGACGATCTTGTCGAGCTTCGCACCGTCCTCGCGATAGCCGATCGTCAACGTGTGGTCGCCGGCGTCCAGGTCGTAGTTGGTGAATCGGACCCATTCCCATCCGCTTGTTGTGAGTCCGTTGAACATCGCAAAGTCTCCGTTGTCCATCCGCACCCAATACGAATCGTCATCGGCAGTTGCGTTGTTGAGTCGTGCAAAAACCGCATAGGTCGACGTGCTGTCGACGCTGAACGGAATCACGATGTGTCCGTCGCTTCCGGCGGGCGGCGCGTTGAGGCTCTGAAGGCCGGGTCGAACGGAGACATAGTTCCTGTTCGAAGCGCGGGAATCCGGGAGCTTTTCCCAATCCGCTCCGACCGTCGCGCACTCAGCCTCGAACACCGCAGAGGTGGTGTTCGAAGAATCGGGTTCGGGCAGCACCGGGTCGCCCGTACCCCACCATTGGTACCAGCGCTCCGCGTTGACGTCTTCATACGGATGTTTCGTGACCGCCGTTGTGGCAGTCGAATCGCCGAGCATGAACTTGTCGACGAACGCCTCCACCTCCGGACGCTGTGAGCCCGGCAAGGCACAGTGATTGTGTCCGCCGACAATCGAAAATCCGAATCGGTCCGAAATGCCGAACGATTGCCACACCTTGTGGGCGGCGCGACTCGACACATACCCCGATTCGTCCGCCAGCCAGACGTAGTCGGGATTGCCGAGTACGAGCAATGCACGTGGCGCGACCATGGCGACGAGTTCGTGATGATCCATCGGCAGCTTGGAGACGGCGGTCCCGGCAAACTGAAACATGTCGTTGATGAACCACGCCCGGCTTGTCGCGCCGAGCGTTTCGACTGCGCCGAGTGTCTGCGAGACGCGCCACGCAGCAGCGCCGCCGCCGCCGGACTCCTGGGCGATTGTCAGCGCGATCCGCTCGTCGAAGGCGCCTGCAAACAGCGCCATCTTGCCGGCGAACGAGCAGCCGGTCGCGCCGAGGTGATGGAGGTCGATGGGCAGATCGTTCGATACGAGCTCGAGTCCGTCAATCAGCCGACTGACGCCCCACGACCAGGCGGAGTACGCGCCCATGTAGGTCAGCTCGGGGTAGAGTTGGTTGATCGGCTCGCTGCCGCGCGTCTGCGTGTGCGCCATCACCTGACCGAAGTTGAACGGGATCAGGGCAATTCCGCGCGAGGTGAAGATGTCCGACGGCAAACTGCCGGAGCCGCCGCCCATGCCGATCACCGCCGGGAACGGACCGTCGCCGGCCGGGAGGTTGATCGCGGATGTAAGTGTCAGCGTCTTGCCGTTGACCGTCACGTTGACCGTCAACGTTCCATCTGCGAACGTGGCCGTCAGCGTGTCGGGGCGGATCGGCTTCTCGCCGATCTCGTAGTGTTCGATCTCGGACTTGATCTCGGCGCGTCGGCAGCGCCAGGCCGCGAAGGTTGTGTCGCGAACACTGCCGTCGGATGATTCGAACGGATCCGTCAGCGGCTCGATGAAGGGCAGGTTGACAAACGCCGGAAGCGGCGGAGGTGTGCAGTCGGCGCCGGTATTCTCGACATCGTAGACGAGCGGAATATCCTGGGCGCGGGCGGGGTGGGTTGCGAGAGTGCCGAGCATCGCGGCGGCTGCGATGAGGACGAGTGCGGCGCGTTGCCGGGATCGTTGAAGAAGGTGCCGTTGCATGAACCGGGTGTGCTTCGCAAAGAAAGTAGGAGCGGATGAAAATAGGAAAGTAGGAAAGATTGAATGGAAGAATGGGGGACTGGGGGAATGGGAGAATGGGAGAATGGGAGAATGGGCGCGCTCGCTTCGCGAGCAATCATCCCGGGCCGTCGTGATTCCCACGAAGCACAGCAACAACCCACGCGATCTCTTAGGATCGTGCACTCGAACCGCGACGCCCCCACGCAGACGACGGAAGAAACGAGGATAAGCGGTAACGTCGATTGATGAATCGCGGTGGAATCGCGGAATCGTAGCCCTCGTGGACCTACTCGTTCGCCACAACGAGCTTCGCCATCGCGACGTGATCCTTCACCGCGGACGTTTCCTTTCGGATGACGATGAAATACAAGCCATCCGCCATCTCGCCTGTGTCGATTGAGAAGCGATGTTCGCCTGTCGGCAGCGTGCCCGCGTGCAATCGTCTGGTCCGGCGTCCAAGCACATCGAACAGCGCGATGTCAACGTCGTCCGCGGCGTCGAGCCGGACGACGACCGTCGCTTGTCCGCGCGCGGGGTTGGGAAACACAAAAACCGGTCGGTCGTCGTCGGCGATTGTCGGCGTGTTCGTATTGTTCGAATCATCGCCCGGGCCGTATTCGTTCTCGACGCCTACCGGATTCACACTGCTGTTCGCACCGATTGCAACCTCTCCGGCCTCAAGCCCGTCCGCGCACAGCCATCCGTTGCCGTTGATCGTGGAGTTGACGGGCGTCCATGGTAGTCCCGTACGTTCGCGCGAAAGGACAACAAGCTGCTGCGAATCGGTGACCCCGCCGACATCCGAAAGGTCCAGGCACGCCGAATAGACGAAGGACTCGAGGCTGTCTGTCGCGATTTCCCAATAGCGCCTGGACGAAACGGCATCCGGCGTTACAAGTCCGCCGTCGTTGCCCGTCGCAGTCCCATCGAAGCTATTCAGAACGGGTGCACGGTCGTGCACGGCCAGGTAGAGGTAGCCCTGTAGTGCGGCGCTCCCGTTAGCCGACACGTCGCTTCTTTTGCCCGCGGTCGACACGGAGATATCGATCTGGAGACTCGGGTCGATGGAGCTGGAGACATTGTCGTCGATCACGTCGTAGATCTCACTTCGATCCTGCTCCGGGATGCGCCTGCAGATACTGAACTCGGTCTCCGAATCCGACGTGGTCGAAATGGCCGTGACAAACTCGCCGACGTGCTCCGGATCGAGCAGCATCGGGATCTCGAACCGCTGGCCCGCAACGCCCGCGCCCGACGCGAAGACATACGCGCCCTCTCCGTACCCTGCCGCGTCGCACAGCGGACTCCTGTAAATCGTTACGACGCCCGATACCGACGGTCGGCCAAGCAGCAGCATCTCGTCGCCTTCGATCCGCGGGATGAAGAAATCCGGCGCCTCCGAATAGGCGCCGCCGGCACCTTGTCCGGGCGAGCCGAGGTCGATCGCCAAGCCGCCATTGGCGAACAACGAACTACCTGCCATTCGGAACTTCGATCCGGTTTCCGGTGCACGCAGTCCCGCCCCGAGGTTGAACCAGATTGCGTTACCACCGACTCCCGCGATATCGGTCGGTGCATCGATTTCGTAGTCCGTCGTGGTCGTTACGATCCCGTCAGCCACGTGAATGCCGTCCGCTGTGTTTGGAATCGGCCGCGGACCCGCTTCACCGGCAGCACCGATGCCGATTACATTGTACCCGAGCGTCGTTGTGCCACCGGATCCGTTGTTGATCCAGATTCCGTGTCGATTGCCGGAGATTGTGTTGGCAACGATAAGCGGTCCGTCGCCTCCCGCGATTCCGATTCCCGCACCCGGTTCAGCACTTGTTGCCACCAGTCCGTTGCCGAGCGAGGTCGTGCGAGCGAAGTTCGTTCCGATTGTGTTGCGCGTGATGGTGACATCGTTCGGAGCAGGGGTTTGTGAACCGGGTGCATCAAACTCATCGGTCTCGCCGATGAGGATTCCGTAGCGATTGTTGCCGGAGATGAGATTGCCGCCCGTTTCGTCGCCGATCACCACTTCATCACCGAGTACCCAGATGCCGACATCATTGGGAACGGTCGATGCGCCATTCGGACTCGTTCCAATGAAGTTATCGTTCAGCAGTGTTGTACCACCCACGACTGTGACGCCGGATCGATTGCCGCCGATGAAGTTTCCGTGCCCCGATTCGCCAACGATGATTCCGGATGCCTCGGCAAGAATGCCGTGTTTGCTGGTTTCACGCGTCTGTCCCGCCTCGCCGTTCGTGAGCAACCCGATCCGGTTGTTGAGGATGCGGATGTTGTCTGTCCCGCCACCGTTGAGCCAGATCTGAGTCGTGTCGTTGCCCGCGATCACGTTACCGGAGCTCGGCGTTTCGCCGCCGATGATCGCATTCTTGACACCGCCGTTTTGGTCACTCAACAGAATCGATCCGACAAGCATGCCCGCCAGTTTGTTGCGGAGTGCCTGCGTGCCGTCCGCAGTCGTGCCGATGTAGTTCGCAGCAACCACGGATTCGTCCGGCGCGCCGTAACCAAGCGAGTCCCAGAGGGCGACTCCGAATGTCCGGTTGCCCGAGATGACATTGCGTGCTGTTGCCGCGGATCCCCCGATTGTTGTTTTCGGCGCGCTGAGGTAGGCGAGGACTCCTATTGAGTTTGCGACGGAGTCGGTGCCCGCTCGGTTCAGACCGATCAGGTTGCCGGCGACGCTGTTCTCCCGCGCGAAATCGACCTGCCCGGAGAATTCGATCTCGAGGTCGTCAAGGATTGCCGGGTTGATACCGACGATGCCAACTCCGACTCCCTTCGGGTGTCCGCTGATCAAGTTGCCAGGCGCAACTCCGGGAGAGGAAGTACTCAGACCGATCTTGTTATTGTCTCCGAACTGAATGAGTACGCCGACCGCGTCGGGCGAAAGCGACAGGGTACCATCGGCGTTCGTTCCGATCGTATTACCGATCACAATGTTTCGGTCCGCTTCAGGTCCGGCAATCAGCACGTCGTAGTCGGCATTTCCTGAGATGAGGTTTCCGGCGGCGGCGACGTTTCCACCAACGGTATTGTCCGGCGCGTCGTCGATCCAGACACCGGCGGCGGCGTTGGGGATTGCGGCAGTGCCGGACACGTTGGTGCCGACATAATTGCCCACGACCTCATTGTGAGCAGCGGCCGTTCCCTTGATGAGGATGCCGGCGGACGTCGGGTTGACATCGGGGTCGGCGTCCGGGCGCGCGTCGGCGTTTCCGCTGATTACGTTTCGCTGTTGCGGCGTTGGTCCACCGATTGTGTTGCGTGGCGATCCATCGATTAGAATTCCGACGGCGTTCGGTTTGGCCGCAGTTCCGAGGGCATCCACTCCGATGTGACTGGACTCGACGCGATTTTCACCCTCACCGGTGAACTTGATTGCTGCGTCCCGAAATCCGCCGAGAACAAATCCGCGGATCGTGGTTTTGCCCGCGTTGGAAACAAACGCGTGGTCGATGCCGGATCCGGTCAGCGCGACGAGCGGAGTCACCGGGTTTGCGCCCTGCGTGCGTGCGTCGATGACCACCGGCTCCGTGATCACGGGAAGAGCCGAACCGAGCGTGATGGTCTGCAAACCCGTTCCTTCGATCGCAAACGAGATGGAGTCGCGTCCGGCGGAGAGGTTTGCGATTTCCATCGCTGCTCGGAGCGTACACTGATTGCCATCCTCGCTCTCGTCGACATCGCAGACATCGTCAGCGGTCGCGTCGCTTTCGTCACCAGTTGTGGTAACGACCAGCTCAAATCCGCGAATACGGATTTCCCCCGGATGCAGCTTTGTGATCGGTCCGCATTCTCCGGTTCCCGTGACCTTTATTGATCCGGCAAAATCACCGGCGGCGATCGCCCTGTAGGTCGTGGTGGACGAGAAGGACTCGCCTGGAGCAAGGGTGGTGGGGAACGGCGGGTCAGGACCGAACAGGCGGAGGAAAAAGTCCTCGGTGCTCGCGTCATCGGCGACGGAAAGCTGCTCGATCGGAAGGACGCCGGTGTTCGAAACGCGGGTCGTAATCGTGAACTGGTCATCGAGCCCGACCGTGGCCTTTCCGTCGACGAACGTGAATCCGGTCCCTGTCGTGGTCACGGCAATTTCGGGACAGGCAGGTCGCAGAATCAGGTTGGAATAGCTGATCCAGTTCTCGTTGTTGATTCGCGCATCGGCCTGAATCGTCGTTTCGTCCTGAGGGCGAGTGTACCGGAAATCCGATGCGTCACAGCCGTCATTGATTGCCTGACGGATGTCTGCGTAGTCGTGTTGTGGTGACCACAGCACGCCGGGAGATGCGGCGATATATCCGTCGTCGTTGATCGAAAGCGGACGCGCACCATCGCCATTTGGTAGCGCACTGCCCCCGGCGTGTGCAACCTCAGACACTACATTGTTGTTTTCGTCGAGCTGGACCAGTCGTCCTGCGTATTCCCCGAACTCGTTTACGATGTCGTTGAAGACGGTGCAGTAGTTGCTGGCGTTACGCTGGCCCTCCGGCGGTGTGATGCCGGCGTTGTTGGGTATTCCGGCGCAGGGGGTTGGCGGCAGGTAGGTTATTGATCCGGTATTTGAGACCCGCCAGAG
>JAGQWL010000452.1 GCA_020437385.1 Bacteroidota bacterium
ACGCTCGAAGATGCGGTGCAGTTTGTGCTCGACAACAAGGTCGTCACGGTCTTCGGAAGCAAGAAGTCCGATTGGCCGTCATTGTACGACAACGTCAATCGCACGGACAAGAAGCCGGAAGGTGGAGGCTGGAATCCCCGAGTCACGGCCGTCTGGACCTGGAAAACCCGGATTCCACAAACGTACCCGGACAAGATCTTCTACGGGAAGATTCCCGGCGGGGACGCGGTGCTGATGGACCTCGAGTACCTGCGAACGGTGCATTACCCGGAACACCACAAACCGGTATCGGAACTCGACGACCTGTCGCGGCAGATTTACGGATACATCCGGCAGGATCCGTGGTTCACCGGAGACCTGCGCAACCACGCAATGATGGAACACGACTGCACGAAGAGCCGGTTCGACACCGCGCTGAAGAAGCTTCAGATATCCCTGAACATCGTGAGATCGAACAATCCCGAAGTCGAGAACGATTTGTGGCTGCCATTTGAAGAGTTGTATCCTGACATCGTGGCAATGCACGGCCGGACGGAATGATGAACGCGCGGAAGCTGCATGCCGACGGCCGGCAGTATTGCCGGGCGGTTTTCGTTCTCGCTTTCGCGGCAGTTGTCCAACTGGCCGGTTGCAGACCCGACGAGCCGCTCATTGATCACGCATCCGTCTTCGACAAGTACGACTGGTGGGACAGCCGCGATCGTGACTGGTATGCCGCGCGCATTCCGTTTGTTGACACGCCGGATGACTCGCTCGATGAGGTCTACTACTACCGATGGGAGGTCGTTAAGACCCACCTGACTTACGGTTCGCCGTCGACGGGTTATCTCTTCACTGAGTTTATCGACCGCCCCTTCTGGTCGGGTACGTATGGCGGCATCGCTTGTCCGCTTGGTCATCAACTTGCAGAGGTGCGGTGGCTGAAGGATCCGCGGATCATTGACGATTTCGCTCGCTACTGGCTCGACACGCCCGGCGCGCGCCCGAGAAACTACTCCAACTGGTATGGATCCGGCATCTGGCAAATCCACGAACTCTGGAGCGACAGGGATTGGGCGATCTCAATGCTGCCCTACGTGGAGAAACAGATCGCCGGCTGGTACGATGAGTGGTACGACGCTGACCATGGGCTTTTCTATCGTACCGGTCATGATGACGGCATGGAGGTCAACATCAACGCACGCCAGGCGTCCGACGATTGGCGGGTAGAGGGTTATCGGCCGACGCTGAATAGCTACCTCTACGGCGACCTGAACGCCGCGGCGAGTTTGTCGGCTCTTGCCGGAGATGCCGCGAAGGCGCAGTCGTATACGGATAAGGCCGATGCACTTCGTTCGCGCGTCATCGAACAGCTCTGGGATTCAACGCGCGCGTTCTTCTTCCACCAGTGGGTCGCTGATCATCCACCCGGAATCAAGGCGAAGACGTTGACCTACCAGACGGGTCCGTTTGCCGGAAACGAGCATGGGCGTGAGTTGATCGGCTACGTCCCCTGGCAGTTCAACCTTCCGACGGACGAACAGTCGTCAGCGTGGCAGTTCCTGATGGATACGACCTACTTCATGTCGACGTACGGTCCGACGACAACGGAGCAACACGACCCTCAGTTCTACGTCTCGCCGCGGTGCTGCGTCTGGAGCGGACAGTCCTGGCCGTACGCGACGACGCAGACGCTCGTCGCGATGGCGAATCTGCTGAACAACTACGATCAGGACTACGTCGATGGCGGGGACTACTACGAGTTGATTCGGGCCTACACGCGCACGCAGTACAAGAATGGTCGACCGTACGTCGCCGAATCCGCGAATCCGTTTGATGGTTCGTGGACAGGCAGCGACCTGCCAAATCACAGCGAACACTATTTCCATTCCGGCTACGTCGACCTGGTTCTCGGTGGGCTACTCGGCATTCGCCCAACCGCCGGCGATACGCTCGTGCTCAACCCGCTCGTGCCCGCTGACTGGCGCTACTTCGCTGTTGACGGCGTGCGCTACCACGGACGCGACCTTTCGTTCTACTGGGATGCGGATGGGTCGCGATACGGGCGCGAGTCGGGATTTGTCGTGATTGTTGACGGCAAACAAGTCTATCGAGGTGACACGATCGGGCGCGTGGCCCAACCGATCGAACCCGCCGCGAACTCGCTTTCGTTCGAACGCCGCGACAACCTTGCTGTAAACAACGGCGAGTTGTGGCCGGAGGTGACGACGTCGTACGCGAATCCGTCGAACCCATCCTTCTACCTTCATGACGGCGGCATCTGGTACCATCAAGTCCCGACGAATCGATGGACAACCGTAGGGTCGCCGAACTCAGGTGATACGGTGACTGTCGATTTCGGCGTGGCTCAGACCGTGAACGAGGTGCGATTGTATTTCATTGACGATTCGGTCGGGGAGCAGTCGGCGAGCGAGCGGCAGACCACAGTAGTCATGCCCCCGGTTTCCTACCGCATCGAGGTACGTGTCGATTCTCCGGACGAAAGCGAGGCGGTCTGGACATCGTTGGTTGAAACGCGACGCACGCCGAGCAGACCTGAGGGGCGTCGAGCGAATACCGTTGAGTTTCGCGCTGTCGATGCCCGAGCCGTTCGTGTTATCCTGGAGCACGCGGCAGGCGGTGCAACCGGGTTGGCCGAGCTCGAGGTCTGGACTCCGGCGGGCACGCTACTGAGCAAGGCGCAAGGCCGGCCGTCGAACCTCGCGCTGAATCCGGCTGGTGATCCGTTCCCGCGCGTGTCGGCGTCGTTCCCGGAAGATGACGAGGGACTCGGAGTTCTGGTCGACGGTTCATTTGGATTGACGTCGTATCAGGCGAACCGCTGGGTTCCCCGAGGCACGCCGAATGCGGAAGACTGGATCGAGATTGAGTTTGATGGGCCGAAATCCGTTTCCCGGGTCGACGCGTACTTATGGGGCAACGCGCCGAGGTACCTGAATCAGGTAGACACAACGGTAATATCGCCGAGGTCCATGCACGTACGCGTTCGTGTCGGTGGCGAGTGGCGCGACGTACTGAATGCGAGCTCGTTTCCCCAATCGCCACGGGCGATGGCGGTTAATGTCATCTCATTCCAGGCGGTTGAGGCTGACGCCGTCAGGCTCTACCTTGAACACGATCGGCCCGCAGTCGGCGGGCTCACGGAAGTTGAGGTGAGGTAGTGCTCGCTTCGCTCGCGAAGTTGTCAGTTGTCAGTTGTCACTTGTCAGATGTC
>JAGQWL010000062.1 GCA_020437385.1 Bacteroidota bacterium
CATGCCAGGGAAGTGAGTGAATAATCGGATCTGCTCTCGTGTAGCCAATCAGTCCGGCGACAACGACAACACCGAGCGTTGCGTAGTACAGCGGGAAGATGCGGAGGAACCGACGAGCATAAAACGCTCCCATGACCCGCGGCTTCGGATAGGAAATCTGCTCCCCGCGCTTTCGGGCATGCAGCAGAATGGCAGTAATCAGAAAGCCACTCAGGACAAAGAACAGGCGCACCCCGAATCGCCCCGTGTTCACGCCGAGGCGCAGGGAGGCCGGCACCCAGTGGTGAATCAGGACCAGGATCACCGCAAAAGCGCGAAGACTGTCAAGTTGCGGCATGTAGGGAAGCGGGGAAGTCCGCTTCGCCGATCCTTCATCCGGTGGATGTTCGGCAGTCTGGTGCGACATAGTCCGGTGGTGTGGAAAACTGGTCTGGCTCTTGGTGGGTGAGCCCTATATTCGAAGGCAGCTATTATCCGTTTATCGGCCAGAATTGGACCGTCAAAAGTACGGCAGGGTCGCTCGCAACTGTTCGTGAGGGTCCGATTCGGTCGTCTAAAATACAGTGGATCCGGAAACGATTGTTCTTGTTGTGATTCACGCGGTCATCGCGCCCGTGACTGCGGGGCACGCGCTCCTGTTCAAACGCGACTCGCGGGCCGCGTTCGGGTGGGTGAGCGCCTGTCTTCTGTTTCCGCTGTTTGGACCGATCGCCTACGCGCTATTCGGGATCAACCGCGTCCAGACCCGTGCCCGTGAGATGCACGCGCAGCGCCCGCTCCGTCGCCTGGTCGGTTTCGAAAGGGAAGGGCCGTTCGCCCTCGATCGGGCGCCGCGAAGCTACCCGGGTCTGTCCGATGCGTTTGTTCCGGTTGCGCGCCTTTCGGACGCAGTGACAAACCATCCCCTCTGTGAGGGCAACAATGTTTCGGTGCTCGAAAACGGCGAGCGCGCCTACCCGAAGATGCTCGAGGCGATCGATGCTGCCATGTCATCAGTATTTCTGATGACGTACATCTTCGACACAGACACGTCGGGTCAGCGTTTTGTCGATGCGCTGACGCGTGCCGCGTCCCGCGGTGTCGACGTGCGTGTGATTGTTGATGGATTCGGAGAGCGGTATTCGCATCCACGGGTGGGCAAGCTGCTCCGCCGGGCCGGCGTTCGTGTTGTCCGATTCCTTCCGCTGCGCCTCTTTCCGCCCTCGTTGAACCTGAACCTTCGCAATCACCGCAAGCTCTTGATCGCGGACGGCTCCGTCGCGTTTGCGGGTGGAATGAACATCGGCGACCGACACATGGTCACGATGGAGTCGAACCGCAAGCGGGCCCAGGATCTACATTTCGAATTCCGGGGAACCATTTGCGGCCAATTGCACGACGTGTTTCGCGATACCTGGTGGTTCGTAACCGGCGAATCGATCGCGTCGCCGGAGGTTGTGCCGCAGTCGGGAAGTGAAACGTGTCGCGTCATTCTCGACGGGCCGGATGACAACCTCGACAAGCTGGAAATTGTGCTCATCGGCGCCATCGCTGCGGCCCGCAAATCCGTCACGATAATGACCCCGTACTTTCTGCCGTCGCGAGAGTTTATCTCGGTACTGAAAACGGCGTCACTGAAGGGCGTCAACGTACGGGTCATTCTACCGGAGAAGAGCAATCTTCCGTATGTCCAATGGGCCACTCAGAATGTTCTGGGTGAGCTTATCCAGGGCGGTGTCCGCGTCTTCCGGCAACCGCCGCCGTTCTCGCATGCGAAGCTCGTTGTGGTTGATGAATACTACGCTGTTGTTGGTTCGGCGAATATTGACGCAAGGAGCCTGCGTCTCAACTTCGAGATTGGTATCGAGGTCATCGGGACCGAATTCGCCGCTTCGCTTGGTACCTATGTCGACCGCTGTCTGGAAAATGCCTCGCAGTACACGCTGGACGAGATTGACGGCCGCGCACTTCCGGTCCGGCTTCGCGACGCGTTCTGTTGGCTCTTTCAGCCGTACCTGTAGCGGGCTCCGAACCGCACCACGAATCCTCGTGGCAGCGCGCAGCTAGAATTCGTAGCCGAAGCGCAGCGAAGTGTTCGGGCGCGACGCTTCCGGTCCACCCGAAATGACGAGCTGCAGCGGTCCGAGACGTGTTCTCAGCCCCAGTTCCATCGCAAATCCAAAGAACGGTGCTTCCCGGATCTGCGAATACAGCGCCGATCCAAGCGCCGCGCGGTCGTTGTCGCCGAAGAGGTCGAACGTGTCGCCCACGTTGCCGCCCACACGGGCGACGAAATTGCCGCTCAGCTCGACCTGAACGCCGATCATCGCGAGCCACGCCTTTCGGCCGAACCGTTGTTGCGCATGGAGCCCCCAGGCTGGGATGAAGTTCGCGGTGCGGGTCGTCACTGTATTGATTCCTCCCACAAACGCATAGTGGCTCGCTGGCAGCGCACTGCCTGATCCGTAAACCCCGACTCCGCGTCCGAACAGCGAAACGAAATCGGATACGGGCGCGAACCATTCGGCATCGACGATACCGCTTCGATAGAAGCCGACGTCGAGAAGGTCGGAAGGTGCCACCGGTCCCAGCGAGATCTGGGGAATTGCGTTCGAGATTCCGATCTCAAACTCAGCCCGAACTCGAACACCCTGCCGCGGAAAATCGAGCCGGTCGACTGTGTCCGTCTGCCACAGGAAGCCGCCGGCGACAAGATCCTGATCGGAGTCTGCGATCTGCGGGACGCGCGTCATCTCCGATGTGCTGTCCGGATCAATCGCCACCGTTCCGGCAACAACCTGGCGCGTGCGGATGTGTTCGGCCTTTCCATAAAATCCCGCAAGTATCGATTCGGAAGAGGCAAATCCGCTGTACAGTTTCCCGCGGAAGTTCTCGATCCGCAGCGAATACACCGGGATGTCCTGCTCGGCGCCGATCGTCTGTCCGAAGCGCCCGGGCAGATAGAGGTTGGCGGGTGCGGACGATAGTCCCACGTTTCCGCCGACGCTGAAGCGCGAACGGCGACCAAGACGCGTGAAATACGTTGCGTCTGCTTCGAGCTGTTCCCCGAGACGGATTCGGAATTCGGAGGCGGTGCCAAATCGTCGATTGTTCTTCAGGGCGAGGTTGAACAGAAGCTCTGCCTTGTAGTAACTGTCGTAGCGGAATCCGAAACCGATGGTGTTCGGATTTCCCACGGGCATCGTTCGAATATGGAGAATCGTGCTGTCTCGTTCTCCCGTCGAACCCGAAGACTCGATTGTGTAGGTCACGCGATCAAACAGTGCCGTTCCGTAGATCCGCTGGATGGCGTGTTCAATCTCCGTCGGGCCAAGCGTTGCGGGTGCGTTGAGCTGGGCGCGTTCCTGTACGAGTGCGAGCTTCTGCCCTTCGACTCCCGTAATGCGGATCGCGTCGACGTGGCACGGCTCGAGCTTGTCCGGAAACGCGAAGCTGCGAGGCGCGGCCCGTCGCACGCCGAGTGAATCGAGCGCCGCGCGCAGCTGCGGCATCACCGCCCGAGCCGCATCTTCTCCTCGCTGGATCCACTCCTCCGCCTGCTCGAAAGACGCTCGGGACAAGCCCTGAATATCAGGCAGAATCAGAACATCGATCAGTTTGCGTTGCTCGGCGTCTGCCCTCGTCGAATGGAAGAGGGCGCTTTCGAGCATCACGTCGATGAAGGAGGGGCTCCTTGCGGATACGGAGTCCACGGCCGCACCAACATCTACGCCGATCA
>JAGQWL010000453.1 GCA_020437385.1 Bacteroidota bacterium
GAGGCCATCGCCGCGACAGGAAAGCCGATCGTCGCCGTACTCTTCAACGGTCGGCCGCTTGCCCTCGGCAATGTTGCAGACAAGGTAGATGCCCTTCTCGAGTGCTGGTATCTCGGACAGGAATCGGGCAACGCCGTCGCCGATATCATCTTCGGCGCCGTCAACCCGAGCGGCAAACTGCCGATCTCCTTCCCTCGGTCCGTCGGCCATCTGCCGATTTTCTACAACCACAAGCCGTCTGCGCGACGCGGATACCTGCACGACGAGGTAACGCCCCTGTATCCATTCGGCTTCGGTCTCAGTTATACGAAGTTTGAATTGTCCGACCTGAAGCTCGACCAGGCGGCGATTGACAACGGTCAGACGGCAACACTTCATGTTGCGATAACGAACGTGGGCGATCGCGCCGGAACAGAGGTCGTTCAGCTCTACATCCGTGATGTCGTCAGTTCTGTGACGCGACCGCTGAAGGAGCTGAAGGGATTCCAGCGTGTCGAGCTCGACGCCGGCGCCACGAAGACCGTCAGCTTTGAGATCACTCCCGCGTTGCTTTCCTTCCACGACATCGACTACAATCTTGTCGTCGAACCGGGAGAATTCGAGCTCTTCGTCGGCACATCATCCAGGTCCGAGGACCTTTCGCGTACGACGCTTGCAGTTCGCTAACGTTGCTGCCCGTCCGAGGCACTCAAACAAAGTTCTAACCAGACCGGAGTGTAGACCGAATGTCCGATATCACTGCAAAGCTCTCCGTACGGGAGAAGGTTGGCTACGGCGTCGGCGACGCAGCCGCGAACTTCATCTTCCAGACGATTATCGTCTTCCAGCTCGCGTTCTACACGGACACCTTCGGTCTGAGCGCGGCCGCCGTCGGCGTGTTGTTTCTTGTCGTCCGCTTTTCGGATGCGATCACGGACCCAATAATGGGGCTGATCGCAGATCGCACGAACACGAAGTGGGGCAAGTTCAGACCGTGGATTCTGTGGAGTGCGATTCCCTTCGGAATACTCGCCTTCCTGACGTTCTCGACACCCGACTTCAGTCCGACCGGCAAGCTGGTATACGCCTACGTCACGTATACCCTGCTGATGGTGGTGTACACGATCAACAACCTTCCGTACTCCGCCTTGTCCGGCGTGATGACGGCCGACCAGGCGGAACGCACGAGCCTGTCGTCGTATCGATTCGTGTTCGCGATGCTGGCGGCTTTCCTGATCCAGACGTTTGCCTTGCCGTTGGTGAACTTCTTCGGAAAGGGGAATGACGCACTCGGCTACAAGATCACGCTGGGGCTCTTTTCGGCACTCGCGGCGGTCCTCTTCGTCGTCACGTTCTTCTCAACAAAAGAGCGTGTACAGCCCGACCCCGGACAGAAGACATCGATCAAACAGGATCTGCTGGACCTCGTCAGTAATCGCCCGTGGATCGCGATGTTCTTCCTCACCCTGTTTCTGTTCATCACGCTCGCGCTTCGCGGCGGTGTGATGTTCTTTTACTTCAGTTACTTCCTCGACGCGAACGCGCTGCGGTCGTTCATGGAGGGGCTGCCATCTGTTCTCGACTTTTTCGTTCGCCTCTCCGGCGGCCGTCCGGTTGCGGTCGTGTTCAGCCTGTTCAATGCGTTCGGACTGATCTCGACAATTCTTGCGATTGCCCTGTCCAAACCGCTTGCGATCCGTTACGGCAAGCGCAACGTCTTCTTCACGGGCGTTGTGATCACGGCCATTTTTTCAGGCGCGTTCTACTTCATCCCGAACGACAAGATCGGCGTGGCCTTTGTCACGGAAGCGCTGCGACAGTTCGCGTACGGTGTGACGATTCCGCTGCTGTGGGCGATGATGGCGGATGTCGCCGACTACTCTGAGTGGAAGAACCATCGTCGGGCAACCGGCATCGTTTTCTCCGCGGTCGTCTTTGGACTCAAAGCGGGGCTCGGACTCGGCGGCGCCATCGGCGGAGGAATACTCGCCATCTATGGCTACGTACCCAACGCGGAGCAGACTGCGCATGCCCTGACCGGAATCGTGCTGACGGCGAGCATCTTCCCGGCAATCACCTTCCTCATTTCGGCGTCATTCCTGTTCCTTTACAATATCGACCTCAAGACCGAGCTGTTGATGACACGAGAACTTGCCGACCGCAAGGCAGGCCTTCCATCGACAGTAAACGTCGCGTCCTGACACGAACATGAGAAAGCAATCCGTCTCCCGATTCGCAGTATCAGGCCTCGGAATCCTCCTGCTTGCAATCAACGTCGGCTGCAGCGAAAGGGCCGCCCAAATGGAATCCGCCGTCACGCTGAAGTCCACCTTCGCTGACGACTTCCTCATCGGCGCCGCTCTGAACGCACGACAGTTCACCGGAAGGGACTCCGCCGGAGCGGCACTGACGCTGCAGCAGTTCAACTCCATCACGCCCGAGAATGCACTCAAGTGGGAGAACATTCACCCACAACGTGGCGAATACAACTTCGGCGATGCCGACGCCTTCGTCGGCTTCGGAGAAAGCAACGACCTCTTCGTCGTTGGCCACACCCTCGTCTGGCACAATCAGACGCCTGACTGGGTATTCGAAAACACGCTTGGCGAACCGGCGACGCGGGACGAACTGCTGGCGACGATGCGTGACCACATCGCGACCGTCGTCGGTCGCTACAAGGGCCGGATCGATGGATGGGATGTTGTGAACGAGGCGCTGAACGAAGACGGAACGCTGCGGGACAGCAAGTGGCGAACGATCATCGGCGACGACTACCTGGAGAAGGCCTTTCAGTTCGCACACGAAGCGGATCCGGACGCCGAGTTGTATTACAACGACTATTCACTGGAGAACCCGGAGAAACGTGACGGTGCGGTGCGCCTGGTGCAGAGCCTTCTGGACAAAGGGGTGACCGTGACGGCAATCGGATCGCAGGGCCACAACTCGCTTTCCTATCCGACCCCTGAGGAGCAAGAGGCGGCGCTCGAAGCCTTCGCCGCTCTGGGCGTGAAGGTTGCTATTACCGAGTTGGACATGTCCGTTCTACCGGCACCCTGGCGGATGCCCACGGCGGAGTTGACTGCCGCGCTCGAAGCACGCAACATCGACGCCATGAACCCCTACGCGGACGGCCTTCCCGACTCAATTGCATCCGCTCAGGCGGAGCAGTACGCGATGCTGTTTCGAACGTATCGGAAGCACGCGGATGTTATCTCTCGTGTGACGTTCTGGGGTGTCGCGGATGGCGATTCATGGAAGAACGGCTGGCCAATTCCGGGCCGAACGGACTATCCGCTCCTGTTCGATCGCTCACATCAACCCAAGGCGGCGTTCGACGCCGTGATCGCGACTGCGAAGTGACGATGCGCCGGGGCACCGCGCGGGCACTGCGACCAACGATTCACGAGTCGCGCTAATCCGGTCGCAAGGACTTGTCCCGGTCTCATTCGATTTCCATCAACGAGAACCGAGATGAAGAAGCACGTTGGACTTCTTGCCGGAATTCTGCTGTTGCTGCCCGCTGCTTCGGCGAGCGCCCAGCAGGTTGACCATCCGTATCAGAATCCCGATCTGCCACTCGAGACCCGCGTCGACGATCTGATCGGGCGGATGACTCTCGAAGAAAAGGTGTCGCAGACGACAAACGCGTCGCCACCGATCGAGCGCCTCGGCATTCCGGGATACAACTGGTGGAACGAGGCACTGCACGGCGTCGCGCGATCCGGATTGGCAACCGTTTTTCCGCAGGCCGTCGGGCTTGCTGCAACCTGGAACACGGAGCTGATTCACGAGATGGCGACAGCCATCTCTGACGAAGGGCGGGCGAAGTACCAGGTGTACGCGGAGAAAGGCAAATATTATCGGTACCAGGGCCTGACGTTCTGGTCACCGAACATCAACCTGTTTCGCGACCCGCGCTGGGGCCGCGGCCAGGAGACGTATGGCGAGGATCCGTACCTCACCGGATCGATCGCCGTTTCGTTTATCAAGGGACTTCAGGGTGACGATCCGGAATACCTCAAGTCCGTCGCAACAGTCAAACACTTCGCCATCCACAGCGGACCGGAATCTGAGCGCCACACGTTCGACGCGGTTGTGGGTGAGCGCGATCTTCGGGAAAGTTACCTCCCGCAGTTCGAGCGCGGCATTCGCGAGGCCGGTGCCCGATCCCTGATGTGCGCGTACAATCGCGTCGACGGCGATCCGGCCTGTGCGAGTCCGATGCTGCTGAAGGACATCCTGCGTGGGGAGTGGGGTTTTGACGGATACGTCGTTTCGGACTGCTGGGCGCTTGACGACATCTACAAGAATCACAAGACGGAGGCAACGGCGGAGGCTGCGGCAGCCGTTGCACTACAAACAGGCACCGACCTGGACTGCGGCAACCTGGTGTATCCGCACCTGCTGCAGGCAATTCAGGACGGCATGGTATCTGAAGCAACGCTCGACGAAACGCTGCGCCGACTTTTTCGCGCGCGATTCCGACTCGGCATGTTCGACCCGCCTGAGCGCGTTCCGTTTGCTTCGATCCCCTACGATGTAGTAGACAGCGAAGCACATCGAGAGCTGGCGCGGCGAGTCACGCGCGAGGCGATGGTGCTGCTCAAGAACGACAACGAGACGTTGCCGCTGCGCAACGACCTCGGCAGGCTTGCGGTCATCGGGCCGAATGCGGATCAGTGGCTGATGCTGCTCGGAAACTA
>JAGQWL010000454.1 GCA_020437385.1 Bacteroidota bacterium
GCGCCGCCTTCCACGTGCATGCCCCGCTGCGTCACGTTCGTCTCGGCGCCGCCGGCAATCGGAACCGTCCAGACATCCTCCTCCCCGCTGCGACCGTGACGAACAAATGCAATGCGCGCACCGTCCGGACTCACCCGCGCAAACAAGTCGCCGAACGAACCACTGTCGGGCGTCGTCAAACGATCGAGCGTATCGCCACGTCCCGAAGTGCGGACAAGCCCGAGCGGCGACGACGCATCGGTCGAGTCCAGCCTGACGGCTGCAACGAAGTCACCCGCGGGAAGCCAGTCGAGCGCCCACGGACTCACGACGAGATTCCCAACAGGTGCGACCGGCCCTCCGTGCGCGGGCACCGTCACGATCCGACAGCGATCCAGGCGACAGCGGAGGAATGCGAGCGTCGTCCCGTCGGCGTTCCACACCGGTCGGAGATCGTCGTCCGGTCCGGAAGTCAGCCGGACGGGCGACCTGTCATCCAGACTCGAAACCCAGATGTCGAAATCGGCGGCGGCGCCGCGCGACGCCGCCGCAAACGCAACCCGGTGACCGTCCGGGCTGAGGGCCGGATGTGTTTCGATGCCTGCCATGACGGTGAGCGGCCGGATGACAGCGTCATGGTCTGATCGGCCCATCCGCATTCCAATCAGGACAACACCAAGGACCAGAATGACCACGACGATCGACAGAATCGCGGCGGATAACCGCCCGGCGGATCCGCCGGAAGGACCTGCGAGTTCGGAACGAGCGGTGGGACCGGCGGGATCGGTTTGGCTCGTGAAGAGCGCCTTCTCCGGAAGATCCAATCGGTCGACGCTCGCGATGAGTCGGTAGCCACCCTTCGGGATCGTCTCGACGTACTCCGGTGACTGCGCATCGTCGTCGAGTGCGCGGCGGAGCTTGGACACGGCGCGACTCAGTGCATCCTCCGTCACGACCACATCCGGCCAGACGTTTTCGAGAAGGAACTCGCGCGACAGGGTCGCGCCGGCGTGTTCGGCCAATACCTCGAGCAGGGCCATCACCTTCGGCTCAACGCGCACCCTCCGAGCGCCAGACGACAGTTCGTTGGACGGCGGATCCGCCGTCCACGATCCAACGCGAAAGGGCCTTCGTTCGGTCACCGGGGATTCCATACTGTATTAAGATCAGTCGCAAACACGCAGCCACAAGGCGGAAACGTAGCGGCAATCCGCTCCCCATACAACCCAATTTCGGCTGCAGACGGGCGGATTCGGGCATGGTCAGGATTTCGTCAGGCGACAATCAGGGTTTGGGCTGGGGATCCGCCCGTGAATTCGTGTACGATTGGCGAACCAGATCCGCTCACTACCACGAGTCGCCACGCGATCCTCGCCATGAAAGCCACGAAGCTGACCGCAATCCTGTCGCTTGCGTTGTCCTTGACTGGGACAACCTTCGCCCAGACCGTCCACTATGTCAACGGGGCCGCCGCCGGCGCCAACACGGGGGCGAGCTGGACCGACGCGTTCACTGACCTGCAGATGGCGCTCTCGGCGGCAGCGTCGGGTGATGAAATCTGGACAGCTGCCGGGACCTACACGCCGACCTCCGGAAGCGAGCGAACCGCGACGTTCCAACTCAAGTCCGGCGTCGTACTTTTCGGCGGATTTTCCGGTACGGAGTCTTCACGGGGTACGCGCGACTGGGTACAGAACCCGACGATCCTCTCGGGCGACATCGGCGTGCAGGGACAGCCGACAGACAATAGCTATCACGTCGTGACTGGTAGTGCAACCGATTCGACGGCGATACTCGACGGCTTCACGGTTCAGGACGCTTACGCGAACGGCGTCTTCCCGGACAACCGCGGCGGTGGAATGCGAACACTCGCCGGCAGCCCGACGATCCGCCATACTGTGTTTCGCAACAACGTTGCGCGGCGCAGTCCGGACGGGCGCGATGCCTTTGGCGCCGGAATGCTGAACGAAAACGGGAGTCATCCGACGCTCGAAGACGTCCGCTTCGAACACAATGTTTCGGGAGTCACCGGAAACGGAGCAGCCGGCGGGATGGCGAACCGCTTCGGAAGCAGTCCGACGCTTCGCGACGTCGTCTTCTACGAAAACGAAGCGGGTGCGCTGGCCGGCGGGATGGCGAACGAGGGCAACAGCAGTCCGTTGATGGTGCGGGTTCGCTTTGTGCGCAACGTATCGCACGGCTGGACGGGCGGACTCGACAACTACAATGGCGCCAGCCCGACGCTTGTGAACGTCACATTCCAGGGCAACACGTGCGTGAACTACGGCGGCGGCATGACGAACGATACCAACTCGAACCCTTCGCTCGTAAACGTCGTGTTCGTCGGAAACCGGGCACAGAATTCGACCGAGAGCGGCGCAGGAGGACTGCAGAATAACAGCAGCAGTCCGACGCTGGTGAACGTGTCGTTCGCCGCCAATGAAGCGCCTACGGGAGCGGACGCCTTCGGGACGCGCGGAAACGGAACGGCAACAATTCGAAGCAGCATTTTCTGGGGCAACGGATCGGAGCTTGTCGACGAAACCGGCGACCGAATCGTTCTGGAAAACGCGATCGTGCAGGGTGGATTTGCGCCCGGCAGCGACATCATCGACAGCGATCCGCTCTTTATCACGACGCCTGATCCGGGCGTCGACGGGGTATGGGGAACGTGTGACGACAACTACGGCGACCTCAGGCTGAACCGCACGTCGCCCGGCCTCGACGCGGGGAACGCTGCTCACCTGCCGCCGGATGTTGCGGACCTCGACGAAGACGGTGACACGACCGAGGCGCTGCCGGTTGACCTGTCCCTCGCACCGCGCGTGCAGGAAGCGGCGCTCGATCTGGGCGCCTACGAGGGCGGCACGAGCGTTTCTAGCGAAACGGATCCCGACGAAATCGGGGCAGCCCTCGGGCCGCCGTTCCCCAATCCGTCGCGCGGCGCGTTCTGGATTCCATTTACGATAACAACCGCTGCCGACGTTCGGATCTCACTGGTGGACGTTACCGGACGCAGTGTCACGATTCTACTGGACGAAACGCGGCTACCCGGAACTCATTCGGTTGAGGTACGACTTCCCGCTCTCGCCGCCGGGACGTACTTCGTCCTGCTCGATGTCAACGGCAGGCGGTTGTATCGAAGCATCGCGTCACTGTGACTCCGGACAGGTGAATCAATCGGCGCCACCGTCGCGCCCCGCGCCAAGCCGTCGCGCCGCACGAATCGCTTCGACCATCGATTCGACCATCCGCTCCAGATTCACCTCGTTCCGGGCAATCTCAAGCGACTCCCTGCCCATCCGCTCCCGGAGTTCACGCGATGCCGCCAGTTCATCGATCCGGGCGACCAGCGCGTCGACGTCTCCCTCGTCGATCAGATAGCCGTTCCGGCCGTCGCCGACAAGATCGCCCTGCGTCCCGTCGCCGGTCGCAACGATCACCGGCAGACCCGCGGTCACCGCCTGCTGAATCGCCAGACCGCCGAGCCCGGGCAGCACGAACAAATCCACATCCGCGAGGATCGCGTCGAGCTCCGGCCCGGCCGTGTGACCGGCGAAAACCGTATCCGGATAAATCGAATCGGCAATTGCGCGCAGGCGGGCTTCGTCCGGGCCGTCTCCGACAACCACGAGTTCCGGGCGCGACCGCGAACGGGAACACGCGCGTAGGAGATCGTCGACCCGCTTGCCTTCGAGCAACCTGCCAAGCGACAAAATTCGGATCCGATCGAGATCTCGCGCCACCCGCCGCGCCCGCACTGCCGGCCAGTTCACGTCGGACGAAACCGAAGCCACGGCATTTCGCGCGACGAAGATCCGTGAACGCGGAATCCCGATCCGTTCATAATCCGCCG
Source organism: Bacteroidota bacterium (assembly GCA_020437385.1). Lineage (GTDB taxonomy): Bacteria > Bacteroidota > Rhodothermia > Rhodothermales > JABDKH01 > JAGQWL01. The sequence continues at coordinate 3,836 of JAGQWL010000454.1, forward strand.
CTCCCTTCGTCGAATAGGCGACGAGCGCGTCGAACTGCCGGCACAACGCTGCCGACCGGCGATCACGCAACCCTCCAACCAGACCGCCCGGCGGGTTGAGTCTGCCGAGCCCCCATCCGAGCGTCCCGATGCCCCGCCTTGCCGCCGCACGCAGGAGCCCGGGAGTCGACAACAGACGCATGTTCGGCTCAGCGACCACCACGTCGGGACTCGTTCCCAACACGACGCGCGCCAGCCCGGGGTGGCGACACAGGTATTGATGCCGCAGGTTCACACACTGCTGGTCGACAACCACCGTCCGGAACGAACACGTGCCGTCTGCCTCCCGAAGCCCTTCATCTGAGAGGGGGCGCCCATGCACCAGCGTGAGTTGTCCGCCCAACCGATCAGACAGCGCATCAAAAAACGCGAGCCGATAATGCGGAAAGACGCGCTGAAAAATCGTGACGCGCAGATCGTTCGAGTTGGCCGATTCGTTCGAGTTGGCCGATTCGTTCGAGTTGGCCGATTCGTTCGACTGTCCGGGCGTAGCAACCATCACGCGTCGCGTTCGGATCGCGAGAATGACGGGCCAAGCCCCAACCGGCTCACAACTCCCTCCGGCAGCCGCGCGAGGCACCAGCCACTGTTGGCAAGGTACCATTCGACCGTATTCCGGATGCCTTCCTCGAAGGAGGTCTCGGCGGACCAACCCAACTCAGATTCGATGCGCGTCGGATCGATCGCATAGCGGTGATCGTGTCCGGGACGATCATCAACAAGCGTGATGAGCTTCGAATGCGAGGTTGTCGCCGGTCGCAATTCGTCCAGCACGGCACAGATCGTCGTCACGAGTTCGATGTTCGTACGTTCGTTGCGCGCACCCACGTTGTAGGTCTCGCCGGGCGTGCCGCGATCCGCCACAACCAGAAGCGCTCGCGCATGATCGTTGACATACAGCCAGTCACGAACGTTTTCGCCTGTTCCGTAAACGGGAATCGGCTGCCCTGCGAGCGCATTCAGAATCGTGACCGGAATGAGCTTTTCCGGATACTGAAACGGACCGTAGTTGTTGGAGCAGTTCGTGACGAGAATGGGCAGTCCGTAGGTTCGATGCCAGGCACGAACGAGGTGATCGGACGAGGCCTTGGAGGCGGAGTACGGCGAGCTCGGATCGTACGCGGTGCTCTCGGTAAAATATCCGGTCGCGCCGAGCGATCCGTAGACCTCGTCCGTTGAAACATGGACAAACCGGAACCGGTCGCGCGCGTCGCCCTGCAGGCCGGACCAGTGTCGCCTTGCCGCTTCGAGCAGGGTGTACGTGCCGACGATGTTCGTCTGGATGAACGGTGTTGCGCCGTCAATCGACCGATCGACGTGCGACTCGGCGGCGAGGTGCATCACGACGTCCGGACGATACCTGTCGAACATCCGGCCCATCGATTTTGCATCGCAGATGTCCGCGTGCTCGAATACGTGCTGCGGATTGCCCGACAGTCCCGGAAGGTTGTCGAGCGACCCGGCGTAGGTCAGCTTATCGACATTCACGACGCGATGGCCCGCATCAACGAGCATCCGCACGACTGCGGATCCGATGAAGCCGGCGCCTCCGGTTACGAGATATGTTTGCGGGTGGCTCAGGCGATTCGACAGATTGATTCCAGATTTCTGGTGGACCGATCGTTTGAGACGAAAGTAAGATCGTAGGAAAGTAAGAAAGTAGGAAGGTTCAATTTGTCAGGTTCGCCACGGCGAGGGAATGGCCGGACGCACCTATCGAGCCGCTGCGGCCGACATCCTCCGCTCCTACTTTCCTCTGCTCCTACTTTCCTCCCCGGTCCGCAATTCCACGATTCCACGACCCCCAGGCTCCCAGACTCCTCCCGAACCCGCCACCGCTAACGCAACCACACAAGCCACACCATCGTCACCGTCACCGCCATCACGAGCAGACTCACGGGCACGCCGGCCCGAAGGTAGTCCTTGAAGCGGTACCCCCCGGCGGACATCACCATCAGGTTCGTCTGGTAGCCGATGGGCGTCATGAAACTTGCTGCCGCGCCGATGGCCACTACGATCACAAGCGCCGTCGGTGGTACGCCGAGCCGCTCGGCGGTCGCGAGCGCAACCGGAACCATCAGCACCGCCGCGGCCTTGTGCGTGATCAACTCCGTCAGGACGTTGGTGGTCGCGTACAGCCCGACCATGACGGCAATCGTTCCCATCGGGAGCAACAGCTCAACGAGACCGGTGCTCATGAGGGTCGACAGTCCGGTTGTCTCCACCGCCTTGCCGATGCCGAGCGCGGCCGCGATGACAACGATGACCTTTGTATCGACAGCCTTCTGCGCCTCCCTCCCGCGGATGCACCGAAAGACGATCATCGCCAGTGCGGCAGAGAACGCAGCGGTCACGAGCGGAATAATCTTGAGCGTCGAGACGACCACCATCCCGATCACGATCAGTAGAACCAGCGGCGCCCTGCCGGTCTGCGCGCGATCCTCGCGGTTGCTCTTCTGATGCACCACGTAGAACTCGTCCCGGTCGGCCATCCATCGGCGAAAAAACGCCGGCGGCGCTTCGACCAGCAGGAGGTCCCCGGTCTCGATGACCGTTTCGCCGAGTGACTGCCGGATGCGTTGTTGTCCGCGCCGGATGGCGAGCACGACGCCGCCGTACGACTCGCGAAAACCCGTTTCCTTCAGCGTCTTGCCGACGAGCCCCGACGACGGCGCCACAACAGCCTCGAACAGCGGGAGCTTGGAGGTCTTGGACTCGGGAAAGCGCTCGACGACAGGTTCGAGTCCGTATTCCTCGAGGAGCTCGGACGCTGCCTTGAACTCGCCGGCAAACGCAAGTACGTCACCGGCCGTGAGGACAACGCCGGGATCTACCGATCGAACATGCCCGCCGGAGATCCGGTGCACGAGGTACGCAGTACCGAGATGGCGAAGCCCCGCTTCCTGGACGGTCTTGCCGACGAATGGCGAATCGGCCGGGACCTTGAACTCGAAAAGGTAATCACGTGCCTCCTCAGTACCGTGGTCCTCCTCATCTTTGCCGACGGGCATCAGGCGGTGTCCGCCGAGCGCGAAAAACAGAATAACGGCAAGTGCCGCGGGAAGGCCGATCCAGGTCAGGTCGAACATGCCGAGCGGCTCGAGCCCCGCCTGCTCCAACATGCCCGAAACAACGATGTTGGTCGACGTCCCGATGAGGGTCGTGATACCGCCGATGATCGCCGCATACGAAAGCGGAATCAGCAGCTTCGAAGCGGGGATTCCGACACGCGTCGACCACGCCTGTACGCGCGGTATCAACATCGAGACGACGGGCGTGTTGTTCAGGAACGCCGACAGTCCGGCGACGCCCAGCATCATCACGGGCACGGCGACGGACGGGCGACTGCTGCGAACGAAGAAGATGCGTTCGAGAAGGGCGAGCGCGTTGGTCCGATGCACCGCTTCGGCCACGACGAACAACGCTGCGATCGTCAGCACCGCCTGGTTCGAGAAACCTTTGAACGCCTCTTCAGGCGTGACCACACCGGCGAGAAGCAGGACACCCAGGCTTCCGAGCAGGACATAGTCGGTTCGCGCCAGGTCCTTCGCCAACGCGATGACCATGACGACGAGCACACCGATCGTCAGCCAGGCCTGCCACGAAAGTATGGTTAGAAGACTGTCCAACGGCAGCCTATTTGCCGACGATTCCGGCGTCGGTTATGGCCTTCAGGATCTGCTCGACGCATTCGTCGACAGAAAGCTCGTCGCTCTTCACAACGATCTCCGCATCCTGCGGCGGCTCGTACGGTGCCGAGAAACCGGTGAAGTTCGAGATCTTGCCCTCCTTCACTTTCTTGTAGAGTCCCTTCGGGTCGCGCTGCTGGCAAACCTCGAGCGGTGCATCAACGAACACCTCGAAGAACTCGTCAGCCTCGATCAACGAACGGACGCGCGCGCGGTCCTTGGCATACGGCGAAACGAACGTACACAGCACGACGGATCCCTGCTCGTAGAACAGGCGCGTAACTTCTCCCGCTCGACGGATGTTCTCTGCCCGATCCTGCGGCGAAAATCCGAGGTCGCCGGACAAGCCGTGGCGCACGTAGTCGCCGTCCATCAACATCGTGTGGATGCCGCGATCGAAAAGCCGGCGTTCCAACTCTCGGGCGATCGTGGTCTTTCCGGATCCGGACAGGCCCGTGAACCACAGAACCGCAGCCTTGTGGCCCTGCTTCTCCTCACGTTCCTTCCGGGTGATGTTCAGTCCTTCCCAGACAACGTTCGGCGATGCCTGGCGATCACGCGCGTCGCTTTCGCCAACTGCCGGCACACCACGCGCAACACCGCGAATCATCCCGGCGCCGACGGTGCGGTTGTTTTCAGCATCGATCAGCACGAAACATCCGGTGTGTCGATTCACCCGGTACGGATCGAAGTAGATTGGTTCGGATGTCTCGATCTCGACACGACCGATGTCGTTGAGCTCGAACGTATCCGCGGCCTGGCGATGCAGCGTGTTGACATCCGTCCGATAGATAATCTTCGTGACGAAAGCCTGAACCGTTTTGGTCGTGTGCTGCAGGTAGTAAATCTTGTTCGGCTGAAGCGGCTCCTCGCTCATCCAGCAGAGGTCCGCGTCAAGGCCGTTGGAGGTGATCGGTTCGTTTCGACGGCGAACGAGCATGTCGCCGCGGCTGATATCCACCTCATCTTCGATGGTGATGGTTACCGCGTCTCCGGCATTTGCGGATTCGCCGCCGCCATCAAACGTGACGATCTCCTTGACGCGCGACGTTTTGCGTGACGGCAGCACCATCACTTCGTCGCCAACACTTACAGAACCGGACTGAACCTCACCCGCGAAACCACGGAAGTTCTGGTTCGGACGGAGCACGTACTGTACCGGAAAGCGAAAGTCGATGACGTTGCGATCCGCACCAACCTTGACTGTTTCGAGGTGGTGCAGCAGCGTCTGACCCGCATACCAGGGCATGTTTTCGCTCTTGGTGACGACGTTGTCGCCGGCGAGAGCGGACATCGGAATGAAGACGACGTTGTCGATATCGAGCTTGCTCGTGAACGCGCTGTATTCCTCAACGATTTCGTCAAACACGTCCTCGCGATAGTCGACGAGGTCCATCTTGTTGACGGCGACCACCATGTGAGGGATCTGAAGCAGGGACGCGATGAAGCCGTGCCGGCGGGACTGCGTGAGCACGCCGTTCCGGGCGTCGATCAGGACGATCGCCAGCTCGGCCGTCGAGGCGCCCGTGACCATGTTCCGCGTATACTGCTCGTGTCCGGGAGTGTCGCCGATGATGAACTTGCGACGCGGCGTCGCGAAGTAGCGGTACGCCACATCGATCGTGATGCCCTGTTCGCGTTCCGCCCGAAGACCGTCGGTCACAAGCGCGAGATTGATCCCTTCGCCGCCGTTGTGGCTACTGCGCTTGATCGCCTCGATCTGATCCTCGAAGATCGATTTAGAGTCGTACAGAAGTCGCCCGATAAGGGTGCTCTTGCCGTCGTCTACACTTCCGGCGGTCGAAAAGCGAAGCAAATCCATCATGTGAGATCCGTCGTCACTCGAAGAGTGACCAGTTATCAGTGAGCAGTTGTCAGTGAGCAGTGATCAGTGAGCAGTTGTCAGTGAGCAGTTGTCAGTGAGCAGTTGTCAGTGAGCAGTGATCAGTGAGCAGTTGTCAGTGATCAGTGAGCAGTAATCAGTGAGTTGAGAGTTGAGAGTTGAGAGTTGAGAGTGGAGAGTTGAGAGTTGAGACTCTCGGGTCCACGCTCCTACTTTCGAACTCTCCTACTTTCGAACTCTCCTACTTTCCTACTCTCCTACTTTCCTACTCTCCTACTTTCCTTCCTATTCTCCTACTTTCCTTCGGGTCCACGATTCCACGATTCTACGATTCTACGATTCCACGATTCCCAGACTCCCAGACTCCCAGACTCCTAAAAATACCCCCGCCGCTTCCGATCCTCCATCGCGGCCTCGGACCGCTGATCGTCTGCCCGGCCGCCGCGCTCCGTTACGCGAGCCGTCGCCACCTCGTCGATGATGTCATCGATCGTCGACGCATACGACGGTACGGCACCGGTGCACGACATGTCTCCCACGGTGCGGAATCGAATGATCTTTTCCTCGTAGGTCTCGCCCTCGAGCAGGGTGATGTAGGGTGACTCCGCCAGCAACACGCCGTCGCGGTTCACGACCTTGCGCGTATGCGAGAAGTAGATCTCGGGAATGGCAATCTTCTGCTGCGCGATGTACTGCCAGATGTCGAGCTCCGTCCAGTTCGAAAGGGGGAACACGCGGAAGTGTTCGCCGACGTTCTTTCGACCGTTGTAGAGGCTCCACAACTCCGGACGCTGATTCTTCGGATCCCACTGCCCGAAGCGGTCGCGGTGGGAGAAAAATCGCTCCTTGGCGCGGGCCTTCTCTTCGTCACGGCGTGCACCGCCGAGTGCGGCGTCAAACTTGTGATCCGCCAGGGCATCGAGGAGTGTTCGGATCTGCAGTCCGTTCCGGCTCGGGTTTGGACCTTCTTCCTCCTTCTGCTTACCGCTGTCGATGTCGTCCTGCACCTTGCGCACGATCAGCTTCGCGCCGATCTCTTCGACCAGCTCGTCCCGAAACTGCAGCGCCTCGGGGAAGTTGTGCCCCGTATCGACGTGCAACAGGGGGAACGGAATCGGCGCCGGATGAAACGCCTTGCGCGCGAGGTGCACCATCACAATCGAGTCTTTCCCGCCCGAAAACATCAGGACCGGACGCTCAAATTGCGCGGCCACCTCCCGCATGATGTAAATCGCTTCGGTCTCGAGCATCTTCAGATGCCCCGTTACGAATTCGTCAGATCGCACTTTGACTTACTCTTCAGTTTACGCTACAGGCTGTCACGCTACTACTATCTACCTCTCTCTACCTACTCTCTACCTACTCTCTACCTTCTATCTACCTACTATCTGCCTTCTATCTCCTCTCGTCACACCACCGGCTACCACTACCACCACCCACTTCGACACCAGACTGATCACTGGTCACTGATGACTGCTCACTTCGCGAGCGAAGCGAGCGTGATCCTCGATCACGCGTTAACGAGTTCCGCCTGGAAGTACTCCATCGTCCGGCGAAGCCCCTCGCTGCGCGGCACCCGCGGCTCCCAATCGAGAATCCGTCGCGCCTTCGAGATATCCGGCTGACGAACCTGTGGGTCGTCCTTCGGCAGCGGCTCGAAAATGATCTTGCTCGTGGTGTTTGTCAACGCGACGATCTCCTTCGCAAACTCGAGGATCGTCGTTTCGTCGGGATTGCCGATGTTGACCGGATCAACTTCGTCGCTCATCAGCAGGCGATACACGCCCTCCACCAGGTCATCGACGTACTGGAACGAACGCGTCTGATTGCCTTCGCCGTACACCGTGATATCCTCGCCCTTCAGCGCCTGGTTGATGAAGTTCGAAACGACGCGACCATCCGTCGCACGCATCTTCGGACCATACGTATTGAAGATTCGAACGATCCGCGTCTCAACACCGTGGTAGCGATGGTACGCCATCGTCATCGCCTCGGCGTATCGCTTCGCTTCGTCGTACACACCCCGGATGCCGATGGGATTCACATTCCCCCAGTACGTCTCGGACTGCGGGTGCTCCTTCGGATCCCCGTAAACCTCGCTCGTCGACGCGAGAAGCAGGCGCGCGCCCTTCGCCTTGGCAAGTCCCAGCGCCTTGTGGGTGCCGAGTGCGCCAACCTTGAGCGTCTGAATCGGCAGCTCGAGGTAGTCGATCGGCGAAGCCGGACTCGCAAAGTGAAGGATGTAATCCAGATCTCCTTCGACGTGAATGAAGTTCGTCACGTCGTACTGGATGAGCTGGAATCGGGAATTCCCGATCAGGTGCGCCACGTTGTCTGCCCGCCCCGTGATGAAGTTATCCATACAGATAACATCATGACCTTCGGCGACGAAGCGGTCGCAGAGGTGGGAGCCGATAAAACCGGCGCCCCCCGTAATCAGTGTTCTCGGCATCGTCTATCCCTCGCTTGCCTGCCCGTTCGCACCGACTGCCGTGAGTCCTTCGGGCTCGTAGTGCGGTCGACCGATGCTGTAGTAATCGAATCCGAGTCGAGCCATCTCGAGCGGATCGTAAAGGTTTCGTCCGTCGAACACCAGGGGCTCCTTGAGGAGACGCTGGACGCGGTCGAAGTTCGGCTGGCGGAACTCGTTCCACTCGGTGCAGATGACCAGTGCGTCGGCACCCTGCAGCGCCGAGTAGTCGTCCGCGACGTACTGGATCGTGTCGCCCAGCACCGCACGCGTCGTGTCCATCGCCTCCGGATCAAATGCGGAAACGGTAGCGCCCGCGTCGAGCAGATCGCGGATGATCACGTGCGCCGGTGCCTCGCGGACGTCGTCCGTGTTTGGCTTGAACGCGAGACCCCAGACACCGAAGTGCTTGCCCTTGACCGACCCACCGTAGTGGGCGATGATCTGCGCCGCAAGCTTGTGGCGCTGCTGATCGTTGACATTCAGAACCGAACGCAGGATCTCAAACGTGTAACCGTACTCGTTCGCCGTGCGATCGAGCGCCTGCACGTCCTTCGGGAAGCAGGAGCCGCCGAAGCCGATGCCCGGGTACAGGAACTGCTTGCCGATTCGACTGTCGAGCCCGATACCGCGGCGAATGCTGTCGACATTGGCGCCGACGCGGTCGCAGACGTTCGCGATCTCGTTCATGAACGTGATCTTCGTCGCGAGCAGCGCATTTGCCGCATACTTCGTCATCTCGGACGAACGCTCGTCCATGACGAGGATCGGATTGCCCTGGCGCACGAACGGAGCGTAAAGCTTCTTCATCAGATCCGCCGCCCGCTCGGAGTTCGTGCCGATCACGATGCGTTCCGGCTTCATGAAGTCGTCGACGGCAACCCCTTCGCGGAGAAATTCCGGATTCGAAACGACGTCGAAGTGTTCGCCGGCCGTGAGCGCCGATTTCTCGAGCTCAGCGGTCACGCGATCCGCCGTTCCAACGGGCACCGTGCTCTTGTTGACGATCACGCGGTAGTCGATCGACTCGTCCTTCATGATCTTGCCGATGTTGCGCGCAACGCCAAGCACGTAGGAGAGGTCCGCCGATCCGTCTTCGCCCGGAGGCGTCGGAAGCGCCAGAAACAGGATTTCGGCGCGGCGAACGGCTTCGGCGAGATCGGTCGTGAAGGACAGCCGGTTCTCTTTGAGATTCCTCTCAAAATAGATCTCAAGTCCGGGCTCAAAGATGGTAAGGTTGCCTGACTTCAGCTTGGACACCTTCTTTTCGTCGATGTCGACGCAGACTACTTCGCTCCCCATTTCCGCGAAACAGGTGCCGGAAACGAGCCCCACATAGCCCGTACCGATGATAGCTACCTTCATGATGTGTACGATTGTTGAACGTTGCGAAACTGATGCGCGCCCTTATTCAATAGTCGGGCCAATCTCGAAACGGGGCGTTCGCGTTCGAGATCAGCCTTTCCGGACTAATTCCCGGCTAGCCGTTCAGCGGCCAGCGCCACGGATGCAACCGCGGCAACAACCGGGAAAACGTCTCTCCACGAGAACCCCCGTCGTTCGACGGTCTCAACCGTGAGTACGTCTCCCATTTCAAGCACCGGATCCATCTCCAACGCGAGAACCTGATTTTCCATCGTGAAATCCACGATCCGCTCCTCCCCGCGAGTGAGCTTGAGCGTCACGCGACGCGTGGTCGACTTGTACCGCGTGCCGACCAGCGGGCCGCCGGCGAGCGAAAATAGCGTCGAAAGCGTCGTGCCCTTCGTTACCTCGTAGAGGCCCGGATTGCGAACCGTTCCCCAGACATTGACGATCACGGTGATGTCACCCTGCTCGCCGTAATTGTAGTAGGCGGCCGGACTGTAGCGGGATCGCTCGAGATCGATGACCTGCGCGTTGGCGTTGGCGCCTGCGGAAACATAGAGCGCCGCCGCGACGGTCAGCGCGGAAAACCACTTCTGCATCTGCTTGTTTTCAGTGAGTTAGTCGGCTTAAGCGGCAGCCACCGGCTTCTCGCCGTAATAGTTCTGGTAGGAGTAGCCATACCCGTAGCCGTAGCCGGAGCTGGACGATCCCTCCATCTTGTTGAGTACCACGCCCGCGAGGTTGGCACCCACGTCCCGGAGCATCGACGAAGCGGTGTCCAGCGCATGGATGGTGGTGGAATTCGCGGAACAGACAAGCAGACAGGTGTCCGCCTGTCGCGTGACAAGGAGCGCGTCGGCAACCGCCAGAAGAGGCGGTGTATCGACCACAACAACATCGAACTCGTCGCGCACGCGATCCAGGAATTTCTGCATCTTCATCGACTCGAGAACCTCGGCCGGATTCGGCACGCTCCTCCCCGCCGGAATCACGTACAGATCCTCAATCCCGGACGCAAACGAACTGAGGTTCGGCGAAACCGAGTCAAAAAGTAAATCGACCAGGCCCGGCTCACGCGGAATTCCGAAAACCTTGTGTCCGTTCGCCCGCCGCAGGTCCGTATCGAGATAGAGGGTGCGCCTGCCGGACTGCGCGTAGGCAATCGCGAGGTTGGCCGACGAAATTGTCTTCCCTTCACTCGGTTCGGCGGATGTAACCATTACGACGCGGATGTCCCGATCGGGATCGCTGAACTGGATGTTCGTGCGGAGCCGGCGATACCCCTCCGCCACCGGTGACAACGGGTTCAGGAGCGTGATGAGGGCCGTGTCGTACGTCGTACCGTTGAGCGAAACGCGCTTCTGGCCGTCGAAATCCGACTTGATCACCCGGTCCAGATTCGGAATCCCCCCCATCAGGTTCAGGCCGAGCCTCTTGACCGTTTCGGGTTTGCGGACTTTGTTATCTAACGCATGTCGAACAAACGCCGCCAGAAAACCGAACATCATTCCGAGGAGAGTTCCAAGCACGAGATTCAATGGAATATTCGGCTTCACCGGGCGAGCCGGAATAACGGCATGGTCAATAATTTCCACAGAACCGAGTTCTGATTTTTCAGCAATCTCGGCTTCTGCTTTTCGCTCGAAGAACTCGCTGTACAGCTTCTCCTGCGTGGCATAGTTGCGGCTCAGCGAGTTGAGCTTGATCTGCTGTCCCGGAAGCACGCTGTATCGCGCCTTGTACTGGGCCAGATTCTCTTCCAGCGGACCGAGCCTCGCCTCCAGCGATTTGGTCTCGATCTTCTTGCCGGTAATCTGTCGGCGGAGGTA
>JAGQWL010000455.1 GCA_020437385.1 Bacteroidota bacterium
CGTCGCGAGATCCGCCACCATAACGGCAAACGGTTTCTCCTTGCGGACTTTTCGTTCGCGAAGCGCGCTTACGGCCTCAGTGTTTGCCGCATCGCAGGCGAGGTGATACCCTCCAATTCCTTTGACGGCAAGGATGCGGCCCTCACGCAGAAGTGCTGCCGCTCGTTCGATCGCAGCATAGCCGCGCATGTCACGTGCGTTGCCCGACATGAGCACGTACTCCGGGCCGCAATCCGGGCACGCGAGTGGCTGGGCGTGAAATCGCCGATTAGCCGGATCCGCATATTCCGCCTTACACGAGTCGCACATCGGCCATGATTCCATGGTCGTGTTCGGACGATCGTATGGAAGATCCTGTACGATGCTGTATCGGGGTCCGCAGTTGGTGCACGTGATGAACGGGTACTGAAACCGGCGATCGGTCGGATCGAACAGCTCGCGTAGGCAATCGTCACAAAGCGGCAGATCCGGAGCAACACGAACAGTCGGATGCGAGCCATCCGTACTGGATCGAATGGTGAAGCCGGTGGTGATCGGCTCGACCGGCGCCTCGGCGGCGACGAACTCGACGATGTGGGATGCGGGTGGGGTGTCCTTCTTGATGGCGGATACGAAGGTCCGCAGCAAATCCGGCCTACCCTGCGCGAAGATCTGGACACCGTCGTCCCCGTTCAGCACCCAGCCGGTTATGCCGAGTCGCGTTGCGACCCTGAAGACGAAGGGACGAAATCCGACACCCTGCACGACGCCGCGGATGCGGACGGTGATCGCTTCTTCCGGTGCGCGATGGGGTTCGACTCCGCTTTTGTCCGAACTGCTGGCGTTGTTCATTCTGCCCGACGCGAGACAACGATGCGACGCAGGTGCGTGATGGAGCGAGGCGATCCGTTCGGTCCGGCGACAACGTCCGGCTCAGAAGGAAAGACGATGTCGTCCCGACTTTGCTGCAGCACCATTGCCACTTCGACCGGCACAACAAACAACGTGTTGCCGTCCGGCTCCGGCATTCCCTTAATCTCGCTCACACGCCTGACGTTGATCGAAAGCGCGGCGCCGTTTTCGTCACGAATCGTTTGGTGATCGCCCACGGCTACGATGCCGATGTGTCGTGGATCAGGAAGCAACTCTACCGGCGATCCGTGGACGTCATAGACAACGAGAGGTCGTTTCGTGAGGTTGACGACCTTCATTTCGCCGACTCGTGGTCTAGAGATTCGGCGGCGTGAGCCGGTGACGATCGGAAACGCTCAATCCTGTCTGTGACATAAGCGAGCCAATCGCGGAGCCCGTTTTCGGCGCGCGCGGAGGTGTCAAGGATCGGCAGTTCAGGGCGGACCTGATGGATGCTGCGAACGGCGAGATCACGATCGAACTCGACAGCGGCAGCAAGGTCCATCTTCGTAAGAAGCGCGGCATCCGCACTGTTGAAAATGGTCGGATACTTGAGCGGTTTGTCTTCGCCTTCCGTCGTCGAGAAAAGTACGACGCGGAGGTTTTCGCCGAGGTCGTAGCTTGCAGGGCAGACAAGGTTGCCAACGTTCTCGATGAAGAGGATGTCGTAGTCATCGAGATCCCAACCATCGAGCGCGGAGTCGATCATCTCCGCCTCGAGGTGGCAGGTTGTACCGGTTGAAATCTGACGGATCGGTGCGCCGCTTCGCGCCAGGCGCGTCGCGTCATTGTCCGTCGCGAGATCGCCGACGAGTGCGGCTGCACGGTACGTGCCGGACAGCGCTGCGAGCGTTTGTTCGAGCAGGGCGGTTTTGCCGGAGCCCGGACTCGAGACGAGATTCACTACGAATACGCCGGACTGCTCGAACCGTGTTCGGAGTTTGTGCGCGAGTTCGTCGTTCTTCTTGAGGATTCCGTGTCGAACTTCGACGATGCGGGTTGCCATGGCTGGGTCGTGGTTGACTGACTCCGTTAACAGGAAAGTCTGTCACGGAGTTTCGATCTCGAAGCTCAATATTTCAAGCTCCTTTCCCTGCCTTACATCCGCAGCGATGCCCCCACAATCGGGGCATCTGAACCCAACAAATTCCGTGAGGGTTTTCTCGGCTTCGCATGACGGGCAGTACACAACAACCGGCACCTCATCGATCTCGAGCTGTGCGCCTTCAAGCACCGTGTTGGTCGTTGCGACCTCAAACGAGAAGCGAAGCGCATCGGGGACGACACCGGAGAGCGGCCCGAGTCGAAGACAGACGTTTTTGACGCGAATGGCGTCATTCTCGGTGGCCTGCTTCGACACGATGTCTACGAGGTTAACGGCGATCGACAGTTCGTGAATGGAGGCCCGTCGCAGAGTCTGCGACTCTGCGGAATCGAGGAATCGAGGAATCGAAGAATCGAAGAAGATAGGAAGATACGAAGAGGTCGCGGCTCGACGTCAGATGTTATGAAGTCACGAGTTGGGACGCGAGTATTCGTCGCGGTGAGACTCTATGCGGTCATATAGTCCCTAGGGTTGTTGTTGTGCTTCGTTGAAGCGAACGGGCTCGGGATGACTCGGTTCGTTCCGAACGGGTCCTATCTTCCTATCTTCCCATCTTCTTCGATTCCGCGCGATCTTCGATCGCGCGATCACTCTCGCGGATAGCTCACCGCAACCACGTCGCTCAGCGGGCTCTTGCCGCCGTTGCGATAGATCACCTCCACCGCATACGTGTACGCCTCCTCGTTCCGGAAACGCACGCGGCGGTCGTCGAACGTGAGTTCCTGGCCGGTCGATCGGTAGCGCGCCGGCTCGCTGCCTTCCATCCCACGGTAAACAACGAACCAGTAGTCGCCCACCTCAGGTGATGGGTAGTTCCAGCTCAAACGGACGACGCCGGCGGATGTATCTGCCGTGGCAACCAGACCAGTTACACCCGGGCGAACGCCCGTATCATAAACCCGACCCTTCACCGGCACGGCGAGGTTCGAATGAAAGCCGGTACTGTCTACGGCCTGGATGGTGTATTCGTACGTTCTCAGCTTTTGCACGTCGTAATCGACGAAGTTGTCGCGCAGCGGATCAAACCTCCCGATCTCGGCCCAGCCGGTTTCCGTCGACAGGCGTCGGTAGAGGACCTGCTGCACCACATCGAAACTCGGACTTCGCGACCAGGCCATCGAGACCGACGAGTCGGTCGGTACGGCTTCCGTGAACACCGGTGAAACCGGCGGAATCAAATCGGGCAACGGAATCCGAAACGCCTCCGAGGGCTCGGACGGGTTGAAGTTGAAATCGAGTGCGACGAGCTGGTATCGAATTTCGTTCGTCAGCGTCCTGAGATTCAGCGTGTCGACGTAGATCGAATCCGTGAGGAGTTCGTTGTTGCGCAGCACCCAGCGGTCGCGGCTCGTCCACTTCCGATAAACGCGATAGGCGTAGAGATCCGCATCTTTCGGGTTGTCCCACGTAAATCGCACAACACCCGTCGAGTCGTCCAGTGACAACACGCGGAAATTCGTCGGCGGATCCGGCGGAATCGAATCCTTGACCTGAATCAGCATCGGAAGTGACGACGATGCGTTGCCGGCGGTATCGACCGACGCAATCACGAAGTAATTGAAGCTGTTCGGGTTCGCGCGAGAATCCGTGACCTGCCTCGCGTTCCGATCGATCAACTTGTTGAAGTCGAACGAGTAGGGTCCGCTGTGACTTGACGAATACCCGAGGTGAAATCCCGCAAGATCCTCAGGTGCGGACTCCCACGGCACCTGAAAGTCGATCCGCACGATCGTTCCGGTGGTGTTCTCGCCGGCCGTAATGATCGGCGGCGGCGGCGCCGTCAGGTCACGCGGCATCGCCTCGACCTCAGTCGGTTCGCTCAACAGCCCGAAGAACGTAATTCCCGACACTCGATAGCGATACGTTGTATACGGCACGACCAGGCTATCCGTAAACATCACGAACGGACCCGTCTTCGAGAAATTGCCGGCAATCGGAATGTCGTTGATCCGCTGAAACGTCGCGCCGCCGTTACTCGATCGCTCGACCCAATAGCCGGAGAAGGATTGGCCGTTGAGTACGCGCTCCCACTTCAGCTCGACGCTCGTCTCGCCGGCCTCGGCGATAACGTCCATGGGTCCCCCAATCGGACCCGGATCATACGCGGTCTCCAACACGAGGGCCGTGTCGACTTTGATAACGGAATCCGGCACGGCCATGGTGATCCGATAGAGATAACTCTGGCCAGGCTGGACGTCGTCGTCCACAAAGCGGACGGCGAGCGCCTCTGCCGCGGTCGAGTCCATATCTGCAGCCCACAAGCTGAAGAACGCGCGTCGCTCGTCGTCGCGCGCCTTCTGCAGCGCGGCTGCGAAGCCACCTCCAGCACCTACGTCGGCATCGAATTGATTCGCGTACAACGCCTGACCGACGACGCCGAGCAAGTTGTTCGCCTGGACCATCGGTTCCGTGAAGCGCTCAAGTGGCCACGGCGCCAGGGGAGCGGTGGTCAACGGAACGTAGTTGGCAGTCGCGGGGTCGACGCCCTCCGACGCGACGGCGCGCTCGATGCGGTAGCCGCCGCGCTTCGCAACAAACCAGGAGGCCGGATTCGACGGCGCCCAGCGCAACACGATCCGTGAAGCCGATGGAAGCGTCCGGGCGTTGATCCGTGCAAGGGTGTCGGCAGCAGACGAATCTACAATTGCCGCCTCCTGTGCTCGAACGGCACTGCCACCGAGGAACCCCAGAAGCGCACTCAGCATCAGTGTTTTGAAGAATCGCATCTCAATCAGTATCGGATTGACCTCGAGAACGGAGCCTGCGTGCCGCGTTCCGGATGGAACTCGTCGGCTCCAGCCGAGAAGTACTGGAACAAGACCGGGTACACGCCACGCGTCGGGCGGGCGAACGGCAGGTACATCCGCTCAGGCAACGGGCTCAAATTGTAGTACACATACCTACGTGCGCGAGAATCGTAATAATGGGGCCGTCGGGCCACGAGTCTCGGGCCATAAAGTCGCAGCATGACCCAATCCGCCGATGCAGCCGATCCCACATCGTAATGGAGCGTGTACTGCACGCGGAATATGGATGGATTGACCGATGGCCCGCCGAACGTGCACGCCATACACGTATTCGAGTAGCCGAATCGTGGGAAACCACCTCCGCCTCCTGACCCACCGCCAGAGGATGACGATCCTCCATACGAGGCTGCCATCTGGGCCGCCAGCTGGTCCGGGTCGTCCGGAAGCGGCGGAACGCTGCGCGACGACGACAGGCGAACGAGCCCGGCCTTGGCATTCCACATGTCACGCGCCGAGCCCCAGTACTGGTTGTAGGACCCGTACCGGAAGCCACGATAGCCTGTATACGAGCTGTAGCGACGAAGTACCGCCTCGGGTTCGTAGACGTTGCGCTGCACCGTCCGCAGGTACGTCGCAGAAGCGCCCGTCCAATCAC
The DNA here is from genome assembly GCA_020437385.1 of Bacteroidota bacterium. Classification (GTDB taxonomy): domain Bacteria; phylum Bacteroidota; class Rhodothermia; order Rhodothermales; family JABDKH01; genus JAGQWL01. Next base: position 5,399 of record JAGQWL010000455.1, read on the forward strand.
GGTAGTACAACGGAACCGTGTTCAGGCGAATCGCCCGTGACGGCGGAAGGGTCACGCCGCCGCCCAGGGACGCATCGACACCTTCTGTCGAAACGTAGGAGCGGCCGACGATATCCATGTCGTCGAAGTCCTCGCGCGGCGTGAGGCTCGACTTCAGCTTGTTGACCTCGAACACCAGGGCGAACTGCCTGACGTATTCGGCGGGACCGAAGCTCGTGTCATTGATCTTCGATCGAAGCGTCTGGTATCGGCTTGTTCGGAACACCCAGTGGTACAGGCGTTTTTCGTCCGAACGGTTTGTTACCAG
>JAGQWL010000456.1 GCA_020437385.1 Bacteroidota bacterium
ATCAGTTCCGACGGTGTTCACTCGGCCTGCCAACTTTCCAATCGCCCGCTCCATCGACGCGAGCGTCTCCTCGACATCCGACTCCTGATGGGCATAGTTCATCAGGAACGGCTGCGACGGAAAGACACCAGCCTTCAACAGATCTCTGAAAAGCGCCTTGCGTAATCGATTGTCCTCTGACGGATCCTCGCTGAACCGGAACTGGACGGCGACCGGTAGACCGAACGAGCGCCAGTCGAGTCCGGCGTCGGCTGCCAGCTTGTCGAAGCCGTCACTGAGCATCTGCCCGACCTTGTTGATGTGTTCGTAGACCGGCTCCTCCTCGAGGATCTTGAGCGTCGCCAGTCCGGCCGCGATCGACAGCGTCTCGCCGGCGTGTGTCGTGGTGATCATGCATCGGTCGAACATCTTCATGTGTTCGCGCTTGCCGCCAACAACAGCAAGCGGATAGCCGTTCGCGATCGCCTTTCCATAGGTCGTCAGATCGGGAATGATTCCGAAGTACTCCTGCGCGCCGGCGAGTCCGAGGCGGAAGCCGGTCAGGATCTGATCGAACATCAGGACGGATCCGTGTTTTTCGGTAAGCGCACGCGCGCGTTTCAGGAAGTCGCGGCCGACGAGTTCGTTCCAGTCGTACGGCACGGTCATCATCCCGGCGATTTCGTGTCCGCGCTGCGCGAACACCGCCTCGAGTGCGTCCACGTCGCCGTAGGGAACGCGGATGACATACGGATCGAGTGCACGCGGCACCCCGTTTCCGTCGCGGTCCCACGACCAGGACATCGACTTGCCCTCGCCGCACGAAAACCAGTCGCCGTGACCGTGATAGCCGCACGTCACGATTACGTCACGGCCGGTGAAGGCGCGCGCAAGCCGGATCGCCACGTGATTAACTTCGTTGCCCGACTTCAGGTAGCGCACCTGGTCGACGCCGGGGATGAGGGCGACGAGCCGTTCCGCAAGCTCCACCTCGATCGGCGAGGACATGCTGAAGAGCACACCCTTTTCGAGCTGCTGCTTCACCGCCTCCTGCACGGCCGGGTGATTGTAGCCCAGGATGATCGGCCCGAGGGAGGAGCGATAGTCGATGAACGCCTTGCCGTCCGTGTCGTAGATGCGGCAGCCCTCAGCGCGTTCGATGAAGTGTGGCTGGAGGTCACCCAGCTCCGGGTCGTGCCGCTTGGCGTTCGTCTGCGATCCCCACGGGATCAACTCGGTTGCGCGCTTGAATAGTTCTGAATCGCTCATGGCTCTGAGATCGTTTTGCCTTCCGGACGAAGCCGAACTGGAAAGTAAGAACGGAGGAAAGTAGGAAAGTATGAGCGTGTCTGTTGGCGGTAGCTTCGCCTTACGGCTCCTACTTTCTTACTCTCTTCCGATCCTACTTTCTCTCGAAACGCGCAGCGTCGCGAGCACAATCCCCCCGCCAACCGCAACCGCCAACACGCCGCCGATCACATTCAACTCCCAGCTCCGGTCGCCGAACGTCGGTATCGCAATCAGGAACAACATCGCCCCGATCACGATCGATAATCGGCCCACCAATTGATACGCTTTTAATCCGCGTAGATCCTTCGGTGTATCATCTGAAACGTATGCGGGCGTCGCCAGGTCCGCCTCCAGCGCCTCGATTCGGAGTCTGTAGGCACCTTCCCGGCGATGGAAAAACGTCGACAACAGGAAAAAGCCGGTCGTGGAAACAAGACCCGTCACCATCTGCAGTTCGTAACGTGTGAGGTGGATGCCGAACGGGTGCAGGTCGATGTCGAGGAACAGGCTTGCGAAAGAGTTGGCAGGCAATCCGTTCGCGACATTCGCGATGAGGCTGACGGCAATAATCGACAAGACGCCGAGTCCGAACGACGCGACACCCGACCACCACGGCGTGCGCGTAATCAAGAGACCCAACATCACAGGCACGAACATCGGGGCGCTGTAAAGCGAGTTGGCCTTCACGTGCACGTCGAACACGCCGCCAAGCTTCTCCATGTTGAACGCGATCCAGACGGCAATCAACCCCATCACGGCGACACTGCCCTTGGCGAACAGAAGCTGCGCCCGTTCGCCCGGAGCGCTTCCGGTCAGCCGGTGGTTGATCGGCACGTAGGCATCCTTCGTGACGACCGCGGCCAACCAGTTGAGCGCCGTATCCGCCGAACTCATTGTTGCGGCGAACATGGCGGACACGATGATACCGACCATGCCGTGCGGTAATATGCCGAGTGCGAGCGTGACGAACGCCGCCTCCGTCGGTTCGTGCAGCTCCGGCCACATCGACGCCAGGTCGGGGTAGAGCACGCGCGACGCCAGCACGGGGAGGATCCACATGAGCGGCAGGACCAGACTCAATGCCGCACACCACAGCGCCATCTTCTTCGTGTCGCGCTCGTCCGGCACGCTGTAGTACCGCTGCGCGATGTGCCAGTTGACGTTGTAGCCGAGGATGATGTTGATCCCGTAGGCCACCCAGAAAAGCGTCGGCCGGTCCTTCAGCCCGATGCCGAGAAAACCCTCCGGTGCCTCGGTCACGAGCCGCGAAATGCCGTGAGTGATGCTGCCGTCGCCGAGGAACAGGTACGCAACGGGAAGGATGATGATCGATGCGAGAAACAACACGATGAACTGCAGTGAATCGGTAACCATCACGGCCCAGATTCCGCCGAACAGCGTATACGAAACGATCACCGCTCCGGTCACGAGCATGCTCGCCTGGAGTCCGTTCATCTCGCCGAAGCCCCAGTCGACAATTGTATTGTGAAACCCGAAGGCCGTCGACACAAAGATGCACAGCGTGTAGATTGAGATGCCGAGCACCATCACGTTCGGCACCACCGAAAAGAGCGTGTAGAAGTATGTCGTGCCCGGCGAATAACGCCGCGTGAGGAACTGCATCGGCGTGTCCAGCCGCGTGCGGCGCCACAGCCTGCCGTAGAGGAAGTAGCCGAACAGATACGCCGGCGCGGCAAGGCTGAACAGGACTATTGCGGCGGATCCGTTCCGATACGTGAACCCCGCCGCACCCACAAACATGAACGCCGAAAAACCGGAGATAAAAAGCGAGATCGCCGAAAGACCCCAGGGGATATTTCCGCTACCCTTGAAGTAGTCCGACGTTTTCTGGTTAAAGCGCGAAACCGTAAAGCCGGCAGCGAGAACCAGCGCGCCGTAGAGTCCGACGACAAGGTAGTCGAGGGTATTGAGGTTCTCGATCACGATACGGAGCGAAAGGGGACGGTCTGGGGTAAGCGTTAGGTGCCTGCCG
>JAGQWL010000457.1 GCA_020437385.1 Bacteroidota bacterium
GCACCATCGTGATCACAAATCCGAGCGCCGCGACGGGCCACGTCATCAGCGCAACATAAATGATGTATTCCGCGATGTTGCCGAGCGAGATCGATCCATCGACCACGAGCCGCCCACCCACCAGCACAACGATGATCGTTGACAGGCCGATCAACAGAATGAACACCGGCCTGAAGGCGGAGTCGACGAGCGCAAGATCCAGCATTCGTTGTCGATAGGTTGAACTCTCGCGCGAGAACTCGTCGAGTTCAGCCTGTTCGCGCGTGTAGGCCTTAACAACCCTGACTCCCGCCAGCGCCTCCTGGACGCGCGTGGTGAGCACCGAATACTGTTTCTGTAAACGGTCGCTACGCACATGCACGAGCCTGGCAACCACAAAAACGGAAACCGCCAGAAAAGGCATCGGGATCACCGCGAACAGTGTCAGACGCGGTGAAATAATCAGCATCGCAATCAACGCCGTGACAACAACCACCAGGGCCCGCGTGAGGTACATGATCGCCGGCCCCATGTAGCGACGCACCTGCTCGATGTCAGATGTTGAGCGGGTGATCAAATCACCGGTAGAGAAATCGATGTAAAACGCACGCGAAAGGCGCTGCAAGTGTCCGTACAGCTCGTTCCGCATGTCAAACTCAATGTGACGAGAGGCGACAACGACCGTCTGACGCATCAGGAAAGAGAAAACGCCGCTTACGATGCTCAAACCCAGGATGACAAGACCGAACATGAGAAGGGTCAAACCGAACGACGAGAACAGGTAACTTCGAACGCCGGTATCACCGAACGACTGGTATATTCGGATGAAATGCGGGATACTATCGACGGCGCGGCGCACGACCATCGGAACGAGTATCGAGAAAACCGCCGACGCGACTGCACACAATAGCCCCGGAATAAAGAGGTGCTTGTACTTCCAGTAGTAGCGGTTGAGTCGCGCTAACGGTGACATTTGTTGCGAATGATAGAGGGGGATTGCGACCAGGTCTGCCGGCCACGGGTTCCGTAGTCAAATCGTGGGACTTATTGAGAGGGACTTAAACATATGAACTCGCGCGACTCTCTGCATCGCAAAAAAATCTGCTTGAATGGGCTGCAATCAGTGCTCCTCCTCTCGATTCTCTGGGGCGCGGGATGCGGAGCCGGGGACTCGAAGAAGCACCGGCCGGCCCTGTCTGACCTGACCCCCATTGACCTCACCCATTCTTTCGACAAGGAAACCATCTACTGGCCGACCGACGAGAGCGGCTTTGTGCTGGAGGAGGTCTTTCACGGCACGACCGATGGGGGGTACTACTACGAGGCAAATCGTTTCAGCAGTGCCGAACACGGCGGAACCCATCTGGACGCCCCGATCCATTTTGCTGAGAACGGCCTTACTGCAGAGGCACTGCCCCTGAAAAACCTCATTGGGCCTGCGATCAAGATCGATGTCTCTGGCAGCACGTCGGCCAATCGAGATTATTTGATCAGCGTCGACGATGTGAAGGACTGGGAATCCCGAAACGGTCCGGTCCCTGATGGTTCAATTATCCTGTTCGCAACCGGGTATGCAGCCGGCTGGCCGAACCGGGCGCAGTACCTTGGTACCGATCTGACAGGACCCGAGGCAATCCCGAATCTACATTTTCCCGGAATTGCGCCGGAGCTTGCCACCTGGCTTACCAGCGATAGATCCATTCGAGCGGTCGGGATCGATACGCCGTCGATCGACTATGGTCAATCCAGTGACTTCCGAACACACCGGATTCTGTTCGAGCATAATATTCCCGCTTTCGAGAACGTGGCTTCAATGGATGCTCTTCCCGAGTCAGGCTTTACCGTCATCGCCCTCCCGATGAAGATCCGAAACGGAAGCGGAGGCCCTCTGCGAATAGTCGCGCTCGTACCATGAACCGCCCGCCTCGTGTTGTCACCGCCCCTGATCGTATCTTCCCTTCCAGTCTCCGCAACCCGTAAATAACAACGCCCCGCATCTATGAGAGCCAAGCAACTAATCTCAGTTACGCTCCTGCTTTGCATGGTCCAGTGGCCATGGAACGCCGCTGCCCAGTCAGGACGGACACCGGCACCGGCCAGACACGGAATGGTTGTGAGTAGTAACTATCTGGCTTCTGAGGTTGGCAGGGAGGTTCTCCGGGACGGAGGCAACGCGGTAGACGCCGCCGTTGCGACTGCCTTTGCACTCGCGGTGACGCTTCCGTCGGCGGGCAATATCGGCGGCGGCGGATTCATCGTCTACCACGGCGCAGACGGAACCGTCACCACGTTCAACTTCCGTGAAAAAGCGCCCATTGCCGCTACGCGGACGATGTTCCTTGGGATGGATGGTGAAATTGCCAACGAATCAAACCACGAGGGACTTCTCGCGGTGGGCGTGCCCGGAACCGTCGCCGGTCTTGCGCTCGCACATGAGCGGCTCGGTTCCAGGAAGTGGGCTGATCTCGTAGAGCCGGCCGTCAACCTCGCCCGAAAGGGTTTCCCGTCGACCTGGGCGATGCAGTGGTTCCTGAAGATGCTCGCCGAGAACCCCGACCGATTTCCAACGACGGCCGAGGTCTTCCTCAAAAACGGCACGGAAATGTACGAGCCGGGCGAGCTATTCAAGCAGCCGGAACTCGCCGCAACACTGGATCGAATCCGAAAGGAAGGAAGGGACGGTTTCTACAAAGGCAAGACGGCGAAGCTCATCGCAGATTTCATGCGCGAGAACGGCGGCCTCATTACTGAAGAGGACCTGGCTGCCTACGAGCCCGAGGAGTTGACACCCATTCATGGTACGTTCCGCGACTACGATGTCTATTCCATGCCGCCCCCCTCGTCGGGCGGCGTCGCGCTCGTGGAGATGCTCAACATTCTCGAAGCCTACCCGCTCAAAGAACTGGGACACAACTCGGCGGACTATCTGCATTTGCTGACCGAGGCGATGCGACGCGCCTACGCTGACCGGGCTCAGTTTCTTGGCGACCCGAACTTCAATCCGGAAATGCCGGTTGGCGAACTGATCAGCAAGCAGCACGCGGCTGAATTGAGAGAGAATATTTCTCCGTACATGGCTTCCGTCAGCGACTCTGCGACATTCAATCTCGCGTATGAAAGCGAACAGACGACACACCTCAGCGTCGTCGACGCAGAGGGAAACATGGTGTCGATGACGTACACGCTGGAATACAGCTACGGATCACGAATTGTCGTCCCCGGCGCAGGCTTTCTGCTCAACAACGAAATGGGTGATTTTAATCCGATCCCCGGCCGGACAACCACAACTGGGCTCATCGGTACGGTGCCAAACCAGGTGGAGCCGCAGAAGCGGATGTTGTCAAGCATGACGCCGTCAATCGTTGCTCGTGACGGAAAGCCCGTGCTCGCGATTGGCTCTCCCGGAGGACGTACGATCATCAACACGGTGCTGCAGGTCATTCTGAACGTCGTTGAGCACGACATGAATGTTGCCGAGGCCGTGGAGGCACCTCGTATCCATCATCAGTGGCTGCCCGATATTACCTCCTTCGAAGGGTATGGCTTTTCGAAGGACACGATGAGACTGTATGAGCAGTTTGGACACCGGACGCGAGTCCGCGGAAGCCAGGGCAGCGCGATGGCGATCTACAATGACTGGGCGAACGGAATGCTCTACGGGGCGGCAGACTCGCGTTCGTTCGACAGTGAGGCAGCTGGATATTGACAGGAATGCGGATGACGCTTCTACCTTGGTCCTGGATTGCATGGCTGACAGCCGCGCTGACGATTGTCCTACCGCCCCGCGAAACGGGCGATCCGTACACGCCTGACAGTCGCGTCGACGTCGTTCATTACGTTTTCGATGTGACGCTTTCCGATGAATCGGACGTCATTGTTGGCAGTGCAGAATTAACCGTTCGGGTCCTTTCAAATGACGTCGATCAACTGAAGCTTGATCTCGTTGGCTCGAACGGTGACTCAGGCATGTCTGTGCAAAGCGTTGAACTGGACTCGCGCCCGGCTCAATTCCGGCACGCGGATGACGTTCTCGCCGTCGATCTGCCGTCTCAATCCGAGGGTCTGCATAATATCCGCATCAACTACTCTGGTAAGCCTGCCGACGGGTTGATCATCGCCTCCAACCGTCACGGTGACAGGACGTTCTTCGGGGACAATTGGCCGAATCGCGCACGCTTCTGGTTGCCGACAATCGACCATCCGTCGGACAAGGCGACCGTCGAGTTCCTGGTGACCGCTCCCGCCCACTATCAAGTTGTCGCAAGCGGTGAGCTGGTCGAACGAACTGACCTGTCTGGCGAACGCCGGAGAACGCATACTGCCACGCGCGTCCCGCTGCCGACGAAAGTCATGGTGATCGGAGCAGCTCAGTTCGCGGTGGATGTTGCCGGAGAGGTGGGGCCGACACGAGTCGAGTCGTGGGTTTTTCCTCAAGATCGGGAGAACGGGTTTCGGGGATACGCCCGCGCAGTCGATGCGCTGCGCTTCTTCGTTGAGCGGATCGGTGAGTTTCCCTATTCGAAACTCGCCAACGTCCAGTCCAAGACCCGGTACGGCGGAATGGAGAACGCCGGAAATATCTTTTATTCGGAATCATCCGTTTCGCCGAGGGGCACGAGCGAAAGCCTGCTTGCGCACGAAATCGCGCATCAGTGGTTTGGTGATTCCGTCACGGAAGCCGACTGGCACCACATCTGGTTGAGCGAGGGGTTTGCGACGTACATGGCAAATCTCTTCACGGAGTACGCCCATGGCCCGCAAGCACTGTCCGACGCGCTCGCTCTTCAGCGCGATGCCGTGATCCAGTACGCCCGGTCCAACCCCGATAGTCCCGTTCTCGACACGACGATTGTAAACCTGAACGACCTCCTCTCCACCAATTCGTACCAGAAGGGAGGCTGGGTCCTCCATATGCTTCGACGAGAAATCGGAGACGATCACTTCTGGCAGTCGATTCGAACCTACTATGCACGCTATCGAGACGGCAATGCGTTGACTGACGACTTCGAATCAACGGTTTCTGACGTGACGCGTCGCGACATGTCGTGGTTCTTCGATCAGTGGATCCGTCGCCCTGGACAGCCGATTATCCAAGCTGCCTGGCGCTATGATGAAGCCGGAAAACAGCTTGTCATCAACATCGAGCAGAAACAGAACGATCCGCCCTTCGCCGTTTCTCTGGAAGGAGCTGTAGAGACGGACGACGGGACGAGCGTGCCGTTCACCGTGAGCCTGGCCGAACGATCATCCGAACACCGAATCGATTTGAAGGCAGCGCCGCAATCCGTTCGGCTTGACCCGAACGTCAATCTCCTCGCTGCGATCGAAATCAGCCACAGGTAGCTGCCGCGAGCTGGGATCAGTTGTGTACGATGATATCGCCGCCTTTCATGACCAGGCGAACAGATCGAATTGCGCCGATATCCTGTGACGGATCACCATCAACAGCAAGAAGATCGGCCAGTTTGCCCGTCTCAATCGACCCGATTTTGTCTTGCATTCCGAGCAGCTCGGCATCCGTCGACGTCGCGGCGATGAGGGCATCCAGAGGCGTCAACCCGTAGTTCACCATAAGTTCGAGTTCGCGGGCATTCTCGCCGTGCGAGAACACCCCGACGTCGCTCCCATTACAGAACCGGACGCCCGCTGCCAGAGCCAGGCGTACGCTCGCTCTCTTTTGCCGGATGCGGGCCGGGTCGGGATCCGCGCCGGGCTTCCAGCCCTGGTACCTCGAGATTGCATCGCCGGCCGCGATCGTCGGACAGAAGATGACGCCCCGATCCGCCATCAGGCGGAAAACCTCCTCGGTCCCGCCGTCGCCGTGCTCAACACTGACGACGCCGGCGAGAATTGCCCTCCGCATACCCTCCGGCGTTGATGCGTGTGCTACCACCCTGCGCCCACTTGAGGCAGCGGTTTCAACGATTGTCCTCAGCTCGTCGAGCGAGAAGGTGGGTGCCGCCTCTCCATTCGGTCCCCAGCGATAGTCGGCATACACCTTCACGACGCCGGCCCCTTTTCCAATCTGATCTCGAACGACGCGAACAAGATCATCGCCGTCGGCGGGTTCAGCTCCGAGCGGAACGTCGAAGCCCGGATCGAAGCCGGACGGCCTGTAGCTGCCGGTCGCGACAATTGCTCGACCGGCAACCACCATTCGGGGTCCCGGAATAATACCCTGATCAACGGCCTGCTTCAGGCCCACATCGGCGTAGCCGGCCCCCTCGGACCCGAGGTCCCGAATGGTCGTGAAGCCCGCCTCAAGGGTTCTACGCAGGTGTACCGTAGCCCTCGCGACCCGCAGCGCCCGTGCCTCGCGAAGGACCTGGTCGTTCCACGAGGTCTCGTCGTATGGATGCAAGAGCACGTGCGAGTGCCCTTCGATGAGACCCGGAAGAAGTGTTGTACCCGGCAGCTCGATGACCTGGCGAGTTTCCCGCGGCGCTTGATCGGCCGGACCGGCGTACGAAATCTGACTGCCGGTTACCGCGACGACCCATCCGTCGTGTATGGATGAGCCATCGAACACGCGGTCAGGTTTGATCAACACCGAAGTCTGCGCTAGCGCTCCGACGGCGCTCGGCATCAAACAAAGCAGGAATGCAATCTGGAGAATCCCGAGCCGAAAGCGTGGAATGAAGGTCTTCTGCATAGGAGAAAGATTCAGTGCGTGGCGGCATCGGATGGCTTCGTGCGGCGCGGCGAGAAAATCCGAACAACACGCCCGACCGTCAGACCCTGAACGATGATGGAGAACACAACCACAATGTACGTGACCAGAACGATCACATCACGTTCGTCGCCTGAGGGAAGCGAAAGCGCAAGCGCCACGGAAATGGCTCCCCTCAGGCCGCCCCACGTCATGATCCGGATGGTCCCTGGCTGAATGCCGGAATGACGGCGCAGTAGCGTGATCGGAAGATACAGGGACGCAAACCTTGCCAGGAGCACCACCGGAACCGCAACGAGACCGGCAATGATGAAGCTCGACGAGTACACGAGAACCAGTACCTCGAGACCGATCAAGACGAACAGGACGACGTTCAGGACTTCGTCAATCAGCTCCCAGAACGTATCCAGTCGCTGGCGTGTCAAATCAGACATCGCGAGTGCACGGCCGCCGTTTCCGATGAGTAGTCCGGCAACAACAATCGCGATCGGGCCGGACACGTGCAGGATTCCCGCAAGGGCGAATCCCCCCATGACCAAGGCGATCGTAATCAGAATTTCCACCAGGTAGTCATCGACGCGACGGAGCATCTGAAAGGCTACGTACCCGATCAACAGGCCGTAGGCGATACCGCCAACAGCCTCTTCCACGAAGAGCCGCGCGATCTCGACGCCCTCAACATGACCTGCGCCGAATGCAATCTGCGATACGATGATAAAGACAACGACGCCCACGCCGTCATTAAACAGTGACTCCCCGGCAATCTGCATCTCGAGTTGTCGCGGGGCGCCGGCCGTCTTCAGTATCGAGATGACAGCGATCGGATCCGTCGGTGAGATGAGGGCACCAAACAGGAGGCACCACGCAAGTGAAAGTCCGAGCCCGAGGATACTGGAAACACCATACATGATCCAGCCGACAATGAGCGTCGAGAGGACGACACCGACCGTCGACATCAGCCCGATGAGCCATTTCTGCTCGACGAGTTCATCCAGCTTTATGTGGAGTGCACCTGCGAAGAGCAGGAACGAAAGCATTCCCTGAAGCACCGCTTCGGTGAAGTTGATCGAACGCAGTAGATCCAGCGCTCCGGACCTGAAGAAATCGATTCCGATGAACTGGCTGAGCACCGTCAGCAGCGAGGCGGCAAGGGCTACAACCATCACCCCGATGGTTGTAGGAAGACGCGTATATCGGTAGTTGACATATCCCGCGATGGCAGCGAGCGTAATGACAATTGCGACGATGTTGAACAGTGTCATACCGAACGTTGGAAACCCCAATCATCGAACTGCAGACCGTTGCCGGACAAGACGTCACGAACCCGCAGAATGACCCTACAAACAGCGATTTTGACGATGATTCACTTAGGAAGCGTGGGGGCGATTTCGTATCTTTTCAGGTCGATCTGATCGCCTTCTTACGAGCCGAAGTTAAGGAACGTCAGGCTGGCATCGAGCACTGCATCCCCCGGTATCTTCGCCACCATGGAAACCGAGAATCTCAGAATTATTCCGATCAACATTGAGGAGGAAATGAAGTCCTCCTACATCGATTATTCGATGTCGGTGATTGTTGGTCGTGCGCTCCCTGATGTTCGCGATGGACTTAAGCCTGTTCATCGTCGTGTGCTGTACGGCATGAGCGAACTCGGTCTTTCGGCCGGTGCGTCTTTCAAGAAGAGCGCCCGAATCGTCGGCGAGGTCATGGGTAAGTACCACCCCCATGGAGACTCGGCGGTCTATGACACGATGGTGCGAATGGCGCAGGATTTCTCGTTGCGCTATCCCCTCGTCGACGGACAGGGTAACTTCGGCTCGGTTGATGGCGACTCGGCAGCGGCGATGCGTTACACGGAGGCGCGAATGACGCGCCTCGCCGAAGAGATGCTTCGTGACATCGGCAAGGAAACTGTCGATTTCCATGACAACTTCGACGGCTCGCTGCAGGAACCGTCCGTTCTTCCGTCGGCCTATCCGAACTTGCTCGTCAACGGCACTGACGGCATCGCAGTCGGAATGGCAACCAAGATTCCGCCGCATAACCTCGGCGAGGTCGTGGACGGAATCATTGCCTATATCGACAACAACGATATCGCGTTCGACGAACTGCTGTCGTTGATTCCGGCACCCGACTTCCCAACCGGCGGTATCATATACGGCCACTCCGGCGTTCAACTCGCCTATAAGACCGGCCGCGGCCGAGTCGTCATGAGGGCGAAGATCAAGGAAGAGGAAATCCGCGCCGGACGCCAGGCGCTTGTCATAAACGAGATACCGTACCAGGTCAACAAGGCGGCCCTGATAGAGAAGATCGCGGTTCTCGCCCGAGACAAACGAATCGAAGGCATCTCGGATCTCCGAGACGAGAGTGATCGCGACGGCATGCGAATCGTCATCGAGATGAAGAAGGATGCCGTCCCCGGCGTCCTTGAGAATCAGCTCTACAAGTTCACCCAGTGTCAACAGACTTTTGGCGTCAACTTCGTTGCGCTCGTCAATGGGCGGCCCAAGACGCTGACTCTGAAGGAGGCGATCGAACACTACGTCGATCACCGTCACGAGGTTGTAACGCGCCGGACGCAGTACGATCTACGGAAGGCGGAAGAACGCGCGCACGTCCTTGAAGGGCTGAAGATCGCGCTCGATCACCTCGACGCCGTCATCACGATCATCCGAAACTCGCCCGACACAGACACTGCCAGAGACAATCTTATGGCAGGCGTTTTCCCGGCGAAACTGACTGTGGAGCAGTTGGAAAGGCTCGGGTTGCCTACTCATGGCCAGTCGCTGTTTGCTCTCTCGGAAATCCAGGCAAAAGCGATTCTGGATATGCGATTGAGCCGGTTAACCGGACTGGAGCGACAGAAGATTGAAGACGAGCTTCGCGATGTACTCGCCGAAATATCCCGGCTCAGAGAGATTCTTGGTTCGCGCGACCTTCGCATGGGCCTGATCAAGTCCGAGCTCCTTGAACTCAAGGAAAAATACGGAGACGCGCGTCGAACGGAGATTGATTATGTCGGCGGGGGTGAACTTGTGCACGAGGACCTGATTGAAGATGATCAGGTTGTTGTCACGGTCTCATACCAGGGTCTGGTTAAACGAACCGACGTCAACGAGTATCGACAGCAGGGACGCGGCGGGCGCGGAATGCGTGGGACCGGCATGCGCGACGAAGATTATGTCGAGCACCTGTTCGTTTCGCAGAACCACGACTACCTGATGTTTTTCACAGACAAGGGCCAGTGCTACTGGCTGCGTGTCTACGACATTCCGGAGGCAGGCCGGACGGGCAAAGGGCGCTCCGTGCGAAACATTATTCAGTCCGGCGCTGACGATCGCGTACGTGCGGTCCTTGCCGTATCAAAAGACGACTTCCGCGACGAGGCCTTTCTGGAGAATCACTACGTCCTGATGGCGACGAAGCTCGGGCAGGTCAAGAAGACCGTGCTGTCGGCGTTCGGTCGTCCACGGGCCGATGGCATCATTGCCATCGACGTTGTCGACGGCGACGAACTGATCGAAGCGAAGATCACGGACGGAAACTCGGAGATCATTCTCGCGTCGTCCGGTGGCAAATCCATCCGATTCAACGAGTCGGACGTCCGACCTATGGGGCGCAATACACGAGGAGTCCGAGGGATCGCGTTGTCGGCGGCCGAGACGGTAGTCGGGATGGTCGTGTTTACGGACAACTCCAGAGATGTCCTCGCGATCAGCGCGCGCGGATACGGGAAGCGGACTACCATTGACGACTACCGCGTTCAGTCCCGCGGCGGCAAGGGAATCATTACGATGAAATCGACCGCAAAGACGGGCGACCTCATTTCAATCAACGGCGTGCTGCCTACCGACGACCTGATGATTGTCACGACGAGTGGAATCATGATCAGAATGAACGTCGGAGACATCAGCATCATGGGCCGAAATACGCAAGGTGTCCGCGTCATCAACTTGAAAGACGGCGACGCCATTGCCGACGTAACCCGGCTGGTCGTAGATGAAGACGACGATGCCGCGACGGCGGACGATTCGGCGGAAACAGCGGACGACGACGGCGGGCCACTCGACGCCGATAACGACTAAGGCGGTTTGCCGGAAGGTCACGGATCGCTGACTACGGCCGGAAGCGTGGACAGCTCGGCACCGTGCTCAGGACACGTCGCGAAGCGCGGTCGCAATCAGCCGAACTCCTTCGTCAATCTCTTCTCTCGTGACGACGAGTGGCGGTCGGAAGCGAATCGAACGCTCGCCACAGCCAAGAATGATGAGTCCGTACTCGAACGCCTTCGCAAGTACCCTGTCTCGTAATTCGCGATTCGGCAGATCGAATGCGCACATCAATCCACGACCGCGGACGTTCGACACATGCCCGTCCTCGTTGGCGAGCTCATCCAGCTTTCGTAACAGATGCGCTCCGACGGTACGTGCGTTTCCGACGAGATCCTCAGCCTCGATCACTTCGAGGATCCTGTCGAAACGAACCATATCAACAAGGCTCCCACCCCAAGTCGAATTAATGCGGCTTGCCGTCTCAAAGACATGCCCATCAACCTCGTCGAGCTTTCGACCTGCAAGAATGCCGCAGACCTGGGTCTTCTTTCCAAACGAAATAATGTCGGGTTCGACTCCGATTGCCTGATGGGCCCAGAACTCACCGGCAATACCTACGCCGGACTGGACCTCATCAAAAACCAACAGTGCGTCATTCTCATGGCATAGCGATTTCAGCCGTTGGAAATATTCCCGTCGGAAATGATTGTCCCCACCCTCGCCCTGAATTGGCTCGATGATAACGCAGGCGATGTCATCCCGGTTCTCCATAAACGCCTGCTTCGCCTGAGCGATTGACAGGTCTTCGCGGCGCTTGAGATCTTCGAGCCGCTCGTCGTTCAGAGGGAACTCTATCTTGGGATTCGAGATTCGCGGCCAATTGAACTTCGGGAAATACTGTGTCTTGCGAGGGTCAGCAGTGTTGGTCAGCGACAAGGTGTACCCGCTACGGCCGTGAAAGGCCTGGTCAAAATGGAGGACCTTGGCACCAACTTCCCGGCGGTAGCCCTTCTGGAAGTTCTTCCGGACCTTCCAGTCGAATGCAGTTTTTAGCGCGTTCTCGACGGCCAACGCACCACCGGAAACGAAAAATGTGTAGGGAAGGTAGTCGGGGATGCCGACTCGACTGAACGTGTCAACAAATCGCGCGAGGTGAACCGTGTACACGTCCGAGTTCGTGACCTTGTTCAGCGCCGCTTCATTGAGACGCTTCAAGAATGCCTTGTCCTCGATCAACTTCGGATGGTTCATTCCCAACGCGTTCGAGGCAAAGAACCCGAAGAAGTCCATCATGGTGCGATCGTGGAGCTGATCATACAGCTTCAGACCGGAGCTGCGCTCCATGTCCAGCACCATCTTCAGGCCATCCGCCAGCATGTGACGCGAGAGGGTCTGGTGGACGGAATCGGGTGTAATTTCCTTTCTTGAAACGATCTGCATGAAGGTGTCTGTTTGTTTGGGCGCGATGGCTGCCTGTTCCGTTCCCACTCCTTTTCCAGTTTCACCGTTATCGCATCCCAAAGTTCAGATGTACGCGAGCGGGCCGGGACTCGTCGGGAATGCCTGGAATCAGTGGCAATACAATCAAAACTTACGGATTTTGGGCGGCATTGTCCGGCGGCTGGCCGCAGACGTGGGGATCAAAAACGAGTCGAAATTGTTGCCATTAGCTCGGTCGCGAGAAGTCACGAAGCCGCTTCTCGATACGTTTCCAGGCGCTTTCATTCTGTGATTCAGTTTGATTCGGCCATCCGAAGTCTTTACCAGGAAAAAGAAGGAATTCGTTGGAGAAAAAAGTATTTCTACCCGGTGAAATTGAGTTGAGCGAAGCGCGGGTGCCCCGCCCTGCCGGGGGCGACGGCGACATGATCGAGTTGCCCGTTGTCGACGCTCCACAAACTGGACGATTGGCCAGACCGGATTGGCTGCGGGTGAAACTCCCGTACGGAGAGCAATACAAGAACCTCGTGGAGACGATCGATTCGCACCAACTCCACACGGTCTGCCAGAGTGCCCGGTGCCCGAACATGGGCGAATGTTGGACGGCCGGCACCGCAACGTTCATGATACTCGGAAACGTCTGCACGCGTTCGTGCGGTTTCTGTGCGGTCCTGACCGGCCGACCCGACGAGGGCCTCGACTGGGATGAACCGAACCGTGTCGCAGATGCGGTGAGAATAATGGGCATCAGGCATGCCGTTGTGACGAGTGTGAACCGCGACGAACGCAAGGACGGTGGTGCGCCGATATTCGCGGAAACGATTCGCAAGATTCGAGAGGTCACCCCGGGCTGCACGGTGGAAGTCCTCATACCGGATTTCCGCGGACTCTGGGATGCGCTCCAGATCGTACTCGACGCGCGTCCCGAGTTGCTCAACCACAATGTGGAGACGGTTCCCAGGCTCTACAAAAGAGTTCGCCCTCAGGCAAACTATCAACGGTCACTCGACGTATTGAAGCGCGCCAAGGATCAGGGCCTGCGAACGAAAAGCGGCATCATGGTAGGCCTCGGCGAAACCCGTGATGAGGTGGAAGAGCTGATGAGCGATTTCGTCTCGATCGGCCTCGACGTTATGACGATCGGCCAGTATCTGCAGCCAACGCGCATGCATCTTCCTGTAGAGGAATTCGTTCACCCCGATCTTTTCAGACGCTACAAGGAAATCGGCGAAGCAAAGGGAATTGGCCATGTCGAAAGTGGACCGCTCGTCCGATCCTCCTATCACGCCGAACGACACGTTTAGAAGCTGATCGGGCAATACGTTGCCCGGCAAATCGCCACTCCTATCTGACCAGGGCGCGACCAACAGTCGTCCCCACACCTGTTTATCTAATCACGTAACGACGAACAACATGGCAATAGAAAGGACACTCGCAATTCTGAAACCAGACTGTGTTCGAAAAGGATTGATCGGCGAAGTCACGCGCAGAATACAGGAAGCCGGATTCCACATTCGCGCAATGAAGTTGATCAAGCTCAGCAAAGAAGAAGCAGAAGGCTTCTACGAAGTTCACCGCGAACGGCCGTTCTTCGGTGAACTCACAGCCTTCATGTCCAGCGGCCCCTGTGTCCCAATGGTATTGGAAAAGGATAATGCGGTGGCGGATTATCGAAAGCTGATCGGAGCAACAAATCCGGCCGATGCAGATGAAGGTACCATTCGTCGTCTCTTTGCGGATTCGGTCGGCGAGAACATCGCGCACGGATCAGACTCAATCGAGAATGGTCTACGGGAGTCCGCCTATTTCTTCGCGGAACATGAGATCGTCGCTAATGGCTGATTCGAAGATGGGAGCGTGCAGGCGTCAGGTCTCCGGTGCGTTGCTCTCATTGTTGGTAGTGGCCACCGTCGCCTTCCTTGCAGGATGTCGACCGGCCGACGGACTTTCGGAATCGAGGATCCCTCAAGACGCAGTATCGATCAAGACAGCCGCATCGGTTCGCCCCGGGGCGGCTGTCCTGCTTGATGACCCGACGATCCTTGTCGGCAAGCGGGTAGGTGTGATTGCGAACCATACAGCGCTGGTAGACGGCGTGCATCTGGTCGACACGTTGTTGTCGCGGGGCATCGACGTAACCGCAATCTTTGCTCCCGAGCATGGATTTCGAGGCGACGCCGACGCCGGTCAGCACATCGAAAACCTTCGAGACGTGCGCACGGGAGTTCCGATTTTCTCGATCTATGGATCACAGCGCGCGCCGGCTCCCGGCATACTGGATAGTCTGGACGTTCTATTGTTTGACATCCAGGACGTCGGGGCACGGTTCTATACTTACATCTCTTCCATGGGTCTGTCGATGCAGGCAGCGGCCCGCTCACGTACACCTTTTGTCGTCCTGGATCGACCAAACCCGATCGGCGGTGAGTATGTGTCGGGCTATGTTCGGGAGGATGGATTCAGCTCATTCGTCGGACTCTTTCCGATCCCGATCGCACACGGTCTAACGGTCGGCGAACTTGCGACAATGATTGTTGGCGAAAACTGGCTCGATGATGTAGGAGACCTCGACTTGACGGTCATCAGAATGACCGGGTGGCAGCGACAAATGCTCTGGCCTGACACCGGATTGGAGTGGGTCGCCCCAAGTCCGAACCTTCCCGCATTCGGGATGACCCTTCTTTATCCTGGAACCTGCCTCGTAGAAGCAACTGCTGCGAGTGAAGGCAGGGGAACGGCAACGCCATTCGAACTCATCGGCGCAGCGTGGATCGACAACGCCGCGTTAGTCAAGCGATTGGACGAAAAGAACCTACCGGGAGTCGCCTTCAGTGCCGAGTCTTTTACGCCAGTATCAATCCCCGGAATGTCTACTTCGCCGAAGCTGCTGGATACCCCACTCAACGGCGTGCGCATTCGCGTTACCGACGAACATGCCGTATTGCCGGTAGAAACTGGAATCGTGCTATTGACGGAAATGCACGGGCAGGCTTCGGAGTCCGAAATTCCAGAGTTCATCCGGAACACCGGAATGGGAAGACTTGCGGGAACCGATCGTCTTGCCCAGATGCTGGATGCCAAAATATCGGCGGACTCGATCGTAGCCTCGTGGGCCCAGGAGGTTGCGGACTTCCGCCGGAAGCGCGCACCGTACCTGCTTTACTGAGCGACAGGCGCTATTCGCGCTCGGTTGCCGCGACTGGCTTCTCCCGCCAGAGAATCGCGTAGATAACGCCGAGGTAGCCGCCGAGAACCAGCAGCGGGCCGACATACAACGAAAGGAAACCTTCGACCTGGTTCTCCACTCGCATCACCACATAGCCCAGAACGACGACCGCAACAGCGGTAAGCAGAATGATGTAGTTCTTGCGGGCAAAAACCATTGCCCCGCCGGATCGCTTCGAGCCCCGAAGCACGGAGCCCTGACCGGTTTTTCTGCTATTTCGACTGCTCTTCCTGGCCATGACGATGAACTGCTTGTGGAACGCGATAGACGCGATCGCAATATACTCGGTTCCGAATCGAAAGCGCTAACGTTTATATTGGTCCCCCGCGACTGATTGCCCATGCGGTCGTATTGCCGGCCAAGGCGCTCGCGGTCCACCGTTTTAGTTTTTATGGATTCTGTCGGTACTGATACCTGAGGTTCTGTCCGACAGCCCAACAAGACCGGCGTCATCATGATTCCTGCGGGAACGCCCAGCAATCGCAGCGTTCTGCTGTCCCTGTTCATATTTGTCTCAAGCGCACTGTCGATTGTCGCGTCCGTAGTTGTCAATCGCGACACGCGATCACCTCTTGCGCTCGGCATAGACGAGATTGTGAATCGGGAAGAGAACCGGAACGCACTTTGGGGTATCTACGTCCGCTCGGTCGACGACGGAACAGTTCTCTACGATCACAATGCCGACAACCTGCTCATACCCGCTTCCAACCAGAAACTTGTCACCACTGCGTCGGCACTCCACTTTCTGGGAAGTGACTACAGGTATGAGACTCCCCTGCTTTTTGTCGGTGAAAGGAAAGCGGATACGCTTCGCGGTGATCTGATCATCGTAGGCTCGGGCGACCCGACGTTTGGCGGACGGGATCTCGAGGCGGGCAATCCGGATCCGCTGGAAACGTGGGCAAGGCAACTCTTCGCCGACGGCGTCAGACACATCGAAGGACGAATCGTTGGAGACGATGACATCTTTGACGATGAGTTGTTCGGCGATGGCTGGGATGTGTCGCTATTACCCACCAACGCCTATGCGGCCCCGGTTGGAGGAATCTCCTACCGAAACAACACGATCAGAATGCGAGTGGAGGGCTATCTGCCCGGACGCGCCCCGATCATCAAGGCCGAACCAGACGGATACTTCAGCATCACGAACGATGTCTCAACCCATTCAAGGCGGCGTGGCAGAAGAATCAATGTCGTTCGTCCTCTGGGAAAAGAATCACTTTCCCTTGAGGGCGCTGTTTCAAGACGCTACCGAGGAACCCTGGAGATCCCGGTGGCCAACCCGACGACCTTTCTGCTTTCGACCTTCATCAGCAAGCTGGAAGAGAGTGGAATTTCCGTCAAGGCCGAGCCGATCGACATCGACGACGCCAATGGTCGTCCCGATTACCTGCGGGCCGACACACTCGGACTGATCGTCTCGCAACCGCTCTCCAGCATCATCGAGCGAATCAACAAGGAAAGCAACAATCATTATGCGGAGCAGGTCTTTCGCACCTACGGATGGGGCGGATCTGCCTATGGAGGTGAACGGCGTACTCGGCAGATGCTTGACGAAGCCGGCATTGGGCATGCCGGTATGTCCATCCGAGATGGCTCCGGGCTATCGCGCAAGAACCTGGTATCGGCCCGGGCGCTCGGTGACCTGCTCTATTACATGGATAGCCAACCCGAAGCAGAACTCTATCGAAATAGTCTTGCCAGCCCGGGGGAGCACGAAAGCACGCTCGAAAGGCGACTCCGTCAGATCGACATACAGGCCAAAACGGGTTCCCTTGAGCATGTTCGGAGTCTTTCCGGGTACCTGAATGGCCAGGACGGACAGCGACTTGCGTTTACAATTCTCGTGAACAACTACACGACATCGGCCTCCCGAACACGACGCGCCATTGACGAAATCGTACGTGTGATTTCAAGAAGCGAGTCCGAATGAGATAGTCCGCGCGGGAATTGCGGTGGTTCGTAACTTGGTCTCGAACCAAGTCCCCCTCTCCCGATGATACAAGCTGCGCGTTACGCCCTAGTTGGTGTGCTTGTCGTGGCGCTGCAGATTGTATTCTTCAGCCGCCTCCGCATTTTCGGCGCCAGCCCGGACGCCGTTCTGCTCTTCGTTGCCTGGTTCGGCCTTCAGTTTGGCAGACGATTCGGAACTACCTGCGGGTTTATTCTCGGGCTGCTCCTCGATTTCGCGTTCGACACGTGGGGAATCCACATGCTGCTAAAGACAACCCTCGGCTTCGTTATCGGTTCGTTTTCCGGGCCGGATCGCGAAATTGTGTCGGTTCTTCCGCGTCAGGCATTTCTCGGAGGACTGCTCGTCTCAATAATCCATAACGGACTGCTTGTTGCGTTCCTTGCGATTCAAGCAGGAGCGGCCAACAACCGAATGGTGGGTTCGCTCTGGATAGGGTCGGCGGTGTATACTGCGCTTCTCGGACTGATTGCGGCGTTGTTCGCCCGCCGGTAGTGGCGATTGCCTCGCGTCGGATCAAGTTCACCAAGTCATCGTGGAATACGGCATATTTTCGCCGTATTATCCGTGTCATTTTTGGGGCCATAGCTCAGCTGGTAGAGCGCTACAATGGCATTGTAGAGGTCAGGGGTTCGACTCCCCTTGGCTCCACCCCTTCTCACGTCGGCGCACGGGCCGCCACTGTTTCGCCCTTCTCGGTCACGCTTCAGATTGAATTGCGCTATTCCTGTGTTCCGCTTGCGTACACGCATCTGTGCGTAGGGTATTCAGAAAGACCCTCAAAGCGGGCAAAAACGCCCTTCGGCACGACAGCACCACGCCAAATTGATCCCATTTTCCTATTCAGACCGGGGAATAAGTGAGGTATTATGGAGCGCCGATGGACCTACTCTCTCGCGGTTACCGCCGGTTGGTTCATCCGCTTGACTGCCGAGCCGGTCGCGACCAGACCAAGTTGCGCACACAGCTTGCTCTGGACCCCTTGGGGTTCGCCGACGCACACAGACAGACCCGCGTAGTACGCTGAAGTGCTGGCTCGATTTCAAGTGGATGAACCTTTTTTTGTCCGCCCGCCATCGCCGTCGTTCCAGCGAACTCCCCCTGGCTTCAAGTCGCAGCCGAAGCCCACGGCAAGCACATCTGCGTCTCGTCCGGCACAAATACGCGTATAGGCTCGTAAGAGCAACGAATCACGGAATCGAGACCTATCTACCGACGCATGCAAAAGACCGGGCTGGAGAGCGCCTTGTACTGTAATCGAACCCTGAACCTGCGAAAGATTCAGGCGATCGGATACGATATGGACTACACGCTGGTCCACTATCACATGAAGGCATGGGAGGAACGCACCTACGACTACATCAAAGAAAAACTGGAATCCACCGGCTGGCCGGTCTCGACGCTCTCCTTCGATCCCAACCTCGTAATGCGAGGGCTGATTATCGACACCGAACTGGGAAACGTCGTCAAGGCGGATCGCTTCGGCTACGTGAAGTACGCCTTCCACGGGTCCCGCGCGATGCCGCTCGATGTCAAGAAACAGACCTACAGCCAGACGGTCGTGGACCTGAATGATCGGCGCTGGGTCTTTCTCAATACGTTGTTTTCAATCTCGGAGGCAGGCATTTACCTGCAGCTCGTTGACCTCTTCGACCAGGGTCTGATCTCTCCATCCCGAGGTTATGACGGCCTTTACGAGATGGTCAAGCGGTCCCTCGACCAGGCCCATATGGAGGGCCGTCTGAAAGGTGAGATTGTTGCAAACCCCGATGCGTTTGTCGACCTCGACAGCAGA